>NZ_JBVJGT010000014.1:0-152986 GCF_055587185.1 Micromonospora sp. NPDC048040 | reverse complement strand
CCCCCCCCCCCCCCCCCCCCCCCCCCCCCCCCCCCCCCCCCCCCCCCCCCCCCCCCCCCCCCCCCCCCCCCCCCCCCCCCCCCCCCCCCACCCCCACGCGCCGCAACCCGAACCGCCGTGCCAACGCCGGCCGCCGGGCGATGCAGGGCAAGCGCATGCGTGGGGATGTCCAGAGTGGCGTGCTTGCGGGGGCAAACGTCGATTGTGGACGTTTTCGGCGTGAGTCGGGCTGTTGACAGTCTTTGCGTGGCCGGGAATCCTATGTGCGGCGCGCGGCTTGCCGCGCGCATGTCACTGTCCGTGACATGCGCGCCGGCGGGTCGGTGAACCGTGCCGGGGGACGACGCAGAAGGCGACGACCGCGCCTGCCCGACGATCGGATTTGAACAAAGTGCAGACTGACTATCATGCCGCCGCGGTGTTGGTGGATGCCGGTGGGCGTGTCGTGGACGGCGAGGGGTCGGGCTGCCCGGTGGCGCATGCTCCCCGGCCGCAGGCGCCTGCGATGGAGGACGTGGCGGCGGAGGCCGTGGAGTTCCTGCGTCTCTACCACGCGGAGCGGCGGCTGCCGGACGTGGCCGTGCGCATCGCGCAGGTGCGGGAGGAGATCGCGCTGACCGGCACGTACCGGCACACCTCCGAGGAACTGGCGTACGGGGCGAAGGTGGCGTGGCGGCAGTCGGTGCGCTGTGTGGGGCGCGTGCGGTGGGCCGGGTTGAAGGTCCGGGACCGGCGTGACGTGACGACGGCGGCGGGGATCGCGCAGGAGTTGGCGCAGCACCTTTCGGTGGCTGACAACGGTGGGCGGATCCAGTCGGTGATGACGGTGTTCGCGCCGGACCGGCCCGGGGTGGGTCCGCGGGCGCGGATCTGGAACGACCAGTTGATCCGCTACTGCGGTCATCGGATGGACGACGGGTCGGTGCTGGGTGATCCGGCGCAGGTGGCGATGACGGACGCGGCACGGCGTCTGGGGTGGCGTCCGCCGGCGGTGCCGGGACGGTTCGACCTGCTGCCGTGGGTGATCGAGACGGCGTACGAGGATCCGACGCTGGTGGAGGTGCCGCGGGACCTCGTCCGCGAGGTTGCCCTGACGCATCCGGCGTACCCGTGGTTCGAGGAGTTGAGGCTGCGCTGGCACGCCCTGCCGGTGATCAGCAACATGCGCCTGCGGGTCGGTGGGGTGGACTACAGCTGTGCCCCGTTCAACGGGCACTACCTGAGTGACGAGATCGGCACCCGGAACATGGGTGACCGGGACCGGTATGACCAGTTGCTGCCGGTGGCGCGGGGGTTGGGGTTGGACACCTCGCGGGAGGACACCCTGTGGCGGGAGCACGCCGTGTTGGTGATCAACCAGGCGGTGTTGCACTCGTTCCGGGAGGCGGGGGTGCGGGTGTCCGATCCGCACACCGAGTCGGAGTTGTTCATGAAGTTCTGCGCGCAGGAGGAGCGGGCGGGCCGGCCGGTGCACGGTGACTGGTCGTGGCTCAACGGCAGTGTGGGGTGGGCGGCGTTGCACGCGGTGCACCACCGCTACTACGACACCCGGGTGCCGGATCCGAACCTGTGGCAGGGTGACCGCGCGTACGGGGCGTCGGGCGTGGTGGGGCTGACCCTGCGGGAGCGTCACGACGCCGCCCGCCGGCAGGAGGGCTGAGGCATGGACGTCGCGGCGTTACGTCAGAGTTGGGCGCAGTTCTGCGTGGCCGGTCCGGAGGCGGCGAAGTACTTCTACGCCACGTTGTTCGTGATCGCGCCCGAGGCCCGCACGATGTTCCCGACGAACATGCAGTACCAGCAGGACAAGTTGCTCTCGGCCTTGGGGCACATCATCACCCACGTCGACGACGAGCGGGAGTTGACGGCGTTCGCGCAGCGGTTGGGGGCCGACCACCGGCGGTTCCGCGGCGAGGACCAACAGGGTCGGCCGGTGCCGTTGGCGGAGTGGCACTACATCTGGGTCGGGCAGGCGTTGCTGGCGACGCTGGAACGCTTCCTCGGGCCACGGTGGACGCCGGCCCTGCGCGCGGAGTGGGCCGCGGCGTACGAGTTGGTGGCGCGGTTGATGCTGACGGGGGCGGCGGAGGCGGAGCGGACGTCGCCGCCGTACTGGGAGGCGGAGGTGCAGTGGGTGCAGCGGCGCCGGGCCGACGTGTGCGTGTTCACGGTCCGCCCGAACTACCTGTGCGACTACCTGCCGGGGCAGTCGCTGCCGGTGCAGGTGCCGCAGTTGCGGATGTGGCGGTACCTGTCGCCGGCGAACGCGCCGCGCGCCGACGGGACGATCGAGTTCCATGTCCGGGCGGCGGGTCGCTTCTCCACGCATCTGGTGCGGAAGCTGCGCGAGGGCGACCAGTTGTTGTTGGGGTTGCCGGTGGGGGTGGCGTTGTCGTCGTACGACCGGTCGCAGTTGCCGTTGCTGCTGGTGGCGGGCGGCACCGGGTTGGCGCCGTTGCGGGCGGTGGCGGAGGCGTTGCAGCAGGGGCCGGGGCGTGCGACGACGCTGGTGGTGGGCGGTAAGACTCCCGACGACCTGTACGACGACCGGGCGTTGCGGGAGTTGGCGGCGACGCCGCCGGCGGGGGCGTGGCGCTCCGGTGCGGGCGGCGGCTGGTTGCGGTACGTGCCGACGGTGGAGAGCGGCTGGCAGTGGCAGGGTGAGGTGGGCACGGCCGGTCAGACCGCGGTGCGGTTGGGTCCGTGGCGGGACACCGACGTGCTGGTCTGCGGCAGTCCGGAGATGACCCGGGAGACGATCACCGCCCTGACGGTGTCCGGTGTGCCGCCGGAGAGGATCCTGGTGGAGAGTTACGACCAGTCTCTTTATCCCCCTCTCGCGAGTGCGGCGGCCGCCGCGCCGCGGGACTTCAGTTGGACAGGTGTTCGATGAGCATCGATAGTGGCGACCGGGTCTCCGCCGCCCCGACCGGCGAGCTGACCCGGGCGTTGGGCGCGCTGGAGGCTCGCCGTTTCCGGGGCAGCCAGTGGCTGTCCGCCGACGAGGTCGCCGGCCTGGCCCGGTCGGTCGACGAGCGGATGGCGTTGCTCGACGGTGAGGTGGATCGGCTGCGGCGGGAGAACGACGGGCTGGTGCGGCAGGTGGAGATGCTGCGTCACGGCGCGCTGCCGAGCACCGCCCCGCAGGGCCCGGACCCGGTGGTGGTCGAGTTGGCGGTGCGGGCGCAGGACGAGGCGAACCGGACGATCAGCGAGGCCAGCACGGAGGGCGCGGAGATCATCGCCGACGCCCGGCGACAGGCCGACGAGATCCTCGCCGAGGCGCACCGCCGGGCGGGGTCTCTGTTCCCTCAGGGGGAGCCTCGGGGTGAGGACCTGCGGCGGCAGGTGCGGGAGCTGGAGGGCCGGCATGCGGCGCTGGTGGCGGCGGTGACGACGGCGCAGCAGCAGCTGAGCCAGTGGCAGGAGCACCTGTCGGCGCAGTCGGAGCAGTTGCGGGCCGACGCCTACGCGGCCGGGGCGGCCAGTGCGCGGCTGCGGGCGGTGCTCGACGGCTGACCCCGTGGGACGCCGCGGCGGGCGGAGTGCGCCCGCGCCGGGCGGGGGTGCCGGACGGGGCGCGGTGGGCGCCGTCCGGTTCCGGTGCGCCGGCGGGGACGTTGCGGCCGGTCAGCCGGCGGCGACGGCGTCGGCGATCGGGGTTTCCCCGCCGACCAGCTCCAGGATCTGCCCGGCGGTGCGGGGCTCGTAGAGCAGGGCGAGCAGCACGCGGGCGACGTCGGCGCGGGTGACCGCGCCCGGAGGCACGTGCCGGGCCAGGGCGATCCGTCCGCTGGGTGGGTCGTCGGTGAGCCGGCCGGGTCGCAGCACGGTCCAGTCGAGGTCGCGGCCGGTCAGGTCGTCCTCGGCGGCTTTCTTCGCCCGCAGGTACGCCGCGAACACCTCGTCGGTGCCGGCGGGCGGCTCGCCGTCCACGCCCATCGAGGAGACCAGCAGGTAGCGGCGGACGCCGGCGCGTTCGGCGGCGTCGGCGAGCAGCACGGCGGCGGCCCGATCGACGGTGTCCTTGCGGGCGGCGCCGCTGCCGGGGCCGGCGCCGGCGGCGAAGACCACCGCGTCGGCGCCGGCGAGGTGGCCGGCGAGGTCGGCGACGCCGACGTGTTCGAGGTCGGCGACGACGGGGTGGGCGCCGGCGGCGGTCAGCGCGGCGGCGTGGTCGGGGTTGCGGATCAGGCCGACGGCGGTGTCGCCGCGTCCGGCGAGTTCCCGGTGGGTCAGTTTGGCGATCTTGCCGTGGCCTCCGGCGATGACGACGCGCATATCTGCCAACCTAGTCGCCGCCGCGGCGGGGTCGCGGGGTGTTCGCCGGGGCGCGGGTCGCTGAGGCAGCATGGACGGGTGACGGAGACGATCGACACGCTGGCCGGCCTGGTGGCGGGCGGTGGTGTCGTGGTGTTGAGCGGGGCGGGCCTGTCGACCGAGTCGGGCATCCCGGACTACCGGGGGCCCAGTGGGGCGGCCCGTCGGCACACCCCGATGACCTATCAGGTGTTCACCCGCGACGCGCAGGCGCGGCGGCGCTACTGGGCGCGCAGCCACCTGGGGTGGCGGGTGATCGCGCGGGCGGCCCCGAACGACGGGCACCGGGCGGTGGCCCGGTTGCAGCGCGGCGGCCTGGTCGACGGGGTGATCACACAGAACGTCGACGGGTTGCACACGGCGGCGGGCAGCCCGCGGGTGGTGGAGTTGCACGGTCGTCTCGACGAGGTGGTGTGCCTGGGGTGCGGCAACCAGACGTCCCGGGAGGAGTTGGACCGGCGGCTGCGGGAGGCGAACCCGGGGTTCGACGCGCGGGTCTCGGCGGTCAACCCGGACGGTGACGTGGATCTCGCCGACGACGAGGTGGCGGAGTTCCGGACGGTCGACTGCACGTTCTGCGGTACCGGGGTGCTCAAGCCCGACGTGGTGTTCTTCGGCGAGACGGTGCCGGCGCCGCGGGTGGCCCGCTGTTTCGACATGGTGCAGCGGGCCCGGCTGCTGCTGGTGCTGGGGTCGTCGTTGACGGTGATGTCGGGTCGCCGGTTCGTGTTGCGGGCGGCGAAGCTGGGCATCCCGGTGGTGATCGTCAACCAGGGGCCGACGCGGGGCGACGGGTATGCGGCGTTGACCCTCGACGCGCCGCTGGGCCGGTTGCTGCCGGCGCTGGCCGACCGGACGGTGGGGGCGCCGGCGGGCGGTGACGTCGGCGCGGGCGTGGTGCCGACGGGCCTGACCGGCGCCGGCCGGTAGCCGCCGGGGTCAGCCGGCGGCGCGGGGCTGGTCGATGACCCACCGCCACGTGCCGTCGGGCTGGCGGCGGGCCACCTCGACGGTGACGCTGCCGTCGTCGAGCCGGGTGGAGGTCAACGCCAGGTCACCGGCGCGCAGGGTGGGTCGCGCCTCGCCGGGGACGAAGGTGGGCCGGTCGGCGAGCAGCCGGGTGAACGCGGCGCGGATGGCCCGCGTGCCGGTGGCCGGGCCGGCGGGGGTGTCCAGGACCGCGTCGGGCTCGTAGAGGGCGACCAGGCCGTCGACGTCGCCGGCGTTGGCGCGGGCGACGAAGAACCGGCCGAGGTCCTCCGGGTGGGTCGCGGGCTCGGGCATCAGAACACACCTCCACAGCTCACCGTGATCATGCCGCGGGGGTACGACATCCACCGGCCGACCGGGCGCTGGTAGCGTTGACCATGCCGGTACCACCCACGTGGGAGAGACCGCCCAGAAAGCACCTCGGGCGGCGCCGAAGGGGCAAATCCTCCCCGGAACCTCTCAGGCAAAAGGACCTCGTGGGCAGGCACTGTGGAGCGCTGTGCGGGCGTGACAGAGGGGGAGGCCGACCTGTCGACCTCGCCTCAGGGGAGCGCCACCCATGACCGCAGAGCAGTTCGCCGCCCGCCACATCGGCCCGGATCCGGCCGACGAGCGCCGGATGCTGGAGGCCGTCGGCTACGGCTCGATCGAAGAGCTGATGGACGCGGCGATCCCCGAGGTGATCCGCTGGCACGGCACCCTGGACCTGCCGGAGCCGGCCACCGAGCACGACGCGCTCGCCGAGCTGCGGGCCCTCGCCGCCCGCAACACCGTGGCCGTGTCCATGATCGGCCTGGGCTACCACGGCACGCACACCCCGGCGGTGATCCGCCGCAACGTGCTGGAGAACCCGGCCTGGTACACGGCGTACACGCCGTACCAGCCGGAGATCAGCCAGGGCCGGCTGGAGGCGCTGCTGAACTTCCAGACGATGGTGACGGACCTGACGGGGCTGGCCACCGCGAACGCGTCGATGCTCGACGAGGGCACCGCGGCGGCGGAGGCGATGACCCTCGCCCGCCGCGCGTCGAAGTGCAAGAGCCCGGTGTACGTCGTCGACGCCGACACCCTGCCGCAGACCATCGCGGTGATCACCAGCCGGGCCGAGCCGCTCGGCATCGACGTGCGGGTGCTCGACGTCGAGCGCGAGGAGCTGCCGGCGGAGTTCTTCGGTCTGCACCTGCAGTACCCGGGGGCGTCCGGGGCGGTGCGCGACCAGGCGGGCCTGGTCGAGGCGGCGCACGCGGCCGGCGCGCTGGTCACCGTGGCGGCGGACCTGCTGGCCCTGACGCTGCTGCGCCCGCCGGGGGAGATCGGCGTCGACATCGCCGCCGGCACCACCCAGCGGTTCGGCGTGCCGATGGGCTTCGGTGGGCCGCACGCCGGCTACCTGGCCGTGCGGGCGGGCCTCGAGCGGATGCTGCCCGGCCGCCTCGTGGGGGTGTCCCGCGACGCGGACGGCAACCCGGCGTACCGGCTGGCGTTGCAGACCCGCGAACAACACATCCGGCGGGAGAAGGCGACCAGCAACATCTGCACCGCCCAGGTGCTCCTCGCCGTGATGGCCGGCATGTACGCCGTGTACCACGGCCCCGACGGGCTGCGCGCGATCGCGGAGCGCACCCACTTCTGGGCGGCGCGGTTGGCGGGCGCGCTGCGCACCGGCGGGGTCGAGGTCACCGACGTCGCGTTCTTCGACACGGTCACCGCGGTCGTGCCAGGGCGGGCCGCCCAGGTCGTGGCGGCGGCCGCGCAGCGGGGGGTCAACCTGCGGCTGGTCGACGCGGACCGGGTGGGGATCTCCTGCGACGAGACCACCACCCACGCGCACCTGGACGCGGTGTGCGACGCGTTCGGGGTGCCGCGTGCCCACGGGGAGACCGACTCGCGGCTGCCCGAGGCGCTGGCCCGTACGTCGGACTTCCTCACCCACCCGGTGTTCCGCAGCCACCACTCCGAGACGGCGATGCTGCGTTACCTGCGGCGCCTGTCGGACTTCGACTACGCCCTGGACCGGGGGATGATCCCGCTCGGGTCGTGCACGATGAAGCTCAACGCCACCACCGAGATGGAGCCGGTGACGTGGCCGGAGTTCGCGCACGTGCACCCGTTCGCGCCGCAGGCGCAGACGGCCGGCTACCGGGAGATGATCGCCCAGCTGGAGGCGTGGCTGGCGGAGGTGACCGGCTACGACGCGGTCAGCGTGCAGCCCAACGCCGGCTCGCAGGGTGAGCTGGCGGGTCTGCTGGCCATCCGGGCGTACCACCGCGACCGTGGCGAGGGGCACCGGGACGTGTGCCTGATCCCGTCGTCGGCGCACGGCACGAACGCGGCCAGCGCGGTGATGGCCGGGATGCGGGTCGTCGTGGTGGGCTGCGACGACGGCGGCAACGTCGACCTGGTCGACCTCGACGCGAAGATCGACAAGCACCGCGACGCCCTCGCCGCGATCATGGTGACGTACCCGTCGACGCACGGGGTGTACGAGACGGGCATCGCGTCGCTGTGCGCGAAGGTCCACGACGCCGGCGGTCAGGTGTACGTCGACGGGGCGAACCTCAACGCGTTGGTCGGGTTCGCCAAGCCGGGCCGGTTCGGGGCGGACGTGTCGCACCTGAACCTGCACAAGACGTTCTGCATCCCGCACGGCGGCGGTGGTCCCGGGGTGGGGCCGGTGGCGGTGCGGGCGCACCTGGCGCCGTTCCTGCCGGGCGACCCGCTGGGCGCGCACGTCGACGGCCGGCCCGCGATCTCGGCGGCGCGGTACGGGTCGGCGGGGATCCTGCCGATCCCGTGGGCGTACCTGCGGATGATGGGCGCGGCGGGGCTGGCCCGGGCGACCGGGGTGGCGGTGCTGGCGGCGAACTACGTGGCGGCGCGGCTGCGCGGGCACTTCCCGGTGCTGTACGCCGGCAACAAGGGCCTGGTGGCGCACGAGTGCATCCTCGACCTTCGGCCGCTGACGAAGGCGACCGGGGTGAGCGTGGACGACGTCGCGAAGCGGCTGATCGACTACGGGTTCCACGCGCCGACGATGTCGTTCCCGGTGGCGGGGACGCTGATGGTGGAGCCGACCGAGAGCGAGGACCTGGCCGAGCTGGACCGGTTCTGCGACGCGATGATCGCCATCCGGGCGGAGATCGACAAGGTGGGTGCCGGAGAGTGGCCGGCGGGCGACAATCCCCTGGCGAACGCGCCGCACACGGCGGCGATGGTGTCCGGGGACGAGTGGCCGCACGCGTACCCGCGGTCGGTGGGGGCGTACCCGGCCGGGGTGGACCGGGCCGGGAAGTACTGGCCGCCGGTGCGGCGCATCGACGGCGCGTACGGCGACCGGAACCTGGTGTGTTCCTGCCCGTCACCGGAAGCGTTCGAGAGCTGAGGTCGCGGCGCGCCGGGGCGGTCGAGGTGCCGCCCCGGCGGATGCGCCGACCTGGGCCGCGGCGGTCCCGACCGGGGGACTAGCCTGGGTCGACGCCACAAGACTGCGTGACGGAGAGTGACGGGTCAGGCGGCGAGGGCGTGTCGGGCCGGGCCGCGGTGCGGGGCGATGGTCCTGCCGTCGGGGAGTAGTTCGCCGGTGTCCTCGAAGACGATGACACCGTTGCAGAGCAGGCTCCAGCCCTGCTCAGGGAAGCAGGCGAGGACGCGGGCGGCTTCCCGGTCGGTCGCGTCGGCGGAGGGGCAGGTGGGTTGGTGCTGGCACATCGGGATCTCCGGACTGTGGGGGCACTGTGTCATGGTTCACATGACCAGTGACGCACAGTACCAAGCGAAAGTGGACGGCATCGAGCAGGTATGCGCGTCGTTTCCGGGAAATCCACTGAACGGATGAGGGAGAATAGGCCGGACGGCGTGGAAACGCTTTCACGGGCAGGGGTCGATGTGCCGGCGGCGCCGGTCGCCTGCCGCCGTACGCTCGTCGAGCGGGCCCGCTGGCAGTGGCGGCCCGCCGACGGCGGCGACCCGGCCGCGCTGGCGCAGGAGTTCCTGGCCGCGCACGGCCTGCCGCTGCACGACCTGGCCCGCCCCGCCGCCGGCCACGACCCCGCCGGCGTCTGCGGGGCCGCCCTCTACGTCTCCGCCGCCGCCGGCGCGGGCCTGGCCGGCGGGCCGCCCGGCGCCGCCAACCCCGCCCCCGCGCTGCCGGAGGTCGCCGTGGTCGTCTACGGCCACGGCCCGCCCGCCCCGCCGGCCGCCGCGGCGCCCGCCGCCGGCTGGTGGCTGGGCGGCTGGGCGGAGAGCTGGACCCCTCGGCAGCACGCCGAGGCGGTGACCGCGGTCCGCGCCGCCATCGGCCGGGGCGACGTCTACCAGGTCAACCTCGTCGGGCACGCCGCCGCCCGGTACGCCGGCGACCCGCTGCCCGCCCTGGGCCGGCTCGCCGCGCTGCCCGGCGCCCGCTACGGCGGCACCCTCACCGGGGCGGGCTGGGCGATCGGCTGCGCGAGCCCGGAAACCCTCGTCGAGCTGACCGGCGGGCGGCTGGTCACCCGACCGATCAAGGGCACCCGGCCCGCCACCGCCATCGGCCGCGCCGAGCTGCTCGCCTCGGCCAAGGAACGCGCCGAGCACGTGATGATCGTCGACCTGGAGCGCAACGACCTGGCGCGGGTCGCCCGCACCGGCAGCGTGCGGGTCGACGAGCTGTTCGCCGTACGCCGCTGGTGCGACCTGTGGCAGGCCGAGTCGACGGTGTCGGCGGCGGTCGCCGACGGGCTCGGCCTGGCCGACCTGCTGCGGGCGGTCTGCCCGGGCGGCTCGGTCACCGGCGCCCCGAAGCTCGCCGCGCTGGACCGCGTCGCCGCCCTCGAACCGGTCGGGCGCGGCGCGAGCATGGGCGCCCTCGGCTGGGTCGCCCCCGGGCGGATCGACCTGGGGTTGACCATCCGCACCGCCGCCGTCGACGCCGACCGCGTGCACGTCTGGGCGGGCGGGGGCATCACCTGGGGCAGCGACCCCGACGCCGAGGTCGCCGAGGCCGCCGCCAAGACCCGTCCCGTCCGCGCCGGGCTCGCCGGCGGCTGACCGCCGCGCGCCGACTGGCCCCGCGCCGGCCCGGAGGTCTCCTGACCTGACCGGCGGGGCGGGGGTGTCAGCGGCGGTCGGCGAAGCCGTCCAGCGCCGCCACGACCCGCTCCGCCATGCCGTTCCCGCTGCCGTGCCCGGCGCGCTCCAGCAGCTCCAGGCGCGCGTCCGGCCAGGACTGGGCCAGCAGCCACGGGATGTCCGGCGGGCTGCTGATGTCGAGTCGGCCGTGCAGGAGCACCCCGGGGATGCCGGCCAGCCGCCCCACCTCGCGCAGCACCTGCTCGTTGGGCAGGAAGCAGTCGTGCCGCCAGAAGTGGGTGACCAGCCGGGCGAACACCATCCGGAACACCGGGTCGGCGTAGCGGGGGTCGGGCCGGTGACCGGGGGCGGTGGCGACGTGGCTGTCCTCCCAGGCGCACCAGTCCCGGGCGGCCCGGTCGCGTACCGCCGGGTCCGGGTCGGCGAGCAGCCGGGCGTACGCGTCGGCCAGGTCGCCGTCGCGGTCGGCCGGCGGCACGCCGTCGCGGAACCGGGCCCACTCGGCGGGGAAGACCCGTCCCATGTCCCGGGTGATCCAGTCGATCTCCCGGCGGGTGCCGGCGGTGACGCTGAACAGCACCAGCTCGCTGACCCGCTCCGGGTGCCGCTGGGCGTACGCCAGACCGAGGCAGGAACCCCAGGACGCGCCCAGCACCAGCCAGCGGTCCACCCCGACGTGCTCGCGCAGCCGTTCGACGTCGGCGATCAGGTGGTCGGTGGTGTTGGTGGACAGGTCCACGGCGGGGTCGGCGGCGTGCGGGAGGCTGCGTCCGCAGCCGCGCTGGTCGAACAGGGTCACTCGGTAGCGGGCCGGGTCGAAGAAGGTCCGCCAGCTGGGCGAGCAGCCGGAGCCGGGCCCGCCGTGCAGCACCACCGCGGGCTTGCCGTCGGGGTTGCCGCAGGTTTCCCAGTACACGAGCTGGCCGTCGCCGACGTCGAGCATCCCGTGCGCGTACGGCTCCGTCAGGGCATACCGCTGCGTCATCGCCTGTCCTCCCTCGTCCCACCAGATACAACAGCGCTGTTACATTAGCGGGGTGACTGACGTACCGGACCGGGAGGCCGTGGGGACGCTGCTGCGGCACGTCCTCGAGGTGCTCGACGCAGACGTGGCGGCGGTGTACGCCGAGCGGGGCCTGGCCGACTACCGGCCCCGGTTCTCGCCGCCGCTGCGGGTGCTGGTGGCCGACGGGCCGCTGCCCATCCGCGACCTGGCCCGCCGGGTGGGGGTCACCCACTCGGCGGCCAGCCAGACCGTGGCCCAGATGGCCCGCGCCGGCCTGGTGGAGCTGACCCCGGGCGCGGACGCCCGGCAGCGCATCGTGCACCTGACCGACCGGGCCCGCGAGCTGCTGCCGTTGATCGAGGCGGAGTGGGCGGCGACGACCGCGGCGATGCGGGAACTGGACGCCGAGCTGCCCGTGCCGCTGGCCGACCTGCTGCACGAGGTCCTCGCCGCGGTGCGCCGGCGGCCCGTGCGCCAGCGCATCGCCGACGCGGGCCTGCCGCCGCCGGCCTGACAGCCGCCCCGCCCGCACCGGCGCGCCGCACGACAGGCGCCCCCGGTCCGCCCGCTCGCCGCACGCCAGCGACGCCCCGCCGGCGGGCACGTTGCCCGCCGGCATCGTCCGCGAGGCCCGCCGGCGGCGCCGACCGGGCGGTCAGGCCTGCCGCAGCAGTGCCGCCGCCCGCTCGGCGGCCACCGCCACCAATTGGCGCAACGCGTCAACGTCGACGTCCGGGCCGGGCGGCAGCAACGGCAGCGTCGGCGCGTCCGCCGGCCCCGGTGGCGGCGGCAGGGGCGGCGTCGGGCGGGCGTACGCCTCGACGGCCGCCGTTCCCGCCGCGTCGGGACGCCCGGCGGGTGGCTCCGGCGCGATACGGGCCTGACCGGGTGACCCCGACGGCGGCGTCGACTCCGGCCGCGGCCCGCTGCCGCCCGGGGCCGGCGCGGCGGCGAGCAGTTGCCGGGCGTCGCGGCCCCGGATCAGCAGCAGCAGGGCGGGGTCGGCGTCCAGCAGCCAGGACACCTGGTGGCACAGCGCGGCGGCGTGCCGGCACGGGTGGTCCCACTCCGGGCAGTCGCACTCCGGGGTGATCTCGCCCAGCGCGGGCAGCAGCCGCACCCCGGCGAGGTCCGCCAGGTCGCGGGGCAGCTGCCCCGCCAGCAGCGCCGCCTGGTGCCCGGCCCGGGCGGCCACCTCGCCGGCCAGCAGGTCCCAGTCGTCCCCGGTCAGCGGCGCGACGCGTACCCGGGTGGCGTATGCCTGCTCGGTGTCGCCGTCGTGCACGGCGGCGGCGAGCCGGCCGGGGCTGACGGTGATCGGGCCGACGTGCCCGGCGGCGGCCAGCCGGCGCCCGGCGCGCAGCGGCCCGGCGTCGAGGGCGTCGGCCTCCCACGCCCGGTTCCACGCCGCACCCCACCACGTGCGGGGGCGGCGGGCCCGGCCGGGCGGGAACGCGGTGAAACCGCGCGGGGTCATCGGTCGCCGCCGAGGGTCACGAGTTCGGCCAGTTCGGTGTCGCTGAGCGCGGCCAGGGCCGCCGGTCCGGCGTCGAGGACGGCCTCGGCGAGATCCCGCTTCCCGGCGAGCAGCGCGGCGATGCGGTCCTCGACGGTGCCCTCGGCGATGAGCCGGTGCACCTGTACGGGCCGGGTCTGCCCGATCCGGTACGCCCGGTCGGTGGCCTGGTCCTCCACGGCCGGGTTCCACCAGCGGTCGTAGTGCACGACGTGGTCGGCGCGGGTGAGGTTCAGGCCGGTGCCGGCGGCGCGCAGCGACAGCAGGAACACCGGGGCCTCGCCGGCGTCGAAGCGGCGGACCAGGTCGTCGCGGGTGGCGACGGGCAGCCCGCCGTGCAGCAGCAGCGCGCCGACGCCCCGGTCGGTCAGGTGCCGGTGCAGCAGTCGGGCCATCGCCACGTACTGGGTGAACACGAGCACCGCGGAGCCTGCGGGCAGGATCGTGTCGAGCAGTTCGTCGAGCAGGTCGAGCTTGCCGGAGCGGCCGGCCAGCGGCGGCGCGCTCTGGCGCAGGTACTGGGCGGGGTGGTTGCAGATCTGCTTGAGCGCGGTGAGCAGCTTGACCACCAGCCCGTGCCGGGCGAAGCCGTCGGTGCCGGCGATCAGGTCGAGCAGTTCGGCGACGCACGCCTGGTAGAGGGCGGCCTGTTCGGCGGTGAGCGCGACGGGCTGGTCGGTCTCGGTCTTGCCGGGCAGCTCCGGGGCGATGCCGGGGTCGCTCTTGCGGCGGCGCAGCAGGAACGGCCCGACCAGCCGGGCCAGGTCCCGTCCGGCGTCGGGGTCGCGGTCGGTCTGCACCGGCTTGACCCAGCGGGCGCGGAACTCGGTGAGGGTGCCGAGCAGCCCGGGGGTGGTCCAGTCCAAAATCGCCCACAGGTCGGTGAGGTCGTTCTCCACGGGGGTGCCGGTCAGGGCGACCCGGGCGGCGGCGGGGATCGCGCGCAGCGCCGTCGCGGTCTCCGAGTGGGGGTTCTTCACGTGCTGTGCCTCGTCGGCGACGAGCAGCGGCCACCGCCGGGCGGCCAGCCGGGTCGCGTCGCGGCGCAGGGTCGCCCAGGTGGTGAGGACGAACCCGCCGTCGAGGTCGTCGAGGTGGCGGTCGGGGCCGTGGAAGCGGCGTACGGGGGTGTCGGGGGCGAAGCGCCGGATCTCCCGTTCCCAGTTGCCGAGCAGCGACGCGGGACACAGCACCAGGGTCGGGCCGGCGGTGGCGGGGTCGGCCTGCCGGTGCAGGTGCAGGGCGATGAGGGTGACGGTCTTGCCCAGCCCCATGTCGTCGGCGAGGCAGCCGCCGAGGCCGAGCGCGGTCAGCCGGGCCAGCCAGCGCAGCCCGTGCCGCTGGTAGTCGCGCAGGGTCGCGGCCAGCCCGGGCGGTGCGGGCACCGGGGGAGCGGTCCCGCCGTCGGCGAGCCGCCGCGCGGCGTCGGCCAGCCAGCCCTCGGTGGTCACGTCGACGCGTTCGCCGTCGACGTGTGTGGCGCCGGTCAGCGCGGCCCGCAGCGCGGGCATCGCAGCCAGCGTCCCGGCGTGCGGGTCGCGGGCGCGGCGGGCCAACTCCGGGGGCACCAGCACCCACCGCTCGCGCAGCCGCACCACCGGCCGGTGCGCGTCGGCGAGCCGGGCCAGCTCGGCCGGGGTGAGCGGCGCGCCGTGCAGGCTCAGCCGCCAGTGCAGCGCCAGGTCGCCGGGCGCGGCGAGCAGCCCGGTCCCGGCGGCGCGGCGGGCCGGGGCGCGCAGCACGGCCGAGGCGGTGAGGTCGCGGTCGAGTCCCGCCGGCCAGTGCACGTCGATCCCGTCGCCGGCGAGGCGGGCGGCCGCGCCGCCGGCCAGGTCGACGACGTGGGCGTCGGTCAGCGCCACCGCGTCGGGCACGGCCGTGTCCAGCAGCCCGGCCAGGGGCGGCCACACCCGCGCGGCGTGTCGCAGGGCCAGCAGCGCGGCGTCGCGGGCGCCGGGCGGGAACCCGGGGACCGCGGCGTGCCACAGCGCGGCGGCGTCGGTGAGCAGCCCCGGCGCGGCGGCGCGGTGCACCTGCGCCACGAGCCGCCACGGCTCGTCGGGGGTGTCGTCGTGTTCCAGGCGCAGCGACAGCCGTACCGCCGCGTCGGCGTGGGCGGCGACCCGGGCGGCCCAGTCGCGCAGCCGCCCGACGGGTGTGGGTGTCGGCGCGGCCCACGCCCCGGTGGCGCCGTCGGCGCGGGGCAGGGTGTCGGCGACGGCGTCGAGGAAGTCACGGAGCAGCCGTGCCGGGTCGGGCAGCCAGGCGGGGGTGCGTCCGGGCACCGGCACCGCGCGCGCGGTGGCGGGCATCGCGGCGGCGAGCCGCGCCTGCCGGGCCTCGTCGTCGGCGGTGAGCGGCCCGACGCGCCAGGTGTCGTGCCCGGCGGGGGTCACCGCGGGCAGCAGCAGGCCGTGGGCGGCCAGGTGCAGGGCCTCCCGGGTGGCGGCGGCCCAGAACGCGGCCGCCGGGTCCGTGGCCGGCGCGGCGAGCAGCAGCGGTACGCCGGCCACCAGCGACGCCCGTCGGGCGGACACCGGGGTGGGGTGGCCGTGCGGGGGCGCCGCCAGGGTCACCTGGGCGGGTTCGCCGATCCCGTCGGGCGGTGGGCCGCCGTCGGGCGACCAGACGAGCAGCGTCCCGGCGCGGGGCGGGTCGGCGGGGGTGAACGTGACGGCGTGGGAGCCGATCGTCACGGGCGTCCTTCCGGGTGCAGGTCGGTGGTCAGGTCCTCGGCGCGGCGCAGGTCGTCGCGGACCGGACCGCGTTCGGCGGACGTGAGGGGCACCGCCGTGGCGGCGTCCAGGGCCTCACGCGCCTGGTCGGCGTGGATCGGGATGGTCCGTCCGGTCACCGGCCGAGCCTGCGGTAGCGGCGCACCGCGAGGGGCAGGAACACGGCGATCAGCAGCAGCGGCCAGGCGACGGCGAGGGCGACGGCGTGCTGCGCGGCGAAGGACTCGCCGCCCCAGCCGGGGTTGCCGAACAGCTCCCGGCAGGCCGCGACGGTCGCGGACAGCGGGTTCCACTGCGCGACCGCCGCCAGCGGGCCGGGCATGGTGTCGGGGGCGACGAACGCGTTGGAGGTGAACCCGACGGGCCAGACCAGGATCTGCAGCACCACGACCGACTCGGGTCGGCGCAGCACCAGCGCCAGGTGGATGCCGACCCAGATCAGGGCGAAGCGCAGCAGCAGGAGCAGCCCGACGGCGGCCAGGGCCGCGGCGGGGCCGGCGTGCCACTGCCAGCCGACGGCGAGGCCGCAGGCCAGCATGACGGCCAGGCCGGCGGCGGAGTGCAGCAGGTCGGCGGCGGCCCGGCCGGTGACCACCGCCGAGGGCGCCATCGGCAGGGACCGGAACCGGTCGGTGACGCCGCGGGCGGTGTCGGTGGCCACGGCCGCGTACGTCGACTCGATGCCGAAGGCCATCGTCATGGCGAACATGCCGGGCAGCAGGAACTCCCGGTAGTCGCCGCCGCCGGGCACGCTCATCGCGCCGCCGAAGAGGTAGCCGAACATCAGCACCAGCAGCACGGGGAACAGCAGCCCGACGATCGCCTGCGCGGGTTGCCGGACCCAGTGCGCCAGCGCGCGGCCGGTGAGGGTGACGCCGTCGGCGACGGCCCAGCGCAGGCGGTGCGGCAGCGGGTGGACGGTCACGGTCACGCGGTCACCTTCTTCTCGGCGGGGTGGGCGGCGGGGGAGTCCTCGCCGGTGAGCTTCAGGAACACTTCGTCGAGGGTGGGGCGGCGCACCGCGATGTCGACGGCGGTCAGGCCGGCGTCGTCGAGCGCCCGCAGCACGGCGGCCAGCGCGGCGACTCGCCCGGAGACGGGCACGCTGACCCGCAGGGCCGCCGGGTCGACGTGCGGCCGCGCCGCGACGGCGGCACCGACGGCCCGCGCCGCCCGGTCCAGTTCGTCGGCGCGGGACAGCACCACGTCGACCCGGTCGCCGCCGAGCGCGGCCTTCAGCTCGTCGGGGGTGCCGTCGGCGATCACCCGGCCGGCGTCGACGACCCGGACGCTGTCGGCGAGCTGGTCGGCCTCCTCCAGGTACTGGGTGGTCAGCAGCACGGTGGTGCCGTCGGCGACGAGGCCCCGCACGGCGTCCCACACCTGCGCCCGGGCGCGCGGGTCGAGGCCGGTGGTGGGTTCGTCGAGGAACAGCACCGGCGGGTCGAGGACCAGGCTCGCCGCGAGGTCGAGGCGGCGGCGCATCCCGCCGGAGTAGGTGCCGGCGGGCCGGTCGGCGGCGTCGGTCAGGTCGAAGCGGGCGAGCAGCTCGGCGGCCCGGACGCGGGCCCGCGCGCCACCGAGGTGGTGCAGCCGGCCGAAGAGCACCAGGTTCTGCCGGCCGCTGAGCACCTCGTCGACGGCGGCGTGCTGACCGACCAGCCCGATGCGGGCGCGCACCCGGTCGGGGTGTCGGCGCACGTCGGCGCCGGCCACCCGGGCGGTGCCGGCGTCGGGCCGCAGCAGGGTGGTCAGCACCCGCACCGCGGTGGTCTTGCCCGCGCCGTTGCGCCCGAGCAGGCCGCAGACCGTGCCGGCGGGCACCGTCAGGTCGAGGCCGGCGAGGGCCTCGGTGTCGCCGTAGCGCTTGCGTAGTCCCTCGGCCTCGATGGCCGGTCCGTCCCGGTGCATCCGTGCCCCCGTCCGCTCGTTCCGTACGCCGTACCGTACACCATACGGTACGGCGCACGGTAGAGTTCCGGGGCATGACGACCGAGTACAGCGGCACCGGCGACCCCGCGCGCAGCCTCGCCCTGCTCTGGCGCACCCGCGAACGCGCCAGCCGCAAGGGCCGGCCCGACCTGTCCGTGGACCGGATCGTCCGCGCCGCCATCGAGGTCGCCGACGCCGACGGGCTGGCCGCCCTGTCCATGCGCCGGGTCGCCGAACGCCTCGGCGTCGGCACCATGAGCCTCTACACGTACGTCCCCGGCAAGGGCGAACTGCTCGACGTCATGCTCGACACCGTCTACGGCGAGACCGCCCGCCCCGACGACGTGCCCGGCGGCTGGCGCGGCCGCCTCGCACACATCGCCCGCGAGACCTGGGCGCTCTACCTGCGTCACCCCTGGCTGCTGCAGGTCGCCACCACCCGCCCCCCGCTCGGCCCCAACGTCATCGCCCGCTACGAGTACGAGTTGCGCGCCGTCGACGGCATCGGCCTGACCGACCTGGAGATGGACGCCGTCGTCACCCTCGTCTCCGGGTACGTCCACGGGGCCGTGCGCAGCGCCGTGGAGGCCGCCCAGGCCGCCGCGCACACCGGCATGACCGAGGAACAGTGGTGGCAGGCCCACGCCCCCTACCTGGAGAAGGCCCTCGACCCGCGCCGCTACCCCCTCGCGGCGCGGGTCGGCAGCGCCGCCGGTCAGGAGTACCAGGCCGCGAGCGACCCCGCCCGCGCGTTCGAGTTCGGCCTGGCCCGCATCCTCGACGGCGTCGAGGTGCTCGTGGCCGCCCGCCCGGGTGCCGCCACCGCGGGCGACGACGGATAACCTTGCCGGCATGACGATGCGGCCCATCAGGATCATCGGCGACCCCGTGCTGCGCACCCCGAGCGAGCCGGTGACCAGCTTCGACGCCGAACTACGCGCCCTGGTCACCGACCTGATGGACACCCTGCTCGGCGCCCCTGGCCGCGCCGGCGTCGCCGCACCCCAGATCGGCGTCAACGCGCAGGTGTTCGTCTACGACGCCGACGGCCACCGCGGCCACCTGGTCAACCCGACGCTGGAGCTGTCGGAGGAGTTGCAGGACGACGACGAGGGCTGCCTGTCCGTCCCCGGGCTCTACTTCCCGACCCCCCGGGCGATGCACGCCACCGCCCACGGCTTCGACCAGCACGGCGAGCCGCTGACGATCTCCGGTAGCGGGTTCCTCGCCCGGGCCCTGCAGCACGAGACCGACCACCTGGCCGGCCGCCTGTACGTCGACACGCTGCGCGGGGACACCCGCCGCCGGGCGCTGCGCGAGATGCGCGCCGGCCGCTTCGACTCGCCCAGCCGCCGCGGCTGAACCGCGCAGGCGCGTCGACACACCGGGCGCGGGCGCCTGCGACCCGCGCGGCTCAGGCGCGTACGCGAACGGCCGCCGGACCCCGACGGGGCCCGGCGGCCGGGACGTCACCCGCGGGGCACGACCCCGCGCGCGGGGGCCGTCACTTCGGCGGGGGAGCCACCAGGCACACCGCCGGCGCCGAGGCGTTGCCCGCGTCGTCCACGCCGACGATCAGCGCGTCGCCGCGCAACGTCACCTTGAAGTCGATGTCGCCGGTGCCGTCCTTCACCCGCGACTGCGCACCCGGCGCCTGCACCAGCTTGATCTTCGTGCCGGCCGGGAACGGCCCGAACCGCACGCTCGGGTCCGCCGCGTCACCGATGAACACCTGCACGGCCGTGTCCACCACGTCCGTCGACGTCAGCTCGTAGAACCCGTCCGGGTTGTAGGAGCCGGGGATGTTGCCACCGCTCGGGTTGTTCGTCGGCACGCACGCCGTCGCCGGCGCGGTGGTGTCCACCACCCGCATCACGGCGGTGTCGCTGCCGGTGTTGCCGGCCGCGTCGGTGGCCGTGCACGTCACCGCCGTCGCGCCGAGCGGGAACGTCGAGCCGGGCGGCGGCACGCAGGCCGGGGTCAGCGGACCGTCGACGTTGTCGGTCGCCGACGCCGGATAGTCGATCACCGCGCCGGCCGGGCTGGTCGCCTCCACCGTCCGGTCGTCGACGACCACGGTCGGCGGGGTGACGTCGTTGACCCGCACGCGGATCTGCTGCGTGAACGCCGGCCCGCCGGAGAGGCCGTTGAGCAGGAAGTCCACCGTGCAGGTCAGCTCGGCGCCCTGCGCGGCGTCCGCCGCCACCGTGATCGTCTCGGCGAACGGCACGTCGGTGCCCGACTGCTGCGTCCGCGACGCCGCGTCGAAGCCCACCGACAGGCCCGCGTCGCACGACGTCACCGTCGGGGTGACCGTGACGTCCAGGTCCCGCAGGCCCGCCAGGATCGCGGCGGTCACCGTGTCGGGGGAGCTGCCCACCAACTGCCCGCCGGTGGCCGACACCACCGCCGTGGCCTGCCCGGTCGCGTCCAGGCCACCACCGCCACCGCTGACGTTCACCGCCAGCAGCCGCGCCTCGTCGGCCTGCAACGCCGCCGTCGCCTGCGCCAGGGTGCGCCCGTTGCTCGGGTCGTGGCTCGGCGCGTCACCCACCAGCACCACGATCCGGCTGCTGCCCGACCGGTAGGCGATCGCCCCGTCGGACACCTCGACCAGCGCGTTCACCCACGCCTCCGGGGTGTCCCCGCCGCCGCCGGCGGCCAGCCCGTTCACCGCGTTCTGCAGGGCCGTCGCGTCGTCGGTCAGGTTCTGCCGCACCTGGAACAGCTCCGCGCCGTCCCCGGTGTCCCGGTAGGAGGCCACCGCGAACTGCGCCGACGGCTGCGCCGCGCGCACGTCGGTGATGACCTGCTGCAGGTTGGTCCGTACGTTGGCGATCGCCCCGCCCATGCTGCCGGTCGTGTCGACCAGCAGCACCACGTCGGGCTTCGGCGGAATCGGCGGGGTGGACACCACCTTGCTGACGCCGATCGACGTGCCGGGGTCGGCGTCGCGGTCCACGAGGGCCGGGTTCACCCCGGGCGCCGCCACCGCGGGCGTCGCCAGCGCGGTCACCACCGCCGTCACGCCGGCGAGCAGGCTCACCGTCCGTGTTCGCCGCCAGGGCACTGCTGCTGTTGCCATGCGTTGCTCCTTCAGCTCCGCCGCGCGACGCACGCGCGACCTCTGCCGGGAGACGCTAGGGCCGGGGCGGGCCCCCGCCGGTCCGACACCAGCAGCGTCCAGCGTCGGGTTCCCGACCCCCCTGGACGGCCGTACATGCAGGTGGAAGGGTTTTCACGTCGGCCCTCGGCCGGTCGTCCGGGCCACGGCGCCGGACGGTCGCACCGCCGCGCCGGCCGGGCGCGAGCGCCGGGCCGCGCGGCCCGTGGTGACCGGACGACCGGCCGTCACCGCCCGCGCGCGGTCAACGCGTACTCGCCGTAGTCGGCGACGCGGGTGAAGCCCAGGCGCTCGTAGAGCCGCACGGCCGGCCCGTTGTCCGCCTTCACGTTGAGCGTGACGTGCGTGACGGTGGTCAGCAGCCGCCCGCACAGCGCGGCCACCGCCGCCGCGGCCAGCCCGCGCCCCCGGGCCCGGGGATGGGTGGTCACGTTGCCCAACGCCGCCACCCGGTACGCCGGCGAGAACACGTGCACCCCGGCGACGGCCACCACCTCGCCGCCCTCGCGGATGCCCACGTACTGGCCGGTGTCCAGCATCCGCGGGTCGAACCAGTTGCCCGGGTAGGCGTCCGCGTACAGCCGGTGCATCGCCGGCAGGTCCGCGGCGTCCAGTACCACCCCGGCGGGCGGGGTCGCGGCCAGCCGGGCCGGGTCGGTCAGCGCCATCTTGTGGTGCGGGCCGGCCGGCTCCATCCGGTACGCCCCGGCCAGCGCCGGCTCCAGGCCGGGGGACAGGTGCGCCCACAGCCGGGCCGGCAGCACCGGCGCCAGCTCCCGCAGCAGCGCCGCCAGCTCCGCGACCCGCGGCGGCGCCGCGAACGCCAACAGGGTGGGCGGGTCGGCCCCGTGGTACAGCAAGGCCACCTCCTCGCCCCGGCGGAACCAGGAGGTGTACGGCCAGAAGAAGTCGTCCAGGTCGCCCAGCTGGTAGGCGTGCAGCACCGGGTCGCGTTCCAGCAGCCCGGCGAGGACGGCCCGGTCGTGTTCGGCGCGTACCGGCATCCGCTGATGATCACACATCCGCTCGGGCGGTCCCCGGCCGGTGCGCCCCGTGGGCGCGGTGGCGCGGGTCAGCAGCCCGTGGAAGGCGGGGCGGGGAGGTTCTCGTCCGCCCAGCGGGCCAGCGCGTCGAGGGCCGGCACCAGCGCGGCGCCCCGCTCGGTCAGCTCGTAGCTCACCCCCAGCGGCGGGCCCTGCCGCACCGTCCGGCTGACCAGCCCGACCCGGACCAGCTCGCCCAGCCGGTCGGACAGGACGGACTCGCTGATCCCGGGCAGGGCGCGCCCCAGCTCGGCGAACCCGGCCGGGCCGTCGGCGAGGGTGCCCAGCAGCATGCCGTTCCACCGCTTGCCGAGGAACGCGAAGGCCCGGGTGATGCCCCCGTGGCACGCCCGCCGCGCGCCGTCGACCTCCCGTTCGACCGTCATGGTCCCAGGATACGGCGGGGACCGACAGACCGGGGGACTACTAAAAAGCTAGCTGCTACTGTCGTCGTAGCCAATCAGTCCGTTGCCTGGAGATGCCCCGATGACCGACGTCTTTTCGCCCCTGATCACCCTGGACCCCGAGGCCCAGGCACAGCTGTTCACCGACGCCCGGACCGCCAACGCCTTCACCGACGAACCCGTCACCGACGAGCAGCTCCAGGCGATCTTCGAACTCGCCAAGTTCCCGCCCACCGCCGTCAACGCCCAGCCCCTGCGCATCCTCTTCGTCGGCCCGGGCGAGGCCCGCACGCGCCTGGTCGCCCACATGAGCGAGGGCAACCAGGCCAAGACCAGCACCGCGCCCATGGTCGCCGTGCTCGCCGCCGACACCGACTTCCACGAGTTCATCCCGCAGGTGTTCCCGATCCGACCGCAGCTGCGCGACGACCTCGCCGGCAACCTCGAGGCCCGCGAGCAGATGGCCCGCTTCAACGCCACCCTGCAGATCGGCTACTTCCTGCTCGCCGTCCGCGCCGCCGGCCTCGCCGCCGGCCCCATGGGCGGATTCGACGCCGCCGGCGTCGACCGGGAGTTCTTCACCGACTCCACCTGGAAGAGCCTGCTCGTGGTCAACATCGGCCGGCCCGCCGAGAACGCCTGGTTCCCGCGCCTGCCCCGCCTCGGCTACACCGACGTCGTCCGGCACGCCTGACACACCCACCGGCGCCGAGGCCGGCCATCGCGCCCCGGAGAAGCAGCCAGTCCGCGGAAACCGGCACCGGGGCCGGCCTCGCACCCCGAGAGAGCGCTGGCGAAGCGGCTGCAACGGTGGCGGGCGACGGTCAGGTCGACGCCACCCACTGGTCGTAGCCGAGCTTGCCCACCAGCGCCAGCACCACCACCAACAACACGATCCGCACGAAGCCGGAGCCGCGCCGCAGCGCCATCCGCGCCCCGAGCGCGGCTCCGGCGATGTTGCACACCGCCATCGCCGCACCCAGCAGCCACCACACGTGCCCGGTCGCCGCGAACACCACCAACGCCCCCAGGTTCGTGCCCGCGTTCACGATCTTCGCCATCGCCGAACCGTGCACGAAGTCCGCACCCACCAACGCGGTGAACACCAACACCAGGAACGTCCCCGTGCCCGGCCCGATCAACCCGTCGTACAGGGCGATCCCCACACCCGCCATCGCGACCACCGTGACCACCCGCCACCGCGTCCGCCGCTCCGGCTGCGCCACCACCCCCAACCGGGGCCGCAGCACCACGAACACCGCCACCGACACCAGCACCGCCAACACCACCGGCCGGTACGCCGACGCCGGCACCGCCCCCGCCAGAGCCGCACCCAACCCGGCGCAACACACCGCCAACCCCGCCGACGGCCCCGCCACCGCCCAGTCGATCTTCGTACGCCGCGCGTACGTCACCGCCGCCGTCGTCGTACCGGCGATCGCCGCCAGCTTGTTCGTCCCCAACGCCGACGCCACCGGCATCCCCGGCGCCGCCACCAACAACGCCGGCAGCAGCAACAGCCCCCCACCCCCCACCACGGCATCGACCCAACCGGCCATGGCGGCCGCAGCGAGCAGGGTGGTCAGCGACAGGGGGTCCACGGGCCGCCATTCTTCCCACCGCCGCCCGCCCCACGAGACCCCTTGTGGCCAGCCTCACCAGCAGTCACGGCACAAAGAGCCCGAGCCCCGGCCGGGACGGGCAAGGCTCAGGCCAGCAGGTTCTCGATGAGGTCGGCGGCGCGCGAGGTGCCACCCTCGGCCCGCGCGCCGACGCGGAGCAGCGCCGAACGGCGGGCGACCTGCGCGTCGGTGACCAGGTCGTGCAGGGCCGCCCGCAGGGTCTCGGCGGTGGCTTCGGGGGTGTCGATACGGCGGGCCACGCCCAGTTCCACGAGCCGGTCGGCGTTCATGAACTGGTCGACGGCCTGCGGCACGGCGATCATGGGAACGCCCGCCAACAGTCCTTCGCCGCAGCCGCCCATGCCGGCGTGGGTGACGAACGCGTCCGCCTGCTCCAGGATCGCCCGCTGCGGAACCCAGGAGTGCACCTCGACGTTCGGCGGGATGTCGCCGAGTTCCCGCGGGTCGGTGTACCGGCCGATCTGGAGGACGACGTGCCAGCCGGGCAGGTTGCCGTAGGCCGCCAGGCACTGGCGGTAGAACTCCGGCTGACGGGTGTACGCCGAACCCAGGGAGATCAACAGCACGTGCTCCGCGTCCGCCGGACGGGTCCAGCCGTCCGCGCCCGCACGTGCGTCGAAGCAGGGCCCGACGAAGGTCACCGTGTCGGTGTCGACCCGGTCGCCGTGTGGCTGCATCGCCCGGGTGATCAGCGCAAGGACCCGCGGGGGGCGACCGGAGAAGGCGTCCACGTCGGTGGTGCACGCCCCGCAGTCGGCGAGCCACCGGGCGAACTTCGCCCGGTACGCGTCGGCGCCCGGCATCTGCCGCAGGTGCGCCACGACGTCCTGTTCGTAGCCGTCCCAGGCCACGAACGTCGGAGACAGCTGCAGGACGGGCCGGTCCTGCGATTCGGCGAGGGCGCGCGCGGCGTAGGCGCCGATGTCGTACAGGTACAGGTCCGCCGGGTCGGGATCGTAGGCGGCGCGCAACTGGGGGAGTGCCCGGATGGCGTCGTCGAGGAAGAGCCCCATCGCGGCGATGGGGTCGTCGGGCCAGTCGTTGTCGGCGACCGGCAGTTCGGACGTGCAGGGGACGAGTTCGGCGCCGGTGGCCGCGACCAGGTCGGCCACCGCCGGGTCGTTGGCGTAGGTCACGCGGTGGCCGCGGGCCACCAGCTCGCGGACGACCTCAAGGCTTGGCAGGACGTGGCTGACGGCGGGGATGCCGACCATCGCGATGTGGGCGCGGCGACGGGACACGGAAGACACGGAAGCTCACTCATTTCAGCTCTACGGCGAAGAGGACACCGCAAGCCAGCGCACCGCCGCCCACCGAGAAGGCACGGTCGGAGGGGGCGCACATGGACGTGCGGGAGGGAAGCCGGGGCGCTGCCCCGACCGTGTCAGCCGTAGATCTGATGGAAGTACATGCCCGCGACTCTAGCCACGCCCAGGCTTCCGGACACCACATTTTGCCGCCGACAGCCCCCCAAACACCTTGATGTCGGGGTCCTCCTTGGAGTACGGAGGTACCTACAGCTGATCTTGCAGAGGTCAAGCCGGTCGCCAAGAGCAGAACTCCGCCCCGACCGGCCGGTACCGCCGATGGCCGGTACCGCCGCGATCGGGGCGGTTGTGCATCTGCTGGCCACCGTCATCGAGGAGGGCCGGGGCCTGCCCCTTGGTGAGCGGCGTGCTGGCTGGCGCGGCCGACCGCCTGCTGCTGGCCTGGCGGCGGGGCCCCGGCCCGCGGCTAGCGCAGATGCCGGGCGAAGAACGCGGCCGCGTCCTCCCCTGCGAACTGCGGGACACCGGTGTGTCCGCCCATGTTGGCGTGCAGCGTTTTCTCCTTGGAGCCGAAGGCGTCGAACAGGTCCAGGGCCGCCTGCCGGTCGTTGCCTTCGTCATCCCACTGCAGCAGGACATGCAGCGGAATGGTGACCTGTCGGGCCTCCTCGAACATGGTGCGAGGCACGAAACTCCCGGCGAAGAAGCCGGCGGCCACGATGCGGGGCTCGGCCACCGCAAGCCGGATGCCGACGGAGATCACTCCCCCCGAGTACCCGACCGGGCCGCCGATCTCGGGCAGCGACAGGAGGGCGTCCAGGGCGGCCTGCGATTCCGGGACCGCCTTGTCGACGAGCGGGAGGATGAGGGCGTCGATGATCTCGTCGCTGACCGGCTCGCCGGCCTCCACAGCTCGGCGCAGGTCGGCGCGGGCCTGCTCGGCGGCGGCCCAACGGGGCCGGGCGCCGCTGCCGGGGAGCTCGATGGTGGCCGCGGCGAAGCCATCCGCCGCAGCGTGCCGGGCCCGCGCCACCAGGCGGGGGTACATCCTCTGAAGTCCGAGCGGGGGGTGGCCGAGCAGGATCAGCGGGACCGGTGCGGACGCGGATGTGGGCGTCCACAGGATGCCGGGGATCTCACCGAGGGTGAACTCACGTTCGAGGACGCCGTCATCGAGGCGCTGTTCGGAAGTGAATCGCATGGTCGTGCCTTTCGGGAGTGCTCGTGAAACGGCGCTCCCGGACGACCTATCGCCCGACCGTGACCCCAGAGGGGAGCACCCATGTCGAAACGTTCACGGGTACCACCTCCTCGGTCTCTCGCACGGCCTCACGAAAACTAGCAGCGCCGCCGTGATCCACCAAACGTATTTCTGTGCAGGCTCCGTGGCCGGATGCCACGGACAGGCCGCATGCGGCTACGGTGCGATTGGAGACGTCCCACGCAGGACGATGCGCCCGCACAGAAACTCCTGCCCGCGCGTCAACCGCGCGCAGTGTCCGGGGCGGCGACCTCCAGATCGGCGATGCTGCCCGACATGATCGTCCGTACGTGCTCGGTGATGTGCTCCACGGGCCAGTCCCACCAGGCCACCGCCAGCAGCCGGGCAACGTCCTGGTCGTTGTAGCGGGTGCGGATGAGGCGGGCCGGGTTACCGCCGACGATGCCGTAGTCGGGCACGTCGCTGGTAACCACGGCGCCCGAGCCGACGATCGCGCCGTGCCCGATCCGTACGCCGGGCATGACCGTCGTGCCGTAACCGAACCAGACATCGTTGCCGACGACGGTGTCCCCTCGGCCCGGCAGCCCGGTGAGCAGGTCGAAGTGTTCTGCCCACGAGCCGCCCATGGTCGGGAAAGGGAAGGTCGAGGGGCCGTCCATCCGGTGGTTGGCACCGTTCATGACGAACCGCACTCCCGTGCCCAGCGCGCAGAACTTGCCGATGATCAGCTTCTCCGGCCCGTAGTGGTAGAGCACGTTGCGCGTCTCGAACGCGGTCGCATCGTCCGGGTCGTCGTAGTAGGTGTACTCCCCGACCTCGATCAGCGGGGACTTCACCAGCGGCCGGAGCAACACCACCCGCGGTTGCTCAGGCATCGGATGGAGGACCGTCGGGTCGGCAGGCACAGGCACGGAAGAAACTCCCATCGGTTGCGGGTCCGTGTCCGCTCCATGATCGCGGCACCACGCCGTCCCAGGACATCGATTTACGCCACGGCGTGACTCATCCGCCGAAAACTCGACCGGGCACCCCGGCCCGCACCACCGTCACCGACCCCGCCGCCGACGCAACCACACACCCACCGCACCCAACGCCACGAACAGCACCACCGAGCACCACAGCACCTTCAACACCCGGCAACCCTCCCACGGCCACGTAGGGTGCAAACGTGCGCCTGGCCACCTTCAACCTGCTGCACGGCCGGTCCCTCACCGACGGCCTCGTCGACCCCGACCGGCTCACCGCCGCCGTCACCGCCCTCGACGCCGACGTCCTCGCCCTGCAGGAAGTCGACCGCGACCAGAGCCGCAGCGGCAAACTCGACCTCACCGCCATCGCCGCCCGCGCCCTCGGCGCCGACGAACACCGCTTCGCCGCCGCCGTCGTCGGCACCCCCGGCGAACAGTTCCGCCCCCTGCGCCACGACGACGACGGACACGGCGAACCCTGCTACGGCGTCGGCCTCGTCACCCGCCACCGCGTCCGCAGCTGGCAGGTCACCCGACTGCGCCCCGCCCCCGTACGCTCACCCGTCTACGTCCCCGGGCCCGGCGGCGGACTCACCCTCCTGCACGACGAACCCCGCGTCGTCCTCGCCGCCGTCCTCGACACCCCACACGGCCACCTCACCGTCGCCGCCACCCACCTGTCCTTCGTCCCCGGCTGGAACGCCCACCAACTCCGCCAGACCATCCGCGCCCTACGCACCCTGCCCGCGCCCCGCATCCTCCTCGGCGACCTGAACCTCCCCGCCGGCCCCGCCCGACTCCTCACCGGCTGGCACCCCCTGGGCCGCCGCCCCACCTACCCCGCCGGGCAACCCCGCGTGCAACTCGACCACATCCTCGCCGACCGCCACGGCATCGACCAGCTCCCGCCCGTCACCGCCGTACACACCCCCCTGTCCGCCATCTCCGACCACCGCCCCCTCCTGGTCGACCTCGGCTGACCACCTGTGGCAAGCTGAACCCGACGCGACTGGCGGCCAGGGGATGGCAACAACCATCGGGGAGCTCCCACGAGCAGAGGTCGACCGCCTGGGCCTCCGCTGACGGAGGAGCACCATGCCCACCGCCCGACTCCTGCCCGGCGCCCCCGTCGCCGAACGCATCCTCACCGACGTCGCCGCCGGCGTCACCGCCCTGCGCGCCGCCGGCATCACCCCCAGCCTCGCCACCATCCTCGTCGGCGACGACGACGCCAGCGCCGGCTACATCCGCATCAAACAGCGCCAGGCCGCCGAACTCGGCTTCGACTCACCCCACGTCCACCTGCCCGCCACCGCCACCCAGGACGACCTGCACCGCGCCATCGCCGAATTCAACACCGCACCCGACGTCCACGGCCTGCTCATCCAGCACCCCATCCCCGGCCACCTCGACTACGACCGGGCCCTGCAGACCATGGACCCCGACCTCGACGTCGACGGCATGCACCCGCTCAACATGGGACGACTCGCCCTCGGCCTGCCCGGCCCGCTGCCCTGCACCCCCGCCGGCATCGAAGCCCTGCTCGCCTTCCACGACATCCCCGTCGCCGGCCGCGACGTCGTCATCCTCGGCCGCGGCGCCACCCTCGGCCGCCCCCTCGCCCTGCTGCTCACCCAGAAACGCCCCACCGCCAACGCCGCCGTCACCGTCGTCCACACCGGCGTCCCCGACTGGGCCACCCACACCCGCCGCGCCGACATTCTCATCGCCGCCGCCGGCGTCCCCGGCATCATCCAGCCCGAACACGTCCGCCCCGGCGCCACCGTCATCGGCGGCGGCGTCCGCTACGAAGGACGCCGCCTACTGCCCGACGTCGACGAGACCTGCGCCGACGTCGCCGGCGCCATCACCCCCCGCGTCGGGGGAGTAGGCCCCACCACCGTCGCCATGCTCTTCCGTAACGCCCTGGACGCCGCCCGCCGCGCCACCGGCCACCTCTGACATCGTCCGGCCCGGCGGCGAACGCCCTCGACGCCGGGCCGACGGACCCCGGGGTGGACCGGCCGCCGTGACACCGGTCCACCCCGACCACCCGCGGGCCGCACCCGGCGCCCCGGTTCCCGGGTCAGGACGCCGGGGAAGCGGGACTCTCGCCCCGCTTCACGCGGGCCCCGCACACCAGCTCGGTGACCCCGCCGAGACCGGCGAACGCAAGCACGTGCCGGACAGTCACGCCCCCTCCCGCGCCGACGGAAGGACGAACCCGGCAAGGACCGCCGCCCCCACGCAGGCGAGGCCGTTCACCCACACCGCGACCCCGACCCCCTGCAGCACACCCGACGCACCGGCGCCGCCCCCGGCAACCGCCGTCACCACCGACGACATCACCGGCACACCCAGCGTGATCCCGACCTGCTGACTCATCGTCGCCAGCCCGGTCGCCAAACCCTGCTCCTCGGCCGGCAGCCCCGAGGTGGCCGTGACCATGAACCCGACGATCGCCACCAGATTCGCCACCCCACCGACGAACGTCGCCGCCAGCAACACCACCAGCCACACCCGGTCGGCACCCAGGAACGCCAACGGCAACGTCGCCGCGGCCTGCACCACGAACCCCACGACGATGGCCCGCTTGCCGCCCACCCGGGCGAGCAACCGAGGCGCCACCATTCCCCCCACCACCGTCCCGACCCCCAGCACCGCGAACGACAACCCCGCCGCGAGCGGCGAATAGCCCAGCACGTCCTGCAGGTACAAGGTGAGCAGGAACACCAGCGACGTCTCCGTCGCGAACGCGAGCAACCCCGCCACGTTCCCCCAACCCACACCACGGCGGGTCAGCACACGCACCGGAACGAGCGGCTCCGCCACCCGCCGCTCCACCATCCAGAACACCGCCAGCAACACCACCGCCGCCAGCAACGACCCCCACGCCCGCGGATCACCCCACGAACGCCGCCCGGCCTCGGTGAGCCCGTACACCAGCGCCAGAAGACCACCGGTCACCGCCACCGCACCCGGCACGTCCAGCCGCGGACGCCGCTGCGGCCGGCTCTCCGCGAGCACCGCCGGCGCAACCGCCAGCACCGCCGCCGCGACCACGACGTTGATGAAGAACGTCCACCGCCAGCTCCACAGATCCGTCAGCACACCGCCGAGAACGGCCCCGGCGGTGAACCCGGCAGCCATCAACGCACCGTTGAGCCCGAGCGCCCGCTCACGCGCCGGCCCCTCCGGAAACGACGTCGTCAACAGCGACAGCGCCGCCGGAGTCACCGCCGCCGTCGCCAGACCCTGCACCACCCGCGCCGCCAACAACACCCCCGCGTCGTCCGCCAGCCCACCGACCAGCGACGACACCCCGAGCGCCGCCACCCCCACCAGGAACAGCCGACGCCGACCGAACAGGTCCGCAACCCGCCCGAACAGCAGCGTGAACCCCGCCGCGCACAACGCGAACGCCGTCACCACCCACTGCAGCGCCCCCAACGACAGACCCACGTCCCGACCGATCGCCGGCAACGCCACGTTCAGGATCGAGAAATCGACCGCCAACGTGAAACTCGCCGTCAACAACACCAGCAGCGCAAGCCGCTGACGGCCCGCCCCACCCCCCTCGACCCGCACCGCATCGACGACCGACGCCGCATCGACCCTCACCATGACCAGGCTTCCCTCTCCCCGGGACGACCCCATGCCGCCCGTCACCCGGACACGCTCGCCGCCCACCCGCAAGCCAGCCAGACCCCTGACCCACGCAGCACCACGCCGCCTAGCACTCCCAGGGCCAGGCACGCCCCTGGCCGGGCCACCACACCGCCGGCAACAATGCAGGCATGAACCCAGGGCGACCCTCCGGCGACCTCCCCGCATTCCTCCGGTCCCGCCGAGCCCGACTCACCCCCGAGGACGTCGGCATCACCTCCTACGGCCTCCGCCGCGTCCCCGGACTACGACGCGAAGAACTCGCCCAACTCGCCGGCATCAGCCCCACCTACTACATGCGCCTCGAGCAGGGCCAGAGCACCAACGCCTCCGACGCCGTCATAGACGCCCTCGCCCGCGCGCTACGACTCACCGCCGACGAACGCGCCCACCTGACCGACCTCGCCCGCCCGACCCGCGCCCGCCGCCGCCGTCCACCCCGCCCCGAACACGCCCGCGGCACCACCATCCGCCTGCTCGACGCCATGCCGACCGTCCCCGCCGTCGTCATGGGACGACGCACCGAAGTACTCGCCTGGAACCGGCTCGGGCACGCCCTGCTCGCCGGCCACCTCGACCCCACCGCACCCGCCCGACCCGCCGACCGACCCAACCTCACCCGCATGCTCTTCCTCGACCCGCACACCCGCGAACTCCACCGCGACTGGCACCAGGAAGCCTGCCGCGCCGTCGCATCCCTGCGCCTGGTCGCCGGCCGCCACGTCGACGACCCCGCCCTCAACGAACTCGTCGGCGACCTCTGCGTCCACAGCGACGAGTTCGCCGCCCTCTGGACCAGCCATCCCGTCCACGGCTGCAGCACCGGACGCAAGCACCTGCACCACCCCGTCGTCGGCGACGTCGACGTCGACTTCGAGGTCCTCCACACCGCCGACGACACCGGGCAACGCCTCATCGCCCACGTCGCCGCCGACCCCCGCTCCGCCGCCGCACTGAGCCTGCTCGCCACCATCGAGAGCGGCGACCAACCCCACCCCGGCCAGGACGACCGACACCACAGCGCCACCCGCTGACCCGCCTCGCGGCGCTCACCGGCCCACGAGCTGCTCCACCGTCGCCCACCACCCCGGCAGGAACGCCAACACCTCGTCCGCCCGCCGCCGCCGATCCGCCGCCGACGACACCCCCAGATCCGCCACCGCCGCCTCGAACGCCGGCGCCAACTCCACCCCCCGCTGCGGCGCGTCCACCGCCAGCACCGCATGACACCGCGCGTACGTCGCCACGATCCAGAACATCGCCTCCCGGTGCCACCCCGCCGCCACCAACGCCGCACTGCCGTCCACCGCCACCACCCGCGCCGCCGGCGTGATGTCCGCACTGAAGAAGAACCGCGTCCGCGCCACCTCCGCCGCCACGTCGAACGTGCGCGCCAACCCCGCCAGATGCCCCGCCACACGGCCCGCCGACACCCCACCACCGTCCAAGAGGTCCAGCACCGCCCCATACCGGTCCACCAGGCCGTACGCCGCCAACACCTCCCGCGCCACCACGTACCGCCGCCGCACCGTCGGCTCCACCAACCCCGCCACCAGCGGCAACACCGCCGTCAACGACGTCGGGAACAACCACCCCGTCACCTGCTCGTGCAACGCCCCCGAGTCGTCCACGCCCCGCAACCCGGCCTCGATCCGCGCCCGCACCCCCGCACACCGCCGCCGCACCCACACCGCGTCGGCGAACCCCGCCGACACCCGCGCCCGCAACCACGCCAGCCGCCCCGTCGGATCCCACAGCACCCCGTCGCCCCGGAAACACCCCGCGAACACGAACGAGCCCAACACGTCCTCCGGCGACCCCAGGTCCTCCCACGTCACGAACGTGACCTCCAGCAGCACCCCACCCCAGCGGAACTTCCCCAACTTCTCCGCCGGCCCCGACCGCACCACCAGCACGTCCACGTCCGACCACGGCGGCACCACCTCACCCGCCGCCATCCCCAGCACCGACCCGCTGAGCACCGCGCCCTCCACACCCGGCTCCCGCGCCGCGTACGCCCGCACCCACGCCGCCGCCACCGCGCGCGCCGCATCCGCCCTCACGCCCCGCCCCCCGCTCCGCCGGGGCCAGCGCCGCCAACGCCCGGTTGGTACGGTTGGACCGCACCGCCTCCCGCTGCTGCCCGGCCGTCACCTCGATGTAGGTCTGCGACGACGCCAGCGACGCGTGCCCCAGCAGCCGCATGATCTCCGCCGCGCTCGCCCCGTCCTCCGCCAACCGTGTCGCGAACGTGTGCCGCAACGCGTGCAACCGCGCCCCGCGCGGCACCCGGTCGGTGATGCCGGCGCGCCGGTAGCAGGACTCCACCAGATACTGCAGTCCGCCCCGGCGCAGCGGCTCACCCCGACGGTCCACCAGCAGCGGCGCGTCCGGTCGCACCGTCCGCGACCCGAACCGGCGGGCGCGGCTGTCCAGGTAGTCCACCAGCACCCGGTCCAGCTCCGGCTCGACCGGCACCACGCGTGGCCGCCCGCCCTTGCCGGCGACGTCGACGCGCCGCTCACCCGGGCGACCCGCCAGCGAACCCACCCGCAACGCCAGCAGTTCCGACAGCCGCAGCCCCGCGCACAGCGCCAACGCCAGCACCGCCACGTCCCGCTCCGGCCACGGGTCGCGCTGCCGGCCCTCCTGCCGCGCCACCGAGGCCAGCAGTTGTTCCGGGGTGTCCGCCCCGCGCAGGGGCTTGGGCTGGGGGAGCGGCGCGCGGGGCCGCCCGACCGCCGGCATCGGGTTGCCGGCGACGACGCCGTCGGCAACCAGGAAGGAGAAGAAGCTGTTCCAGGTGGACCAGGCCCGGTGCACCGAGGCGACCGCCCGGGGAGCGGCGAAGCGGGCGAAGGCCGCCCGCATGACCCGGGGCGTGAGGACGGTCAGCGGCAACTCGTCGAGGGGGAGGGGAGGGGCGGTCTCCTCGGCCGCCAACGCGGCGACGGTGCGCAGGTCCCGCCGGTACGCCTCCAGGGTGTGGGGGGAGGGCTTGCGGGTGGCGCGGGCGGTCAGGAACTCCTCGATCAATCGCGGTACCGATTCGTCCTGTTTGTCATGCATAAGGACTATTATGCATGAATTTCGTGTTCGCCGGCAACGGCGGGGAAGAGGGGGAGAGCGTGCAACGATACGTGCTCACCGGCGCGCCCGGGGCGGGGAAGACGACACTCGCCGACGCGCTACGACGTCGCGGGTGGAGCGTCGTCGCCGAGGCGGCCACCGACGTCATCGCCGCGGGGCAGGCGCGCGGCGATGACGAACCATGGCGCGGGGCGGGTTTCGTCGACGCCGTGGCGCGGCTGCAGCGCGAACGGCGGGAGGCGGCCGGGTCCCCGGTGCAGGTCCACGACAGGTCTCCGCTGTGCACCCTGGCGCTCGCCCGGTACCTGGGCCGCCCCGTCGGGCCGACGCTCGCCGCCGAGGTGGAGCGGGTGCTGCGGGAGGGGGCCTACCAGCGTCCGGTGTTCCTCGTCGAGCCGCTCGGCTTCGTGACCCGCACCGCCGCCCGCCGGATCGACTACGCCGAGTCGCTGGCGTTCGCCCGCGTCCACGAGCAGGTCTACCGGGAGCACGGCCACGAACTCGTCGCCGTCCCGCCAGCGCCCGTGGCGGAGCGGGTCGCGCTGGTGGAGGCGCACCTGCGGCGGCTCGTCGGTCTCCCGCCGGGTCCCGAGTGACCGGGGACCGGGCTCTCCGCGCGGCGCGCTCGCCACGCCAATCGGTGGGGAGGGGGTGGATTACGCAGGCAGATACCTGCATAATCGGCGAGGTGAACGCAGAGGCGGGAGAGATGGACCCGGTCTTCAAGGCACTGGCCGACCCCACCCGACGGCTCCTGCTCGACCGCCTGCGGGAACACAACGGACAGACGCTGCGGGAGCTCTGCGAGCGCCTCGACATGGCGCGCCAGTCGGCGACCCAGCACCTCGACGTCCTCGTCCGGGCCAATCTCGTCACCGTCGTACGACGCGGACGCGAACGGCTGCACTACCTGAACCCGACGCCGATCCACGAGATCGAGGAGCGTTGGATCTCGGGCTTCGAAAGGCGCCGCCTGCAAACCATCAGTGCCATCAGGAACCAGGCAGAGGAGCACGCCATGACCGCACCCACGGCCCCGCCGACCTACGTCTACGTCACGTACATCCGCGCCAGCGCCGAACAGGTGTGGCAGGCCCTGACGGACGCGGACCTGACGGCCGCCTACTGGGGACACGCCAACGTCTCCGACTGGCAGCCGGGGTCCACCTGGGAGCACCGGCGCGTCGACGGGTCAGGCGACGTCGACGTCGTCGGGCGAGTCGTCGAGGCCGACGCGCCGACGCGCCTGGTGATCACCTTCGCGGCGCCCGGCGACGAACCGCCCGGAGGCCCGTCGGTCGTCACGTTCCTCGTCGAACCGCACCATGACATCGTCCGCCTCACCGTGACCCACGAGAACCTCACCGACCAGGCGATGCACACCGGAATCTCGCAGGGGTGGCCCGCCGTGCTCGCGAACCTCAAGTCGTTGCTCGAAACCGGAGAGGTTCTTTCTCCGGCACCCTGGGAGATGTCCCCGACGAACGCCTGAGACCGCCCCGCGCCACGCCACCCTCGCCACCCGTTGCCGAAGGAGACCCTCGTGACCGCATCACCCCCGACCCGGCTCGCCGACAGTGTCGCGCTGTTCCAGCGGTCCGCCGACTACGCGCTCGGAGCCCTGTCGGCCGTCGGCGACGCCGACCTCGACCGGCCGACCCCGTGCGCCGGCTGGGACCTGCGGACGTTGGTGCTGCATCTCGCCGACGCCGCTGACGCCCTCACCGGTTTCGCCGCCACGGGAGAACTGATCCTTCCGGCGTCACCCCGGGCGGGCGGGGCCGACCCTGTGGCCGTCGCGCGGGAGCGCATTCAGCGCCTGCTCGACGCCGTGCGTACGGCGGTGCACGGCGACGCGCACCCCGACCGGGCCGCGTGGGCGGGCGGTGCCGCGCGCGGCGGCGCGATCGAGTTCGCGGCGCACGGGTGGGACATCGCCACCGCCTGCGGCGTGGAGCGTGAGATCCCCGCCGGGCTGGCCACCGAGCTGCTCGCGTTGTCCGCGGCACTGGTCGGCGAGCAGGCCCGCCAGTCCCGGTTCGGCCCGCCCGTGCCGGTCTCGTCCGGCGTGGCCCCGGGCGATCGCCTCGTCGCCTTCCTCGGTCGGCATCCTGCCGCGCGTCCGTGAGGTTGCCCTCCCCGGCGCCATGAGGGCCCGCAGCGGCGCCGGGGAGGGCCGACATTCGGTCTACTTGACATAATGTACATTATCGAACGAGGTGGCATTGGTGAGAAGATGCTGAGGCCGAGGCAACGGAACGCGCCGCCAGACAGGGCGCTTGATCCACGCAGGTGGCCGTGATCTGCTCGCTGCTCGCGGCGAGATGGGTACGGCAACTCATCCTCCGTGTGCAGCTAGCCAGCATCCTCGTAACCATGACTCCTTGTCGCCTGGTCAGGTTGGCAATGGCTGCACTTCTGCTGCTCACGCTGGCGGCCTGCGGGTCAGACGCGCCCACGCGGGAGGAAGCAAGCCGGGAAGCGCAATCGGACGCAGTCCGGCAGGCAAGCGCGTCGAGCGCTGAGCAGATCAGCAGCGTTCTCGCCGCCGTGGCCCGGGCATCGCCGCTCAGGCCGGTCGCAACGTCAACACTCGACGTCTGCCATGCCGGAGCCACCAATGGCCTGTGGCCGCACGACGACTACCGCCTCAGTTGCGGTCTTAGCGAGATCAGGTACTTCGGGGCCGGCGGCGACCTTCTGGATGTGCTGCGCCAAGTCGACAAGCGTGCCAAGGCAGCCGGGCTGATGCCGGTCACCACCTCGGCCATCGCAGATGTCGAGAGGTACTACGCGGCGAACGGCAAGACCGATGACGGTTTACTGCTGTCCCTGCCGGGGTTGAGCTACGTCGTTCCCGGGCAGGACTGGACGGTTCGGGTCGGGTGGTCGCAGGTCAGCGACCCGCTGAACAGTCAACCGGTCCCGGCCCTTACCTGGCCGACTGTCTTCGTTGAGGCCCAACCGGTCGACCTCGACGCGCTGCGGAGTGGTCCGCTGCGAAGGCACCGGTATCTCGTCACCATCTCCTCGGGGACCACGTACTACGAGGTTCCCTGGCCTTCCTGACGAGGACACAGGACCGAGGTCCTCGATATCGAGCGGCGACTCCGAGCGTCGCGCGCGCCGAAGGCGAACCCGAGGATCAGGACCGACCGGTCACGGAGGCCGGCCAGCTTGTCCAGGTCCAAGGCGATCCAACTCCGCGGTCTACGAGACCCTTCGCGGCTGGGCCTGAACTGGTTACCAGCCTTCCGACGCTACCGACGTCGCGAGAAGTGGATCGAAGTGCAGATGGGGCACCGCTCCCCCGTGTCCCAGACTCCCGCACGGTCGGCTTCGCGTTGTCGTTGCATCGTTGACTGCATCAATCAGGGCAGATGGGTGCGGCCACGTCCCGCCGCCCAGGTTCCGCCGTCGCTGCAAGCAGACTGCACAGCCGGTTCAGTCGAGCAGTCGGAGCAGGCCCGCGACACCGCAGGGCTGTCAGGCCGCCGACCGGATGGCGATCACGATTCTGATGAGGTCCAGGCGCTGCGGAAGGTGCGACGGTAGGCGTCCGGAGGTACGCCGACGGTGCGGTTGAAGTGTCGGCGTAGCGTCGTGGCGGTTCCCATGCCAGCCGCCTGGGCGATGGCGTCGATGCTGTTGTCGGTGTTCTCCAGCAGTTCCTGGGCCCGACGGATCCGCTGCGTCGACAGCCACTGCAGCGGGGTGGTGCCTGTTGCCGACTTGAAGTGGCGGGCCAGGTTGCGCGAGCTCATGTTCGCCTGGCGGGCCAGGTCCTCCACGGTCAGCGGATGGTTCAGCCGTTCCATCACCCAGTGGGCTTGACCCGTTTCGACGGACAGGGTCGATGTGTTGATCTCACGCTACCTTGCTGACCGGTAGCGGGTTGATGATGGTGCTGGCTTCGTAGGCGGCGGGGCTGAGGTAGCCGAGGCTGGAGTGCCGGCGGCGGGTGTTGTACCAGCCTTCCACGTACTCGAATATCGCCTGGCGGGCGGTGGTGCGGGTGGGCCAGGCCTGGCGGTGGAGCAGTTCGGTCTTGAGGGTGGCGAAGAACGACTCGGCGACGGCGTTGTCCCAGCACTGCCCACGCCGGCCGAGTGACAGTCGGATCCCATGGCGGTTGGCGAGGCGGGCGTGCTGGGTGCTGGTGTATTGACAGCCGCGGTCGGAATGAAAGATCAACCCGGAGGCGGGTCGGCGCCGGCGGATCGCGTCGGTGAGGGCGGCGTCGACCAGGTCGGTGCGCAGGTGATCGGCCACGGCCCAGCCGACGACCCGCCGGGATGCCAGGTCGATGACCGTGGCCAGATACAGCCAGCCCTCCCACGTGCTGATGTACGTGATGTCCCCACACCACCGGGTGTCGACCGCGGCCGCGTCGATGCCGAAGTCACGGCCGACCAGGTCGGGACGCGCTTCGGCCGCCGGGTCCGCGACGGTGGTGGTGCGCCACCGTCGCGGGCACCTGCCGGCGATCCCGGCGGTGCGCATCAACCGGGCGACGCGTTTACGGCCGTGCCGCAGCCCGGCTGCGGCGAGTTCGGCGTGTACCCGCGGCGCCCCGTAGGTGCCCTTCGACATCGCGTGCACCGCGGTGATCTTCTCGGTCAGGGCCTGGTCGACGCGCTCCCGCTCACTGTGCTGGCCACGGTTGTGCTGGTAGTAGGCGGACCGGGAGACCTGCAGCAGCTCGCACGCACGCTTCACGTTGCGCCGGCTGGCTTGCTCCGCCTCGATGAACGGGTACACGTTCACCGGGTCTCCCTCACGAAGAAAGCCGTCGCCCGCTTCAAGATCTCCACGTCCTCGCGCAGCCGCCGGTTCTCCCGCCGCAACTGCGCCAACTCGGCCCGCTCGTCGCTGCTCAGCCCGTCACTGCGGGTACCGGCGTCGAGCTCGGCCTGCTTGACCCAGTCCCGCACCGCAGTCTCGGTCAGGTCGAAGTCCTTGGCCACCTGCCCGATCGTGCGGTCCCCACGCTGGCACAACTCCACGATCTCGGCCTTGAACTCCGCCGTGAACGACCGGCGGGGCCGAGGCCGCTTCTTACCCATGCTCTCCATGATGCTGGACATCCTCCCGGAGCCCACCGGCTCCTGATCTCGGATGTCCGTCAAAGCGGGTCAGGCCCACCAGGGGAACAGGTCGGCGAGGGGGTGGTCGTCGCGGGCGGGCACCGGGGTGGTGACGAACTGGGCCTGGCCCCCGGCGCGATGCGGCGGCACCACCAGGCGGCGGGCGACGGCGTTGGCGACCGTCGCGCCGTGGTCGCGACGGATCAGGTGCAGGCACAGGTCGATCGCGGCGGCTTTGCCGGCGGAGGCGAGCACGTTGCCGTTGTCGACGTAGAGCACGTCCGGGTCGACCTGCACCCGGGGGTAGCGGGCGGCCAGCGCCTCGGTGTGGGCCCAGTGGGTGGTTGCGCGCAGCCCGTCCAGCACCCCGGCGGCGGCCAGCACGAACGCTCCGGTGCACAGCGAGACCATCCGGGCGCCCGCCTCGTGGGCCGCGCGGACGGCGTCGAGCAGGTCGGGTGGCACGTCCGCGTCGATGTCCTCCACGGCAGGGATGATCACGGTGTCGGCGCGGGCGAGTCGGTCCAAGCCGTCGTCGGGTTCCATGTGGAATCTGCCGATCCGGACCGGGCCCGGGCCGCAGACCACGAGGTCGTACCAGGGGTCTGCCAGGCCGGAGGGGTCGTGGACGAAGATTTCGCAGGCCATGGCGAGTTCGAAGTGCAGCATCGCGTCGGTGGCGGCGAGCGCGACAGTGGCCATGTCCGAAATTGTATGGGGCATGGCGTTGCGGACACTGGTCCGGGCCGGCGGCTGCCGAGAGGATCTTCTCAGTCGATCTTTCGCGGAGCATGGAGGAGCTGCAGATGGGTTCGGGTCAGACCGTGGCGGTGTTCGGTGCGTACGGACACACCGGGCGGTTCGTGGTGACGGAGTTGCGTGATCGCGGGTTCGTCCCGCTTCTCGTCGGTCGTGACGTGGGCAGGCTCCAGGCGCTGGCGGCGTCGCATCCGGGGCTCGAATTCCGGGTGGCGTCGGTCGATGATCCGGTCTCGCTCGACCAGGCGTTGAAGGGCGCGGTCGCGGTCGTCAACTGTGCCGGTCCGTTCGCCTCGACCGCGGCGCCCGTGATCGAGGCCGCCCTGCGCACCGGGGTTCCGTACGTGGACGTGGCGGCTGAGATCGAGGCCAACCTCGACACGTTCACGCACTTCACGGACCGTGCTCGGGCCGCGGGCGTCGCGGTGGTCCCGGCGATGGCGTTCTTCGGCGGACTCGGTGATCTGCTGGTCACGACGGCGATGGGTGATTGGACGGTGGCCGACGAGGCGCACGTGGCGTACGGACTGAGTAGTTGGCACCCCACCGCCGGGACTCTCGCCTCCGGCACCGTTTCCCGGGAACGGCGCGATGGCCGACGTGTCCGCTACACCGGTGGCCGGCTGGAGTATTACGTCGACGAGTGCGACCTGCCGACCGTGGAATGGGACTTTCCCGCTCCGATGGGCCGCCGGAGCGTCCTCGGCGGGTTCACGATGGCTGACGTCGTCACGGTCCCCAGCCACCTGTCCATCCCCGAGGTGCGCACGTACATGACCACCGATGCGGCCAAGGACCTTGCCGCTGCGGACGCGCCCGCACCGGCTGCGGTCGACGAGTTCGGCCGGTCCGCGCAGACGTTCACCGTCGACGTCGTCGTGCGTGCCGGCGACACGCAGCGACGCGTCGTCGCCAGTGGCCAGGACATCTACGCCATCAGCGCGCCGCTGGCGGTCGAAGCGGTCCATCGCGTTCTCGCCGGTCGGACGAGGACGAGCGGCGTGGCCTCCGCCGGCGAGATCTTCGACGCGCCCGACTTCCTCCGTGCGCTGTCCGCGCACATCACGCTCGAACCGTGCCGCGAGTCTCGCGCGTCGCGGTTCGTCTGATCGCCCAGCCGCAGGTGACGGCCCGGATGGTTCCCGCTGTCGGGCTGCCGCATCCTCGGGAGCTACAGGGGTCGAGCCAGCACGGGTCAGGGGCGGTTCAGGTGGCCCAGGGCGCACGGGCCTCGGTCAGCTGCCGACGTAGGCCGCCAGGTGCTCGCCGGTGAGCGTGGTGCGGGCGGCGACGAGGTCGGCGGGTGTGCCCTCGAAGACGATCCGGCCGCCGTCGTGGCCGGCGCCGGGACCGAGGTCGATGATCCAGTCGGCGTGTGCCATGACCGCTTGGTGGTGCTCGATGACGATGACCGACTTGCCGGATTCGACGAGCCGGTCGAGCAGGCCGAGCAGATGCTCGACGTCAGCGAGGTGCAGACCGGTGGTCGGCTCGTCGAGGACGTAGACGCCGCCCTTCTCGGCCATGTGCGTGGCCAGCTTGAGCCGCTGCCGCTCCCCGCCGGACAGCGTGGTGAGCGGCTGGCCGAGGCTGAGGTAGCCGAGCCCGACGTCGGCGAGCCGGCCGAGGATGGTGCGCGCGGCCGGCGTGCGTGCCTCGCCGGTGCCGAAGAACTCCTCGGCCTCGGTCACCGACATCGCGAGCACCTCGCTGATGTCGCGGCCGCCGAGGTGGTACTCCAGCACCGATGCCTGGAACCGCTTTCCCCCGCATTCCTCGCAGGTGGTGGCGACGCCGGCCATCATCCCGAGGTCGGTGTAGATGACGCCGGCGCCGTTGCAGGCGGGGCACGCGCCCTCGGAGTTGGCGCTGAACAGCGCCGGCTTCACGCCGTTGGCCTTCGCGAACGCCTTGCGGATCGGGTCGAGCAGGCCGGTGTACGTCGCCGGGTTGCTGCGTCGTGAGCCCCGGATGGCGCCCTGGTCGATCACCACCACGCCGTCGTGGCCGGCGACGGAGCCGTGGATCAGCGAGCTCTTGCCGGAGCCGGCCACGCCCGTGAGCACGCAGAGCACCCCGAGCGGGATGTCGACGTCCACGTTCTGGAGGTTGTGCGTCGACGCGCCGCGGATTTCCAGGGTGCCGGAGGACGAGCGCACCGACTTCTTGAGGGTGGCCCGGTCGTCGAGGTGCCGCCCGGTGAGTGTGTCGCTGGCCCGCAGCCCTTCGACGGTGCCCTCGAACACCACCTCGCCGCCCTCGGTGCCGGCGCGCGGGCCCAGGTCGACGACGTGGTCGGCGATCTCGATCGTTTCCGGCTTGTGTTCCACGACGAGCACGGTGTTGCCCTTGTCCCGTAGCCGCAGCAGCAGGTCGTTCATCCGCTGGATGTCATGGGGGTGCAGACCGATCGTCGGCTCGTCGAAGACGTAGGTGACGTCGGTGAGCGACGAGCCGAGGTGCCGGATCATCTTGGTGCGCTGTGCCTCTCCCCCGGACAGGGTGCCGGCTGGCCGGTCGAGGGAGAGGTATCCCAGCCCGATCTCCGTGAACGAGTCGAGGAGGTGTTGCAGCCCGGTGAGCAGCGGGAGCACGGACGGCTCGTCGAGGTCCCGGATCCAGTCGGCCAGGTCGCTGATCTGCATCGCGCAGAGGTCGGCGATGTTCTTCCCCTTGATCTTCGACGACTGTGCTTCCTTGCTGAGCCGGGTGCCGTGGCACTCGGGGCAGGTCGTGAACGTCACCGCCCGCTCCACGAAGGCGCGGACGTGCGGCTGTAGCGCGTCGACGTCCTTGGACAGGTAGGACTTCTGGACCTGCGGGATCAGCCCCAGGTACGTCAGGTTGATCCCGTCGACCTTGATCTTGGTGGGTTCCTTGTGGAGGAGGTCGTCCAGTTCCTTCTTCGTGTACTTGCGGATCGGCTTGTCGGGGTCGAACAGGCCGCCGTTGCGGAAGATGCGGCCGTACCAGCCGTCCATGTTGTAGCCCGGTACGGTGATCGCGCCCTCGTTGAGCGACTTGCTGTCGTCGTACAGCTGGGTCACGTCGATGTCGTTGATCGAGCCCATGCCTTCGCAGCGTGGGCACATGCCGCCGAGGCGGGTGAAGGTGGCCTTCTCGGTCTTCGTCCTGCCGGCGCCGCGCTCGACGGTGATGGCGCCGCTGGCCTTCACCGAGGGGACGTTGAACGAGTACGCGTTGGGCGGGCCGATGTGTGGCTGCGCGAGCCGGCTGAACAGGATGCGCAGCATCGCGTTCGCGTCGGTGGCGGTGCCGACGGTGGAGCGCGGGTTGGAACCCATCCGTTCCTGGTCGACGATGATCGCGGTCGTCAGCCCCTGAAGCCGGTCGACCTCCGGCCGCGCCAGTGTCGGCATGAAGCCCTGCACGAAGGCGCTGTAGGTCTCGTTGATCAGCCGCTGCGACTCCGCGGCGATCGTGCCGAACACCAGCGAGCTCTTGCCCGAGCCGGATACGCCGGTGAACACGGTCAGCCGGCGCTTGGGGATCTCGACGCTGACGTCCTTGAGGTTGTTCACTCGCGCGCCGTGCACGCGGATCAGGTCGTGGCTGTCGGCAACGTGCGGCGCGGGCGACAGCATGTCGGTCCTCGGGGCCATGCTCATCGTGCCTCCATCATCGTGCGGAGCCGCCTTGGCGGTCTCCCTCGGCGTCGCCTGGCTCGATCTGACCGGCCCGAGCAGTATGCCTGGTTCTGGGTGTCGGTGCGGTCACGGCGACGGTCGCCGCTGTCTGCCGGATCGGCGGTGTCGGCCTGGGTCCGACGTCAGCCGGCCGGGGCGTGCTCTTCGCGATACCACCGTATCCAGGCCGGTTCTGGGCCGGGGTGTCCCTGTGGCCTCGGCCACGCTGCGCGCCCGGCCTGGGCGTCAGACCAACCAGTGGCTGTCGCGCATCAGCTCGCGGCGCCGTCTGTCTGGGGCATGGCTGCGGTCGCCGGGCGGCTCAGCGCAGCTCCTGGATGCGGATCATGTTGCCCGCGGGGTCGCGGAACGCGCAGTCGCGGACGCCGTACGGCTGCTCGGTCGGCTCCTGGACCACCTCGGCGCCGCTGCCCTCCAGCTTCGTGAAGGTGCCGTCGAGGTCGGGGGTGGCCAGGTTGACGCCGAAGTAGCTGCCCTTGGCCATCAGCTCGAGGATGGTGCGGCGTTCGTCGTCGGTGATGCCGGGGTTGGCGGTCGGCGGGTGCAGGACGATGGACGTGTCGGGCTGGTCGGCGGGGCCGACCGTGATCCAGCGCATCCCCCCGTAGCCGACGTCGTTGCGGACCTCGAAGCCGAGGATGTCGCGGTAGAAGGCCAGGGAGGCGTCCGGGTCGGTGTGCGGGAGGAAGCTCGAGTGAATGGTGAGGTTCATGGCAGTCACGCTAGTTGCGGCTGGGGGCGGGGGCTTCTCGATTCCTGATCGGTCTGGTCACCTGTTTCGCGATGCACGGCGGCATCTCCGCCGTCGGGGGTTTTGCCCGGGCCCGGTAGGCGCTGGGCGGCACGCCGACCAACTCGGTGAAGCGGGTGCTGAAGGTGCCCAGTGAGGAGCAGCCGACCGCGAAACAGACTTCGGTGACGCTGAGGTCGCCGCGACGCAGCAGCGCCATGGCGCGTTCGATGCGCCGCGTCATGAGATAGGCGTACGGCGACTCGCCGTAGGCGAGCCGGAACTGGCGGCTGAGGTGTCCGGCCGACATGTGCACGCCGCGGGCGAGCGCCTCGACGTCCAGCGGCTGCGCGTACTCCCGGTCGATCCGGTCGCGGACGCGGCGCAGCCGCGCGAGGTCGCGCAGGCGCTGCTCCAGGTCCGGTCTGCTGGTCACCTGCGGATCGTACGTCGCGGTCGGCACCAGGTCGCTGGTCGGCGCAGCCGGTGTCGGGCCGTGGCGCCCGGGGGCGACGGTCGACGCCACGGGTGGGCGGTATGTGCCGATTGTGGCCGCCGCTCCCGTGCCGGCGGGTCGGTTCCCGCCAACGTTTCGGCGGGGGATGCGCCTCGATGTTGACCGCTTGGGATAGCGTGGCGTCGCTCTATCTGGAGAGATCTTCAGAGTCCTTCGGGGAAAGAAGCTGTCACGTGTCACTTTGGAAGAAGACCACTGTTCTGGCGGTCTCCGCGCTCACGGCACTCGCGATGACTGCCTGCGGCGCGAAGCCCGGCTCGGACGCGCCGAAGCAGCCCAGCGTGCTGGAACTGCTCGCCAGTGATCTCAAGGGTTCGTTGCAGAAGACGATCGACGCCACCGACAAGAGCGACTCGGTGACCGTGACGATGCAGGGCACGGCGGGCGGCGAGAAGGTCTCGGTGCAGGGCGTGGTCGATCTGGGCGACCCGGTCAAGGCCGAGATGACGATGGCGGGTCCGGATGGCACCCCGACCACCGTCCGGATGATCGGCAGCGTGGTCTACGTCGAGATCCCGGCGAAGGACCGCGCGAGCATCGGCGGGAAGCGCTGGATGAAGCTGGACCTGACCGCGGCCGCCGAGCAGGCGGGGATGGACTTCACCAAGCAGTTCGAGGACGTCGACCCGACCAAGCAGGTCAAGACGCTGCTCGCCCTCGAGGGTGTCACGGTCGTCGGCGAGGAGACGGTGAACGGGGCGCGCACGGTGCACTACACCGTCACTGCTCCGGTGGCGACCTACCTCGGGCAGCTCGACGCCGAGTTGCGGAAGGGCGTCGAGCAGCAGTACGCCAAGCAGGGCGTCAAGGAGCTCACGATCGACCTCTGGGTCGACGAGCAGTACCGGCCGCGCCGGGCGGGCTTGGACATGGGCAAGATGGGCGACATGACGGTCGACTACACCGACTACGGCAAGGCGGTGAACGTCGAGACGCCCGCCGCCGCGGAGACCGCCGACTTCGCCGAGATGCTGGAGGGCCTGAAGGGCGCGTCCACCGGCAACTGACCAGAGCCAATTTTTGCTGCCCGGCCGGTGATCTCTCCGGCCGGGCAGCGCCGTTTCACGAGGACGTCGTGCAGCCGCAGGCGCGACCAGAAGGCGGGCCGACACGGCGGTTGCCGGTGACGCCGGGTGGGTCGGTGCCCGGGGTCAGATGAGCACGCTCCACGTGACGGGGCCGACGATGCCGTCGGCGACGAGGCCGTTGCGGCTCTGGAAGTCGCGTACGGCGTTGGCGGTGACCGAGCCGAAGGAGCCGTCGACGAGGAGGTTGGCGCCGCGGGCGTTGAGGGCGGTCTGGAGGCCGCGGACGAGGTCGCCGGAGTTGCCTTCCCGCAGGGGCAGGATGAGGGCGGTCCAGGTGATCGGGCCGACGAGGCCGTCGGCGTAGAGGCCGCGGCTGGTCTGGAACGACTTGACGGCGGAGGTGCAGGCCGGTCCGAAGACGCCGTCGACGACGACGGAGATGCCGCGGGCCCGCAGGAGGTACTGGATGGTGCGGGGCACCCATCCGGAGGCGCCCTGGCTGACGCTCGGGTAGCCGGTGCTGCCGACGGGGGCCGTCGCGCCGAGGGTGATGCCGCGGTTGGCGAGGAAGATCCGGGGGTCGGTGGAGGTCAGCCGGGGGCGGTGGATCTCGAAGTGCAGGTGCGGGCCGCTGGAGTTGCCGGTGTTGCCCATGAGGCCGATCAGTTGTCCGCAGCTGACCCGCTGGCCGACGCTGACCAGGACGCGGTGGAGGTGGCCGTAGTAGGAGAAGTAGCTGTCGGCGTGGTTGAGGTGCACGCTGTTGCCGGTGCGTCCGGGCAGGGGCCCGCTGGTGGTGTCGCCCGGGTACGAGTTGGTCTTGATGTCGCGGACCGTGCCGTCGGCGGTGGCGTAGACGGGGGTGCCCTGGCTGTTGGCGACGTCCCAGCCGGTGTGGGTGGGGCGGCTGGGGGTCTTGTAGCCGGAGGTCAGGGTGCCGAGGGTGGGGTTGCTCCAGCCGGCGGCCGCCGCCATGGCGGGGCTCGGCATGCCGACGACGCCGATGCCGACGCCGGCGCCCAGTGCGGTGAGGAGGGTGCGGCGCCGGGCGGGCGTGTCGAGCAGGCGGCGTGTTTCCAGGTCGTCGCTCATCGGGTCTCCCCTGTTCGGGCCCGTGGTGTCCGGGCACCCGGTCGAGTGATGGGCGTCGATCGTAAATGATCTGTATCGGTCGGGGCAATCGGTGAAACTTTCCTACCGATCGGGTGGCGGCGCCCCTGTCCGGCCGCCTCCACTCACGAGCTGGGGACGGCGGGCGAGGGCGGTGCGCAGGCGCAGCACCAGCGGCGCGCCGAGACGCCGACGGCTACAGGCCGCCGGCGACGCGTAGGACGGTGCCGGTGGTGTAGGTGGCGTCGGGGCCGAGGAGCCAGGCGATGGCGGCGGCGACCTCGTCGGGTTCGCCGGGGCGGCCGAGGGGAATGCGGTCGGCGGCGGTGTCGGGTCGGTCGGGTTGGCCGGACAGGGCGTGGATGTCGGTGCGGATGATGCCGGGGGCGACGGCGTTGACGCGGATGCCGCGGGGGGCGAGTTCCTTGGCGAGGCCGGTGGTGAGGGTGTCGGTGGCGGCCTTGACGGCGGCGTAGTGGACGTACTCGCCGGGGCTGCCGAGGGTGGCCGCGGCGGAGGAGACGTTGACGATGGCGCCGCCGCTACCCATCCGGCGGGCGGCCTGCTGGGCGCACAGGACGTAGCCGACGAGGTTGACGTCGACGACGTGGCGCAGGTCGGCCGGGTCGAGGTCGACGAAGGCGCCGATGGGGCTGGTGACGCCGGCGTTGTTGACCAGGCCGGTGATCGGGCCGAGGTCGGCGGCGGCGTCGAACAGGGCGGCGACCCGCTCGGGGTCGCGGGTGTCGGCGGGCACGGCGAGGCCGCGTACGCCGGCGGCGTGAAGGTCGGCGAGCACCTTGTCGGCGGCCTCGCGGTCGCGGCGGTAGCCGAACACGACGTGGTGGCCGGCGTGGGCGAGGCGGCGGGCGGTGGCCGCGCCGATGCCGCGGCTGCCGCCGGTAATGACGGTGACGGGATTCAATGCGCCTCTCCCCTGCCGTGGCTGCTGGGCCGACGTTACCGCGACCGGCACGCCTGATGCGGGAGGGGAAGGTCACACGCGGCGGTGGTGGGTGTGGGGGTGGGCGGCCCGGTCGCCGCATACGCTCGGCGCGACCCGGGTGACGACGGTGGAGGTGCGCGGTGGCGGGTGTGGGTGTCGGGGACGTGGTGGAGGACTTCGCGCTGCCCGACGAGACGGGTACGCCACGGCGCCTGTCGGAGTTCCTGGCCGCCGGCCCGGTGGTGCTGTTCTTCTACCCGGCGGCGCTGACCCGTGGGTGTACGGCGGAGAGCTGCCACTTCCGGGACCTGGCGGCGGAGTTCGCGGCGGTGGGCGCGCAGCGGGTGGGCATCAGCCGGGACCCGGTGGCGAGGCAGGCGGAGTTCTCCCGGTTGCACGGGTTCGACTATCCGCTGCTGTCCGACCCGGACGGTGTGGTGGCGGACCGGTTCGGGGTGCGGCGGCGGCTGCCGCTGGGCGCGTTGAGCACGCGGCGGATGACGTTCGTGATCGGCACGGACCGGCGGGTGATCGAGGTGGTCCACAGTGAGCTGAACATGAACGCGCACGCCGACGCGGCGCTGCGGGCGCTGGGGGGTTGATCTCGCGCGTGTCGGGGCCGGCTGGTATCAAGGCAGGCGTCTGAACAGGTGTACGAGGGAAGAGGTTGCTGATGGGTGGCGCTGGCCAGGGGTTGTCCGACGAGGACGTGCGCACCTTCCGGGAGGCGTTGGCGGCGGGGCGGAAACCGAAGGTGGTGTTCACCGCGTCGGCGGGCCAGATCGCCGGGCAGGTGGGGCAGGTGGTGGAGCTGACCGACCCGGCGGCCTCCGACGAGTTCGTGGTGGTCCGGTTCGGTCGCGACGAGTTGCCCTTCTCACCGGCCGACGTGGCGGTGGCGCCGCGGGGCGTGGGCCGCAAGGTGGCGGAGCCGCAGCCGGAGCCCGAGCCGGAGCCGGTGCCGGCGGAGCCGGAGTTCGTGTTGGACCGGGCGCCGGTGCCGGCGCCGCGGGAGCAGCGGGAGGAGCCGAAGGTGGAGACGGCGGAGGCGAAGCCGGCGCGGCGGCCGGTGAAGGTGGCGAAGCCGAAGGGCCCGACGGGGCTGACGGTCACGCTGGCGTACGCCGATGGCGAGTGGACGGTCGCGGCGCAGCAGGGCAGCAAGTCGCTGGCGAAGCCGTACGTGGTCAAGCCGGCGGAGGCGCTGCGGATGGTGGCGCTGGTCGACGTGCCTGGGGTGCACGAGGCGGTGGAGCAGATCATGGCGGCGGAGCGTGCCGAGGCGGAGCAGCAGGCGGAGAAGCTGCGCGCGGAGCTGGCCGAGATCGAGGCGCGGCTGGCGGAGTTGCGCGAGGCCCACTGAGCGGTGGGCGTCGGCGGGGCGGGTGGCGGTGGCGCCGTCCGCCCCGCCGGCGTTTCGCCGGTCAGTGGCGCTGCCGGTGGTGTGCGAGGAGTTTGCCGAGCAGGCGGGTGAGCTGGTCGCGTTCGGTGAGGGTGAGCGGGGCGAGCAGGGTGTCCTGGACGCCGGCGAGGGTCTCCCCCATGCGCTGGAGTTCGCCTCGTCCGGCAGGCGTGATGGTGATGACGTTGCGTCGTCGGTCCGCGGGGTCGGGTGCGCGGACGACGAGGTTCTTCGCGGCGAGTTCGTTGACGGTGGCGACGACGTCGCTGCGGTCGATGCCGCCTCGGCGGCCGAGGTCTGCCTGGCTGGCGGGGCCGAACTCGTCGAGGGCCGCGAGGATCCGGTAGTGGTAGCCGCGGGCGCCGATGCCGCCGAAGCCGCCGCTGACCAGCCGGCCGGCGTGGGCGGCGGCCTGGGTGAGCAGCCAGCTCGGGGTGGTGCGTAGCCGGGTGGGGGTTTCCGGCTCGGCGGTGTGGTCCATGGGGAGAGCCTAACCTGATTGTTGGTGCGGCCCACGAATCCTGTTATCGTTGGTCGCGCCAACGTTGGCCGCACCAACTGTCAGGAGGAGCGCCATGACCGCCGTGAACGGCCAGATCATCGGCCAGGCCCACTACGCCACCCGTGCCCTGCTGGAACGCGAACTGGCCCGGCTCGACATCACCTTCCACCAGTCGCTCGCCCTGAACGCCGCTGCCGCCGAGGGCGGGGCGGTCGTGCGGGCACACCTCGTCGGGCGGATGACCGGCGCGCTGAAGGTCGACCAGGCGGTGGTGCTGGCCGTGGTGGACGAGCTCGTCGCCGGCGGTCTGCTGCGCGCGCTGCCCGCCGGCGGGTCCGAGCTGGCGATCACCGACGCCGGCCGGGAAGTGCGGCGCCGCGTCGCCGACGCGGTCGCCGGCGTCACCGCCCGGCTGTACGGGGATGTCCCCGCCGCGGACCTGGCCGTGGCCGGCCGCGTCCTCACCCTGGTCAAGCAGCGGGCCGACGCCGAGCTGGCGGCGGCCGGGAACGGCACCCCCGCCGCGGCGTCACCCGGGCCGGGCACGTCCCGGCCCGGGTGCGCGGGTCACGCCGGACGTGGCCCGGCCGGCGCCGCCCGGTCAGAGCGTCGCGGTCAGCCGCTCGACCACGGCGGCGGCGGGTCCGGTGGTGGCGTGCCGGTAGCCGGTGCCGGCCCACAGATGCACCCGGTCCGCGTGCCCGGCCGCGGCCGCCGCCGCGCGCATGCCCCGGGTCAGGTGGTGCAGCTCCGGATAGCCGAGCGGCGCGACGGGCTCGTACCGGTCGATGAAGGCGTTGCGCAGCCCGCGCGCCGGCCGTCCGGTGAAGGCGCGGGTGAGCACGGTGCCGGTGCGGGCCGGGTCGGCCAGGGCGTCGCGATGGGTGCGGCTGGCCCCGCTCTCGTCGGTGCGTAGCAGCAACGTTCCGACGGCCACCGCGGTGGCCGTCGGCGGCGACCAGGGCACGGACGTCGTCGGGGCCGGCGACGCCGCCGGCGGCCACCACCGGCAGCCCGGTGGCCCGCAGCACGTCGTGGACCAGGGGGCGGGTCGAGGTCGGCGGGGCCGGCCGGTGCGGGGTGTGGGTGCCGCTGTGCCCGCCGGCCTCGGTGCCCTGGGCGACCAGGCCGTCGACGCCCAGCTCGCGTGCGGCGAGCGCCTCGTCGGCCGAGGTCACCGTGACCAGCACCCGGGTGCCGGCGCGGCGCAGCGCGGTCACCGTCGCCGGGTCGGGCAGGCCGAAGGTGAAGCTGACCACCGGCACCGGGGCGGCCAGCAGCAGGTCGATCTTGTCCGGCCAGTGGTCGTCGTCGTGCACCAGCGGCGCGCCGGCCAGGTCGAGCCCGTACGGTGCGCCCTCGGCGGCGATCTGGTGGGCGTACCGGCGGAAGGCGGTCTCGTCGATGTCGCGGATGCCGGGCACGAACAGGTTCACCCCGTGCGGCGTCCCGGTGGCGCGCAGCTCGGCCAGCTCGGCGGCGAGCGCCTCGGGGGTCTTGTAGCCGGCGGCGAGGAAGGCGAAGCCGCCGGCGGCGGCGACGGCGCGGACCAGGGCGCAGGTGGTGGCGCCCCCGGCGAGGGGGGCGGCGACGACCGGCGTCGCGCTGCCGAACAGGTCGGTCCACGCGTCGCCGGTCATCGCCTCACCCTAGTGCCGGGCCGGGTCAGTGCTGCGGGATGTGGGCCACTCCGATGCGCTTGCGGAACACCCAGTACGTCCAGCCCTGGTAGGCCAGCACGATCGGGGTGAACACCACCGCCACCCAGGTCATGATCTTCAGGGTGTAGGGGGTGGAGGCGGCGTTGGTGGCGGTCAGCGTCCCCGCCGCGTCCAGGGTGGACGGCAGCACGTTCGGGAACAGCGCCGCGAACAGTGTCGCCACGGCCAGGCCGATCGCCACGGCGGTGCCGGCGAACGCCCAACCCTCCCGGCGTACCCGGGCGGCGGCGAGACCGCCGAGCAGGGCGAGGGCCGCGCCGACGGCGAACACGACGGCGGCCGCGCTGGAGCGGATGGTCAACGTCCAGGACAGGAACGCCACCGCGAGCACGGCGGTGACCACGCCCAGGCGCACCGCGAGCGCGCCGGCACGTTCGCGGACGTCGCCCACGGTCTTCAGCGCGACGAACACCGCGCCGTGGGTGAGGAACAGCGCCGCGGTGGTCGCGCCGCCCAGCAGGGCGTACGGGTGGAGCAGGTCGAGCAGGCCGCCGACGTACTCGTGGTCGGCGTCCAGCGGCACGCCGCGCAGGATGTTGGCGAACGCCACGCCCCACAGCACCGCCGGCACGAGCGAGCCGACGAAGATCGCCGTGTCCCAGCGCTGCTTCCAGGACGCCTCGGGGCGCTTGTGGCGGTACTCGAAGGCGACGCCGCGGGCGATCAGGGCCAGCAGGATCAGCAGCAGCGGCAGGTAGAAGCCGGAGAACAGGGTGGCGTACCACTCGGGGAAGGCGGCGAACATGGCGCCGCCGGCGGTGATCAGCCACACCTCGTTGCCGTCCCAGACCGGGCCGATGGTGTTGATCAGGACGCGGCGTTCCCGGTCGTTGCGGCCGAGTACGGGCAGCAGCATGCCGACGCCGAAGTCGAAGCCCTCCAGGATGAAGTACCCGGTGAACAGGACCGCGACGAGCAGAAACCAGATGGTGGTGAGTTCCACGGTGGGCTCCGGTGATCAGTAGGCGAAGGCGAGCGGGCGCTCGGCGTCGTCGTCGGTGTCGTCGGTCTCCGGCGCCGGGGTGAGGTCGGGTACGCCGGCCTTGGCGTAGCGCAGCAGCAGCTTGACCTCGATCACGGCGAGGGTGGCGTAGATCAGGGTGAAGGCGGTGAACGAGGTGAGCACCTCGGTCAGCGACACGCTGCGGGACACGCCGTCGCGGGTGAGCATCTCGCCGAAGACGATCCACGGCTGGCGGCCCATCTCGGTGAAGATCCAGCCGAAGGAGTTCGCTGCGAGGGGCAGCAGCGGCATGACCAGGCCGGCGCGCAGCAGCCACTTGCTGGTGGGGGTGCGGCCCTTGCGCTGGCTCCAGAGCACCAGCAGGGCGATCGCGGCGGCGGCCAACCCGAAGGCGATCATGAAGCGGAAGCTCCAGTAGGTGACCGGGATGATCGGGGCGTAGTTGCCGGCGCCGTACTGGGTGGCGTATTGGGCCTGCAGGTCGTTGATGCCCTGGACGGTGCCGTTGGGGTCGCCGGTGCCGAGGAACGACAGCAGGTACGGGATCTTGATGGCGAACAGCTCGCGGCTGCCGTCGAGGCTGCCGACGGTGAGCACGGAGAACGCGGCGGGGCTCTCGGTGGTGTAGAGGCCTTCGGCGGCGGCCATCTTCATCGGCTGCACCTCGGTCATGATCTTGCCCTGGATGTCGCCGGTGATGATCACGCCGGCGGTGGCGACCAGGGTGACCCAGGAGCCGAACTTGGCGGCGAACCGGTAGGCCGGGGTGTCGGCGGAGTCGCGGTTGCGGATCAGGTGCCACAGCGCGACCGCGACCAGCAGCGAGCCGGCGACCAGGAACGCCCCGGCGATGGTGTGCGGGAAGGTGATCAGGGCGACCTTGTTGGTCAGCACCGCCATGAAGTCGGTGAGTTCGGCGCGGCCGGTGTCGGGGTTGATCCGATAGCCGACCGGGTTCTGCATGAACGAGTTCGCCGCGAGGATGAAGTACGCGCTGAGGTTGGTGCCGATCGCGGCGGCCCAGATGGTGGCCAGGTGCAGCCGTTTGGGCAGCCGGTCCCAGCCGAAGATCCACAGGCCGATGAAGGTCGACTCCAGGAAGAACGCGACCAGCGCCTCGATGGCGAGCGGGGCGCCGAAGATGTCGCCGACGAAGCGGGAGTAGTCGCTCCAGTTCATGCCGAACTGGAACTCCTGCACGATGCCGGTGACCACGCCCATGGCGAAGTTGATCAGGAAGAGCTTGCCGTAGAACTTGGTGAGCTTCAGGTATTTCTCGTCGCCGGTGCGGTGCCACATCGTCTGGAGAATCGCCACCAGCACGGACAGGCCGATGGTCAGCGGCACGAAGAGAAAGTGGTAGACGGTGGTGACACCGAACTGCCAGCGGGCGACGTCCAACGCGTCCACCAGAGAACCCCCAGCTGTGCATACTACGAGACGTAGTAAATACTACTTCCCGTCGTAGACGAACGGGCAGGGGCGGGGGTCCCTAACCGGCCCGGGACCAATGACCCTGATCACCTCTGCCGAACGGCCCCGACGGTCGCCGAACCGACGCCCCCGCCCCCGCCGCCCGGCCCGCGCGTGCGACCATTGCCGGCTGATGAACACCGCCCACCCGACGTGGCAGCCCCCGCTGATCTGGCGCGCCGCGCAGCTGCTCGCCCGCGTCGTCGTCGCGCTCGTGGCCCGCCTGAAGGTCAGCGGGGACGTGCCCGAGGCGCTGCGCCGGGGCCCGCTGATCCTGGCCGCCAACCACATCAGCCCGTTCGACCCGGTCGTCCTCGCCGCCGCCTGCCGGGCCCGGGGCGTCGCCCCCCGGATCATGGCCACCGGCGGGCTGTTCCGCGCCCCCGTCATCGGCACCGCGATGCGCCGCGCCGGGCACATCCGCGTCGACCGGGGCACCAGCGCCGTACACCACGCCCTCGACGACGCCGCCGCGGCCGTCACCGGCGGCTCGGTGATCCTGGTCTACCCGGAGGGCCGCATCGGCCTGGACCCCGGCATGTGGCCCGAACGCGGCAAGACCGGCGTGGCCCGCCTCGCCCTGGCCTGTGCCGCGCCGGTGATCCCGATCGCCCAGTGGGGGTCGCACGAGGTGCTGCCCTACCGCGCCCCGAAGGGTCTGCTGCGCGGCGTCGCCCGCGCCATGTGGCGGCGCCCCGTGGTCCGGGTGCACTTCGGCGACCCGGTCGACCTGGGCGACATCACGCCCGTCACGCCCGGCGCGGCCCGGCGGGCCACCGACCGGATCATCGACGCCATCACCGACGGCCTCGCCCCGCTGCGGCCCGACGAGCCCGACCGGCCCCGCCACGTCGACCCCGGCCGACCCGCCGACACCAGCCGCTCGCACCGCCGTCGCCCCACCGCCTGAGCGCGAACTCGTCCCGGCCGCCACCTGCGGCGCGAGCCTCGTCCCGGCCACCGCTGGGACGAACCGGCCCCGCCCGGCGGATCGACGCGGCGACACCCCGCCGGACTCCCGGATCCCCCGCGCGACCCGCTTCCACAGTGGCCGCTCGGGGAGGCGGCCCGCAGCGGCGATCAACGGTCACGGGCTGGTCGCCGCGCGGCAACCGGAGACCGGCATACTGCGTCGCGTGCTGACCCGTCACCCCTACCTCGACGCCCCCGCGCCGCTGGCCTTCGCCCACCGCGGCGGCGCCGCCGAGGGCGACGAGAACACCGCCGCGGCGTTCGCCCGCGCGATCGGGCTCGGCTACCGGTACGTGGAAACCGACGTGCACGGCACCGCCGACGGCGTGGCGGTGGTCTTCCACGACGCCACCCTGACGCGGGTCACCGGCGAGCCCGGGCGCATCGCCGACCTGCGCTGGGCGGACCTGGCCTCGGTACGCGTCGGCGGCGCCGCCGTGGTGCCCCGCCTCGACGAGGTCCTCGACGCCTGGCCCGAGGTCCGGTTCAACGTCGACGTCAAGGCCGACGGCGGCGTCGACCCGACCGTGGCCACGGTCGCGCGCGCCAACGCCGGCGACCGGGTGCTGCTCGCCTCGTTCAGCGACGCCCGGCTGGCCCGGCTGCGCGCCAGCACCGAGGGCCGGATCGCCACCAGCCTCGGCATGCGCGGGGTGGCCCGGCTGCGGATGGCCTCGCTGACCGGCCGGGCGCTGCGGCTGCCCCCGTCGGTCGTCGCCGCCCAGGTGCCGGTGCGCTACGGGCGGGTGCGTGTGGTGGACCGTCGGTTCCTGCGCTACGCCCACCGACTCGGCCTGCAGGTGCACGTTTGGACGATCGACGAACCTGCCGAGATGCACGAGTTACTTGATCTTGGAGTGGATGGCATCATGACCGATCACGTCGGCGTGCTGCGCGACGTCTACCGCAGCCGCGGCCACTGGGCCGCCTGAGCGCCGAAGGACCCCCGATGGCCGAGACCGCCACCCCCACGGTCGGCGACACCCCCGCCCCGGCGAGCACCCGCCGCGAACGCACCGGCTGGTACTTCTACGACTGGGCGATGTCCGCCTTCTCCACCACCGTGATCACGGTGTTCCTCGGCCCGTTCCTGACCACCGTCACCGAACTGGCCGCCGGCTGCGAACTCGGCGCCGACACCTGCACCGGGTACGTGTACCCGCTGGGCATCAAGGTCGCCGCCGGCTCGTACTTCCCGTACCTGGTGTCGTTGTCGGTGTTCCTCACCGTCTTCGTGCTGCCCGTCATCGGGGCGGTCGCCGACCGGTCGGCACACAAGAAGCGGCTGCTCGCCGCGGCGGCCTTCACCGGCGCCGGCGCCACCGTCGGCATGCTCTTCGTCACCGGCGACCGGTACCTGCTCGGCGGGCTGCTGTTCCTCGTCGCCAACATCGCCTTCGGCGCCGGCGTCGTGGTCTACAACTCGTTCCTGCCGCAGCTCGGCGGCCCCGACGACCGCGACGGCATCTCCAGCCGCGGCTGGGCGCTGGGCTACCTCGGCGGCGGCCTGCTGCTGGCACTCAACCTGGTCGCGGTCAGCATGCTCGGCGAGGAGGGCAACCACCAGCGCACCCTCGACCTGGCCCGCTGGTCGATCGTGTCCGCCGGGCTGTGGTGGGCGGCGTTCACCCTGATTCCGCTGCGCTGGCTGCGCGAACACCCCACCGCCGCCGCGCTGGCCGGCGGCAACCCGGTCACCGACGGGTTCCGGCAGCTCGGCCGCACCCTGCGGGAGATCAAGGCGTACCCGCTGACGCTGTTCTTCCTGCTCGCGTTCCTGGTCTACAACGACGGCATCCAGACCGTCATCGCCCTGGCCAGCCAGTACGGCACCGAGGAGCTGAAGCTCGGCCAGAGCACCCTGATCGTGACCATCCTGCTGGTGCAGTTCCTCGCCTTCGGCGGCGCGCTGCTGCTCGGCGCGCTCGCCAAGCGCATCGGCGCCTGGAAGACCGTCCTGATCAGCCTGGTGCTGTGGACCGGGGTGATCCTCGGCGCGTTCCGGCTGCCCGCCGAGGCGCCCCTGCCGTTCATGGTCCTCGGCGCGGCCATCGGCCTGGTGCTCGGCGGCAGCCAGGCGCTGAGCCGGTCGCTGTTCAGCCAGCTCATCCCCGCCGGCAAGGAGGGCGAATACTACGGCTTCTACGAGATCAGCGACAAGGGCACCAGCTGGCTCGGCCCGCTGGCCTTCGGCCTGGTGTTCCAGCTGACCTCCTCGTACCGGGTGGGCCTGGTCTCCCTGCTCATCTTCTTCGTCGTCGGGTTCCTGCTGCTGCTGGCCGTGCCGATCCGCCGCGCGATCGTCGCCGCCGGCAACACCCCGCCCCGGGTGCTGTGAGGCAGCGCGGACCGCACCGGCCGGATCGGGGGGCGTCGATCAGCTAGGCTGCCCGACCGTGACCGACCACGCCGCCGCCCCGACCTGTCTGGCGCGCCCGCCGCTGGGCCCCGACGACTCCCCCGCCCGGTGCGCCGCGGCGCGGGGCGTGGACGGGCGTCCGCTGCACGCCGCGGCGTTGAAGTTCTTCTGGGGGCCGATGGACTGCGGCAAGTCCACGATGGCGCTGCAGATGAACCACAACCACGCCCGGCAGGGCCGCCGTGGCCTGGTCACCACCCGCATCGACCGCTCGCTGGGCCCGCAGGTCACCACCCGCATCGGGCTGGCCCACGAGGCCGTCGAGGTCACCGACGACCTCGACCTGCGCACGCTGGTGCGCGACACGTGGGCCGAGGGGGTCCGCGTCGACTACCTCATCTGCGACGAGGCCTCCTTCTACAACCTGGAGCACATCGAGCAGATGGCCGAACTGGTCGACAGCTACGACGTCGACGTGTACGCGTTCGGGCTGGCCACCGACTTCCGGTCCTGCCTGTTCCCGGCCGCGCAGCGGCTGTTCGAACTCGCCGACGAGGTGGCCCGCATCCAGGTCGAGGTGCTCTGCTGGTGCGGCCGGGAAGGGCTGCTCAACGCCCGGGTGGTCGGCGGGCGGGTCGTCCGCGAGGGCGAACAGGTCGTCATCGGCGACACGGTGGACAGCGCGCAGGTGCGCTACCAGGTGCTGTGCCGGCGGCACTACCGGGCCGGCGAGCTCGGCCCGCGCCGCTGACGGCGTCAGTACGGGTCACCGCACACCCGCCAGTCGCCGCCCTCCCGCACCACCGACAGCTTCCGCTCCTCGGTCAGCCCGTTGTCGCGGGTCAGCCGCACCGTCACCGTGCCCTGCGGGCGGCCGCCGCGCGTCGCCACCGACACGTCGAGGATCTCGTAGCCGCTGACCACCGGCGGCGTGCGCAGCCAGCTGGTGAACCCGATCGGGCTCCACCGGGTGCGCGCGTCGGCGCAGAGCCGGTCGTACGCGCCGTCGGTGTCGCCCGCCGCGACCGAGCGCAGGAACCCGTCGGCGGTCTCCCGCACCGGGCCGCTGGCCTGCGTGACCACCTGCACGTTCCAGGCGCCCAGCCCGGCCACCCCGACGCAGCACAGCAGCACGGCGACGCCCGCGAACACCAGCCCGGTGCGCATCGGGCGGCGCCGCCGGGCCGGCCGGCTCCACGGCTGCTCAGCGCCCACCCGTCGACCGTAGAGAACCGGTGGGGCCGCCCGCAGGAAAAGTCGGCCCGGCCCGGCCCGGCCCGGACGGGCGCCGTGTCGTCCCCCGTCGGCGCGCGCCCCGCGAACCCGCCGACGCGTCCACCCGCAGGGGCCCGCCGGGCCGGCTCACGGCTCGATGAGGCCGGCCCGGATGGCGTAGCGGGTCAACTCGAGCCGGTCCCGGAGGCCGAGCTTCTGCAGCAGGTTGGCCCGGTGCCGTTCGACGGTCTTGACGCTGATGAACAGCAGGCGGGCGATCTCCTTCGACGAGTGGCCCTCGGCGACGAGCTTGAGGATCTCCTCCTCGCGTTCGGTGATGGCCCGCGCCGGCAGGCTCTCGCCGCGCGCGGTGCGTTCCAGGTAGGTGCGGATGAGGGCGTTGATCGCGCCGGGATAGAGGAACGGCTCGTCGCGTACGGCGGCGCGACAGGCCTCCACCAGGTCACGGTCGGCGACGGACTTGAGCACGTAGCCGTTGGCGCCGACCTTGAGGGCCTCGAAGAAGTACTGCTCGTTGTCGTACATCGTCAGGATGAGGATGCGCAGGTCCGGCTGCTGCCGGGACAGCTCCCGGGCCGCCTGCAGGCCGGTCATCCGGGGCATGGCGATGTCGAGGATGGCCAGGTCGGGGCGCTCGGCCTGGGCCAGGGCGACGGCCTCCGCGCCGTCGCCGGCCTCCGCCACGACCGTCAGGTCCGGTTCGCTGTCGAGGATGAGCCGGACCCCGCGGCGCACCAGGGCGTGGTCGTCGGCGAGCAGGATGCGGGTCGTCACGGCCGGCCGTCCCGGTCGGTCAGCGGCACCCGCAGCCGCACCTCGGTGCCGCCGGCCGGGCCGGAGGTCACGGCGAGCGGAGCGCCTATGAGCAGGGCCCGCTCGCGCATGCCGCGGATGCCGGCGCCCTCGGCCGCGTCGCCGACGCCCCGGCCGTCGTCGCGGATCCGCAGCTGCACGTGGCCCGGCTGAGCGGCCAGGGACACCTCGACGGTGGTGGCCCTGGCGTGCCGGACGGTGTTGGTGAGGGCCTCCTGGGCGACCCGGTAGATCACCAGCTCGGCCTCGCCGTCGAGGGCCGGCAGGTCCGCGCCGAGGTGCTGGCGCACGGCCAGCTCGGTGTGCCCGGTGACCTCCGTGACAAGCGCCTTCAGGGCACTGATCAGGCCGAGTTCCTCCAGCACCCCGGGGCGTAGCCGGCGGGCGATGCGGCGGATCTCGTCGAGGCTGTCGCGGGTGGTCTCCTGCACCTGGGCGAGCTGCGCGCGAACCGGGTCGGGCGCGTGGCGGGCGACCTGTTTCAGTTCGAGCAGGACCGCGGTCAGCGTCTGGCCGACCTCGTCGTGCAGCTCCTGGGCGATACGGCGGCGCTCGGCCTCCTGGGCGGACAGGGCGGCGGCAGCGCTGGTCGCCCGTTCCGCCTCCAGACGGTCGATCATGGCGTTGAAGGCGCGGATCAGCTCCGCGATGCCGGCCTGCCCGGCCGGGACCGGGCGCGGCTCGGGCTGGAGCAGGTCGATGGTGGTCATGGCCCGGGTCAGGCGGCGCAGCGGCGCCAGGCCGACCCGCAGCAGCGCGGCGTTGGCGACCAGCATCGCGGCGAGGCCCACGGTCAGGACGACGGCCTCGGTGAGCAGCACCGGGGTGGAGACCGTGACCGGGCCGAGCAGCAGCAACGTGGCGGTGACGAGGACCGCCGCGTTGAGCAGGAAGATCCGCCAGAACAGCGACACGACGACGCCTCCCTTCCCGGCCCTGGTGCCCCGCCGGCCCGCGCCGACATCGGCAATTGTCCGCGGGCCGGCGGGCGGCGGGTGGTCACGCTCCGCAGCGGTCCCCCTCTTCATGATCCAGCCTGCCCGGCGGCGCGCGTGGTGTAAATGCGTGCCCGCACCCATTTGTCCGCCGCGACCCGCGCCGGGCTGGGCCGACCGCCGGCGGCGACGGCGGCAAATGGGTGTCAGCCCCGATGTCGGCCCGCACCGGGCGAATGACCATGAGGACAGGCCCGGATCGCTCGGGCCCCACCCCTGCGCACCCGGATGCACCGCCTGGCGGTGCGCTGCCGCGTTGCGCCGAACCCCTCCTGGGAGGACCCCGTGAACCGTCACCTGGTGCTGTCAGCACCCGTGCCACCGGAAGCCGCGATCCTCGCCCGTGGGCACCGGCCCACCATCACGGAGAACGGCCCGCCGGGCGGGCGCCCGTGAGCGTCTGGCCCGCCCTGGCCGCGACCGCCGTCTTCGTGGTCGCGTTCGTGTTCATCGCCACAGAGAAGATCAACCGGGTCGCGGTGGTGCTGGGTGCCGCCGGCCTGATGGTCGTGCTCGGGCTCGTGCCCGGGTCGCACGTGTTCTACGAGCAGCACGCCGGCATCGACTGGGACGTCATCTTCCTGCTCCTCGGCATGATGATCATCGTCGGGGTGATCAAACAGACCGGGGTGTTCGAGTTCCTGGCGATCTGGGCGGCACAGCGCTCGCGGGGGCGCCCGTTCCGGCTGATGGTGCTGCTCATGGCGATCACCGCCGCCCTGTCGCCGTTCCTGGACAACGTCACCACCGTCATGCTGGTCGCCCCGATCACCATCTCGGTGTGCCGCCGGCTGGGCGTGCCCGCCGCGCCGTACCTGATCGCCGAGGTGCTCGCCTCCAACATCGCCGGCGCCGCGACCCTGATCGGCGACCCGCCCAACATCATCATCGGCAGCCGGGCCGGGCTGAGCTTCAACGACTTCCTGGTGCACATGGCGCCGGTCACGCTGCTGATGTTCCTCGCGTTCCTGGTGCTGGCGCGGGTCATGTTCCGCCGCTCGTTCGTGCACCACCCCGAACGGTTCGAGGCCGTACGCGACATGGACGCCCGCGCCGCCATCACCGACCCGCGGATGCTGGTCCGCTGCCTGGTCGTGCTCGGCCTGGTGATGGCCGGGTTCATGCTGCACACGGTGATCCACGTCGACGTGGCCGTCGTCGCGCTGCTCGGCGCCGGGCTGATGGTCCTGGTGACCCGGGCGGACACGTCGGCGTACCTCGCCGAGGTCGAGTGGCCGACGCTGGTCTTCTTCACCGGGCTGTTCGTGATGGTCGCCGGCCTCACCGAGACCGGGGTGATCGGGCTGATCGGGGAATGGGCCAGTGACGCCGTCGGCGACAACTTCTTCACGGCGGCCACCGGCCTGATCTTCGGCTCGGCGGTGCTCGGCGCGTTCTTCGACAACATCCCCTACACGGCGACCATGGCGCCGATCGTGGAGAACCTCGTCGCCGGCGCCCCGGATCCCGTCACCGGCGAGGCGCTGTGGTGGTCCTTCGCCCTCGGCGCCGACCTGGGCGGCAACGGCACGGCCGTGGCGGCCAGCGCCAACATCGTCGTGCTGGGCATCGCGGCCCGCGCCGGCGAGCCGATCAGCTTCTGGCAGTTCACCCGGTACGGCATCGTCACGACGGTGCTGACCACGGTGATCGCGTGGGGGTACGTGTGGCTGCGTTACTTCGCCGCGTAGCCGGCGCCCAGGGCGGGCGCGACGACGCGTCCGCCCCGGGCGCGAGGGGGTCGACGTGAACCTCGGCGAGCTGTACGTGACGCTGGCCGTCGGCACCGGCGTGGTCCTGGCCAGCGTCGGCGCGGCCCGGCTGGCCACCCGGCTGGGCATGCCGGTCCTGCTGGCGTACCTCGGCGTCGGCCTGCTGCTGGGCCAGGACGTCGCCGGCTTTCCCTTCGACGACGCGGCCCTGGCACAGGCCCTGGGCCTGGCGGCGCTGGCGGTCATCCTGGTGGAGGGCGGCCTGACCACCAGGTTCAGCGACGTACGCGGCGTGCTGGCGCCCGCGTCGGTGCTGGCCACCGTCGGCGTGTTCGTCAGCGTCGCGGTCACCGCGGGGGCGGCGTACCTGCTGCTGGACGTCGACTGGCAGATGGCGCTGCTGCTGGGGGCGATCGTGTCGTCCACCGACGCGGCGGCGGTGTTCTCCGTCCTGCGGTCGGTGCCGCTGCCCCGACGACTGACAAGCCTGGTGGAGGCCGAGTCGGGGCTCAACGACGCCCCGACGCTGATCCTGGTGCTCACCTTCAGCGCCGCCACCCTCGACACCGTCGCCCCCCTGCCCCTGATCGGCGCGATGGCCTACCAACTGGTCGCCGGCGGGGCGATCGGCGTGGTGACGGGGGCGGCCGGCGTGTGGCTGCTGCGGCGGCTGACCCTGCCGACCTCCGGCCTGTACCCCATCGCGACGGTCGCCTGCGGAGTGCTGGCGTTCGCGGTCGCCGGCCTGACCCAGACCAGCGGATTCCTCGCCGCCTACCTGGCGGGGCTGGTGCTCGGCAACTCCGGCCTGGCACACCGGCGAGCCACCCACTCGGTCGCCGAAGGGCTGGGCTGGATCGCCCAGATCGGCCTGTTCGTGATGCTCGGCCTGCTGGCCACGCCCAGCGAGCTGCCCGCCGCGATCGTCCCCGCGATCGTGGTCGGCACGGCCCTGCTGCTGCTCGCCCGGCCCGCGTCCGTGCTGGTCTCGCTGGCCGCGTTCCGCATCCCGCTGCGCGAACAGGCCTTCCTGTCGTGGGCCGGACTGCGCGGCGCCGTGCCGATCGTGCTGGCCACCATCCCGGTCGTCGTGGGGGCTCCGGGCAGCGAACAGGTCTTCAACATCGTCTTCGTGCTCGTCGTGGTGTTCACGGTCATCCAGGCGCCCACCCTGCCCTGGCTGGCGCGCCGGCTGCGCCTCGCGTCGCGCGACGTCGGGCCCGACCTGCAGATCGAACTGGCGCCGCTGGACGCCATGGACGCCGACCTCATCCACGTCACCGTCGAGGCCGGCTCCCGCCTGCACGGCGTCTACCTGCCCGAGCTGCGGCTGCCGCCGCCCGCCGCGACCACCCTCGTCGTGCGCGGCGACGACACCTTCGTGCCCGACCACCACACCCGGCTACGCGTCGGGGACCAGCTCGTCGTGCTCACCACGCCACCCGTACGCGACGCCACCGAACGGCGCCTGCGGGCCGTCGCGCGCGCCGGGCGGCTGGCCACCTGGTTCGGCGAGACCGGCCAGGCGCACACCGCACCATCCCAGGACAGGAGGCAATGATGCAGATCGAACGTGTCCCGCTGCCCGGCATCGGCGTCGGCTACACCGTGCACACCAGTGAGGGGCAGCTGCTCGGGGTCATCTGCCACCGCGGCGGGCGGCGCGACCTCGTCCTCTACGCGCCCGGCGATCCGGACACCGTCGAGCGGTCGCTGTCGCTCAGCCCGGCGGAGGCGCAGGAGGTGGCCGAGCTGCTGCATCCGGTCGCCACCGTCGACCACGTCACGCACCTGGAGCGGCACCCCGAGGCGATCAGCGTCGCCGAGCTGCCGGTCACGGCCGCGTCGCCCTACGACGGCCGGCCCCTGGCCGACGCCGTCGCGCGTACCGGCGGCGTGACCGTCATCGCCGTGCTCCGCGCGGGCCAGACGATCACCGCGCCCGGGGACGGGCACGTCCTCGCCCACGGCGACGTCCTGGTCGCGGCCGGCACCCAGGAGGGCATCGGGGGGCTGAGCCGCCTGCTCGCCCTCGCGGACCCGTAGACCGCCGCGAGGTGGGCGCGTACCTGACAGTGGATGTCAGGTACGCGCGGCAGACTGCCGGGTATGACAGTCACCGCCGACCTCGCCATGGTCAACCTCGACAGCCCCGACCCCGTCGCCCACGCCGCGTTCTGGCAGCGTGTCCTCGGTGGGGAGATCACCCACAGCCAGCCGGAGTACGCGATGGTCACCGCCGGGGGCGTGGCCGTGGGCTTCGGCCTGGTCGAGGGGTACCGGCCGCCGTCCTGGCCGGACGAGGGCGCCGGCAAGCGCTACCACCTCGACCTGTACGTCGACGACCTCGCGCAGGCCGAGAACGAGTTCGTCGCCGCCGGCGCCACGAAGCCGGACTTCCAGCCCGGCGGCGACCGGTGGGTGGTGCTGACCGACCCGGCCGGGCAGCCGTTCTGCATCTGCCCCCGCCCGCAGGGCTGACCCACTCCAGGCGGAGGCCACCCGCAGGGCGGCCCACGGCAGGCGCCCGGTGGTGCCGCGCGGCGTTTCCTTCGCGCGCGGCACCACCGGGCGCGCGGACGTCGGTGTCAGCCGCGGCGGCGGGCTCGGGCCGCCCAGATGGCGTACGCGGGGTCGCGGTCGAGGTTGTGCCGGTCCCGGTCGTAGCGGCGGGTGGTGCGCGGGTCGGCGTGGCCCATCGCGTCCTGCACGTCCTCCAGCGGGACCCCCTCGGCCCGGGCGGTGGTGGCGAAGGCGTGCCGCAGCGAGTGCGGCGACAGCTTCGCCCAGGCCGGAATGCCGGCCGCCCGGGCCAGCCGGCGTACCAGCCGGAACACGGCGTGCCGGTCCAGCCGGGCCCCGGTCGCGGTGACCAGCAGCGGGCCGGTCAGCTCGTGCACCGCCACGCCCTGGGCGGCAGCCCGCTGGGCCAGGTACGCGTCGACCGCGTACGCGGTGCCGGGGGTCAGGGCGCGGCGGCGGGACTTGCCGCCCTTGCCGACGAACCGGACGCTGCGGTGGCCCCGCTCGGCGCCCAGGTCGGTCAGGTCGAGCGAGACCAGCTCCCCGACGCGCAGCCCGAGGTCGGCCAGCAGCGCGATCGCGGCACGGTTGCGGGCGGCGGTCGGCCCCGTGTCGGCCTCGGCGGCGGCGAGCAGCGCGTCCACCTCCTCCGGGCTGAGCCCCACCGTGGCGGAGTGGTCCCGGTCGATGCGGGGTCGGTCGGCGCCGGCGACCGGGTTGGCGTCCACGGCCCGCAGCTTGACCAGGAAGTCGTACCAGCTCGACAGGGCCGAGAGCCGGCGGGCGACCGTGGCCGGGGTGAGCGGCTTGCCGCTGCGCGCGGCCAGCGTCGCCTCCAGCCCCCGGGCGTACTCGTTGACGTGCAGGAAGTTCGCGTGCAGCGGGTCCAGCTCGCGGGCGGCGCACCAGGCGAGCCACCCGGCGACGTCCCGCCGGTACGCGTCGCGGGTGTGCTCGGACAGCCGCCGGTTGCGCAGCCACGCCTCGGTGAAGTCGGTGGGGCCGACGGGCAGGGCCGGCGCGGGCGACTGGCGGGGCCGCGCCGGGGCGTTCGGGGACAGCATGTGAAAAAGGCTCTCAGCTCCGGATGGCAAACGGGAGGAGGCGCGCCCTACATGATCGGCGCCGCCGCCGGCTCCTCGACGACCCGCCGGCCGACCATCCGCCAGCGCCGGCGGAAGCCGACCGCCTCGGCGAACCAGGCGCCGTGGCGGGCCGTCACGAGGATGCCCCCGGCACGGCTCGACCGCCCCCGGCCACCGGTCTACCGCCGCCCGGGGCGGTACCGTCGGGCGGTGCGCGCGAGTCGGCTGGTCTCCCTGCTGCTGCTCCTGCAGACCCGGGGCCGGATGACCGCCCCGGAGCTGGCCGAGGCCCTGGAGGTGTCGGTGCGCACCGTCTACCGGGACGTGGAGTCGCTCGGCGCCGCCGGGGTGCCGGTCTACGCCGATCGCGGCCCCGCTGGCGGCTACCGGCTGGTCGACGGCTACCGCACCCGGCTCACCGGGTTGACCGCCGGCGAGGCGGAGGCGCTGTCCCTGGCCGGCATGCCCGGCCCCGCCGCCGAGCTGGGCCTCGGGTCGGTGCTCGCCGCCGCGGAGCTGAAGCTGCGCGCCGCGCTGCCGGCGGAGCTGGCCGACCGGGGCGGCCGGATCCGGCAGCGGTTCCACCTCGACGCCCCCACCTGGTTCCGGGAGCCCGAACCCACGCCGCACCTGGCTGAGCTGGCCCGGGCGGTGTGGGAGGACCGGCGTGTCGAGGTGCGCTACCGACGGTGGAAGGCTCCGCGGGAGGTGACCCGGACGCTGGCCCCGCTGGGCGTGGTGCTCAAGGCCGGCCGCTGGTACCTGGTGGCCGACGCGGGCGGGCAGGTGCGCACCTACCGGGTCGCGGCGGTCCTCGCGCTGACCGTCCTCGACGAACGGTTCGACCGGCCGGACGGCTTCGACCTGGCCCGCTGCTGGCAGGAGCACGCCGACCGGTACGAACGCGGCGTGTACCGGGACGAGGCCCGGGTGCGGATGACGACGGCCGCGCTGGAGCTGGCGGCGCACGTCCTGCCGCCGGCGATGAGCCGGGCGGCGCGGACGGGGGCCTCCGAGCCGGACCCGGCCGGCTGGGTGCACACGACGGTGCCGATCGAGTCGGTGAAGCACGGCCACGTGGAGTTGCTCAAGCTCGGCGCGCAGGTGGAGGTGCTCGCGCCGGCCGAGCTGCGCGACCGGCTCGCCGCCACCGCGCACGCCCTGGCCGCGCTCTATCCGCCCGCGGCGTGCCGCCGGGCATGACCGGGGGGCGGGGCGGTCGCGCCGGTCGTCCCGCCCCCCGGTCGGGTGTTCAGGCGTTGATCTGCTTGCGGCCGTTGCCGTCGGCCGGGGCGGTGATGGTGACTCGGCGGGGCTTGGCCCGCTCCGCCACCGGGATCCGCAGGGTCAGCACCCCGTTGTCGTAGCCGGCCTCGAGCCTGTCGGTGTCGAGGGTGTCGCCGAGGAACAGCCGCCGGGTGAAGGTGCCCATCGGGCGTTCGGCGGCGACGAGCTCGACGCTGTCGCCGGTGGGCCGCTGCCGCTGCGCGCGGACGGTCAGCACGTTGCGCTCCACCGTGCAGTCGATGCTGTCCGGGTCGACGCCGGGCAGGTCGAACGCCGCGTAGAACCAGTCACCGTCGCGGTAGGCGTCCAGCGGCATGACCGCGGGGCGCGCGGCGGTGCCGAAGAACTGCTCGGTGAGCCGGTCGATCTCACGGAACGGGTCGGTGCGCATCAGCATGGTCCTGCCTCCTCGGTTCTCCTGGCCGAAGGTCCTAAGTTGAGTCCTAGTGACTCAACTTGCCACTTCTCTATTTAGCGCGTGGCGCGGCCGTCGTCAACTGGAGGACCTTCTCGAACCAGTGCTCGGCGTAGACGTCGTCGTTGTAGGCCGGGATCTCCCGGTAGCCGTGCCGGGCGTACAGGGCTCGGGCCTCGACGAGGTCGCTGCGGGTGTCCAACCGGATCCGGGCGACGCCGGCGGCGCGCGCCCGTTCCTCCACGGCGGCGAGCAGAAGCGCGCCGCCGCCGCGACCGCGGTGCGCGGGACGCACGTACACCCGGGTCAGCTCCGCCCAGCCGGGGCGGAACCGCAGCCCGGCGCAGGCGGCCGGACGCCCGTCGCGGTGGGCGACGAGGAGGAATCCGGTGGGGGCGGTCAGGTCGTGGCTCGGGTCGTCGGCCATCGCCGCCGCGACCTCGCCCGGGCGGACCGGGCGGCCGTGGTAACGGCGGACCATCTCCTCGTAGTAGGCCTCGAGCAGGACCGCCGCGTCCGGGTGGTCGGGATCGGTCGGGGCCACGGTCCAGTCTGTCGTCGTCACCCACCGATCATCACGGGCCCGGCAAGGGGAATATCCGCCGTGGCGGCGGACGGGCAGGTCAGGCGCGGCGGGCCGGCAGCAGCGGGATCAGCGCCGCAGCCACCGCCAGGTGCATCGCGCCCAGGGCGACCTTGGCCCCGGCGGTGGCCTCGGTGGCGAAGACCGGGGCGAGGGAGAGCAGGGCCAGCACCACCGCGAGGACCGCCCAGACGACGGCGGCCCGCCGGCCGAGGAAGCGCTCCAGCACGACCAGCCCGACCCAGCCGACCAGGGCAGAGACGAGGGCGAAGACGACGACGGGGGCGAGCCCGACGGTGAAGGCGGGCTGGCCGGGGTTCTCGACGGTGTAGTCGACCCCCGCGATCGCGCCGACGGTCCAGATCAGCGCGCAGGCCAGGACGGCGGCGCCGACGCCGAGCGCGCGCCGGCGGACGGACGGGGTGGTGGGGGCGGTTTCTGCGGTCGCGGTCACGGCTGCTCCTGGGTGAGGGGACGCCAACGGATGCGACCGTATCAGATCGTCTTGGCCGGGACTATCTGTCGCGGAACTAGCATCCGTCGCGCCCGCCGGGGCCGCAGGCCCCGGTGCCGCTGAGCCGGTCGCCGACCAGGCTCGCGATCGACCGCAGGAAGACCGCACGATCGGCCTCGGGCAGCGCCGCCAGCACGTCGTCCTGGATCCGGGCGGCGATCCGCTGCGCCTGGTCGAGGACCTTCTCGCCCTCCTCGGTGACCTCGACGAGACGGGCCCGCCGGTCGCTGGGCGACGGGCGCCGCCGCGCCAACCCGGCCGTCTCCAACTGGTCGAGGGTGACGACCATCGTGGTCTTGTCGATCCCGCACAGCTCGCCGAGCTGGCGCTGCGTCAGTTCACCCGCCCGAGCCTTGAGCAGCACGCAGTGCGCCCGGGGCGAGATGCCGAGCTCGGCCAGGCCCGCGGCATGCTCCGCCATCAACGCGTGACTGGCCCAGGAGAGCATGAACATGAGGTCGGGGGTGCCGCCCGGCGCACACGAGGTCATGCGCCGAGGCTAACAAGGTGGTCCGGGGACAGACGGTTCGCGGCGCGGACGATCAGCCGCCGACGCGCCAGTAGACGCCCTGCTCCCGGGCCAGCAACTGCTCGTCGACCAGGTACCGCCGCAGCGTCACGTGGTCGGAACCCCCGCCCTCGCACCACCGCCGCAGCACCTCGTCCACCGCCCGCTCCGGATAGCGCACCCCCGGCTCGAAGGCCGTCGCGACGTGCGCCAGCAGCACCCGCCGCCGGCCGCGCTGCGCCGGCAGCCCGACCAGGACGCCGTCGCGCAGGAACGTGCGCAGCACCCGGTCCGCGGGCTCCCCCGCCGGTCGGGGCTCCGCCGGCGTGCGGGCCGCCTCCCGCAGCCGGTCGGCGTCCACCCGCAGCTCACCGTCGCCGTCGGCCACCAGGCCCGCGTCGACGAGCCGCCGGACCGCGGTGACCACCTGCCGGGCGGGCAGCCCGGTGCGCTCGGCCACCGCCGGGGCGTCGGCGCCGCCCAACACGATCGCCGCGAAGACCCGCCGTCGTACGTCGTCGGCGAGCGCTCCCGCCAGAGCCTGCGCTGTCATGCCGGTCACCCTGCCAGCCGGCGTACGCCCGCCGCCACGGCATTTCCGCCCGGCGGTCAGTCGGCCGGGGCGTCGGCGCGCAGCACCACCCGGCGCAGCAGGTCGGACAGCAGTCGCCGCTCGTCCGGGGCGAGGGCGGCCAGCAGCCGGTGCTCCTCGGCGCCTCCGACGTCCATGGCCCCCCGCCAGGCGGCCCGGCCCGCCTCGGTCAGCTCCACGTCGACCCGCCGCCGGTCGGTGGTGGACGGGATCCGGTGCACGAAGCCGCGCCGGACCAGCGCGTCGACGCGGGCGGTGACGGAGGCGGGAGCCATCGCCATGTCCCGCGCCAGGTCCGACGGCGCGGCCCGGCCCCCTCGGCCGGCCAGGGCGTGCAGGGTGTCGTACTCGTGACCCTGCAGGTCCAGGGCGACGAGGGTCCGCTCCTTGACCTCGCGCAGGTGCCGGGTAAGGAACTGCATCCGCGTCACCGCGCCTTCGACGTCGGGGTCGAGGGTCGGCAGGATCGGCAGCCAGCGCTCGACGTGACGGTCGACGCGATCGCGGTCGGTCATGGACCCACCCTATGCCGGCGCCAAAATATTCGTTGTCGAAAGATTCGACGTCGAAGTACCGTGGTCCGGTGACCCATCCCCTCCGCGTACGCCCGTTCCGGCTGCTCTTCCTCGGCCGCACCGTCTCCGCCGTCGGCGACGCCGTCGTGCCCGCCGCCCTGGCCCTGGCCGTGCTCCGCGCGACCGGCTCGACCGGCGCCCTCGCCCTCGTGCTGGCCTGCGCGATGGTGCCCCGCCTGCTCCTGCTGCCCCTCGGCGGCGTGCTCGCCGACCGGCTCGACGCCCGCCGCGTCGCGATCCTCGCCGACCTCGTACGCTGCGTCGCGCAACTCGTCGTCGGTCTCGAACTCCTCGGCCAGGCCTCGCTCGGCGTGATCGCGGTGGCCGCCGCCGTCGGCGGCGCCGCTGGCGCGTTCGCCCTGCCCACCGCCTCGCCCCTGGTCGCCGGCACCGTCGACGCGACGCAACGGCAACAGGCCAACGCGCTGATGGGCGTCACCGCCAACGCCAGCCGCCTCGCCGGGCCCGCCCTCGCGGGCGCGCTGATCTGGGCCGCCGGCCCCGGCTGGGCGTTCGTCCTCGACGCCGCGACGTTCGCGCTCAGCGCGCTGCTGCTCGCGGTCGTCCGGGTCCGCCACGTCCCGATGCCGAAACGAAGCATCCTCGCCGACCTGACCCACGGCTGGCGGGAGGTCCGCAGCCGCGACTGGTTCTGGACCAGCCTGCTCGGCCACGGCGTCTGGAACGGCGCCGCCGCCGTCCTGACGACCCTCGGCCCGGCGGTCGCCGTGGGACGCCTCGGCGGCGAGGGCGTCTGGGTGCTGATGCTCCAGGCCGGCGCGGTGGGCATGCTCGTCGGCTCGCTGCTCGCCGCCCGGATCCGTCCCCGCCGCCCGGTGCTGGTGGCCAACCTCGGCCTCGCCAGCTACGCCGCGCCGCTGGCCCTGCTCGCCGTCGCCGCCCCCGCCCCGCTGGTCGTCGTCGCCTACGGCGTCGCGCTGACCGCCCTCGGCTACCTCAACCCCGTGTGGGAGACCGTCGTGCAGGGGCAGTTCCCGCCCCACGTCCTCGCCCGCGTCACCTCGTACGACTGGCTGGTCTCCCTCGGCGCGATGCCGCTGGGTTACGCCCTCGCGCCGATCGCGGCGCGGGCCTGGGGCGAGGGCCTGCCGCTGCTCACGGCGGGCGCGCTGGTCCTCGTCGCCTGCGCCGGCACCGCCGTCGTGCCCGGCGTACGACGACTCACCACCGCGCCGCGCGACGGCCTGGCGGCCGCCGTGCGGTGAACAAGGTCCCCGTGGTCGGGGACCGGATCGTGCCGGTCCCCGACGTCGCCCACCGGTCAGCGGCGGATCAACCCGCGGGCCCGGGCGGCGGCGACGGCGGCGGTACGGGAGTCGACCCCGAGCTTGCCGTAGACGTGGACCAGGTGCGTCTTGACGGTGGCGTGGCTGACGTGCAGCCGCCTGCTGATCTGCTGGTTGGACAGCCCGTCGGCGACGAGCTGGAGGACCTCGGTCTCGCGTCGGCTCAACGCGATGCCCGGAGCGCGCATCCGGTCCATCAGCCGGTGGGCGACCGCCGGCGCGAGAGCCGACCTGCCGGCGGCGGCGGCGCGCACCGCCGCCGCGAGTTCCTCGGGCGGGGCGTCCTTGAGCAGGTACCCCGACGCGCCGGCCTCGACCGCGGCGAGAATGTCGGCGTCCGTGTCGTACGTGGTCAGCACCAGTACGACCGGGCCGCCCGCGCGCGCGGTGATGGCGGCGGTGGCCTCGGCGCCGTGCATGCCCGCACCGAACTGCAGGTCCATCAGCACCACGTCCACCCGGTCCCGTTCGGCGAGCGCGACGGCCTGCTCGGCGGTGGCGGCCTCGGCGACCACCTCGAGGTCGGGCTCGGTGGCGAGGACGGCGCGCAGGCCGGCCCGGACGACCGGGTGGTCGTCGGCCAGCAGCAGCCGGATCGGATCGCTCATACGCCCGCCCGTGCCCCGTCGTACGGGTGGGCGAAGGCGACGGTCAGCGCGGTGCCCCGGCCGGGCGCCGACTCCACGGTCAGCGTGCCACCCAGCTCCTCGGCCCGCGCCCGCATCGCCGCCAGCCCGAACCCGCCGTCACCACGACCGGCGACGGCGCCGGGGTCGAAGCCGCTGCCGTCGTCGACCACGGCCAGGACGACGCCGTGCTCCCGGTACCGCAGCGTCACCTCGACGCGGGTGGCCCCGGCGTGGCGCACGGCGTTGGCCAACGCGGACTGGGCGATGCGCAGCAGCGCCACCTCGTGCGGGGTCGGCAGGCGCACCGCCGTCCCGTCGAGGTCACAGTCCACCGCCAGCCCCGACCGGGCGGCGGTCGTGGCGCACAGCCGCCGCAGCGCCGCCGGCAGCGAGCCGCCGTCGAGACCGGGCGGCGCCAGGGCACGCACGAACCGTCGGGCCTCCACCAGGTTGTCCTGCGCCGTCCGGCGGGCCTGCTCGACGTGGTCGCCGGCGACGTCCACCCGCTCCGGCAGGGCCCGCTGGGCGGCGCGCAGCAGCAGTTGGATGCTGGACAGCCCCTGCGCGAGGGTGTCGTGGATCTCGCGGGCCAGGCGTTCGCGTTCGGCCAGGACGCCGGCGGCGTGCTCGGCGGCGGCCAGCTCGCTGCGGGTGGCGGTCAGCTGCTCGATCAACCGTCGGCGGTGTTCGCTCTCCCGGTACAACGCCTGGTAGCCCAGCACCGTGCCGACGGAGACGGCGGCGCCGAGGACCGGCCCGAGCACCACGCCCGGCGTGAGGGCCCCCTGGTGCGCGACCACGCCACCCACCGCCGCCGCCGTCGTCGCCGCCACCGCCACGATCCCCCACCGGACCGGCAGCAGGTGCAGGTGCAGCAGGAACAGGGGGAACGCGAGCCACACCCCGTCCGGAGTCAGGCCGAGCAGCACCAGCCACCCGACGGTCAGCGCCGCCAGCCACGCCGCCGCCGCGCGACGGGACCGGCGGACCGGCGGCAACGCGGCACCGACGGCGTAACCGACGGCCAGCGCCGCCGACACGGCGAGCACGGCGGTGCGGTGCGGGGCCTGCCCCGCCAGGGCACGTCCGGCGACCACCACGAGCAGACCCCCGACCAGCAGGTGCAGGCAGACGCGCAGCACCCGCAACGGCCGGGCAAGCGATTCCGGGTTCACGATGACTCCAGGCTAGGGCGTACACGGCCGCCGCCATCAACCAAAGGGTTGATCCTTGCGTGCGCACTTCGACGCCAGCGGCCCGATCCGCGGCGCGATGCCGACCGGCGTGGATCGGGCGAGGGTTGGTGCCGGGCCGCCACCGTGGCCCCACCCACCAACGGAAGGTTGCTGCGCTCGTGTTCGTCGCGTGGAGAGATCTGCGGTTCGCCAAGGGCCGGTTCGCCCTGATGGGAACGGTCGTGACGCTGATGACGCTGCTGGTCGTCCTGCTGTCCGGCCTGACCGCCGGGCTGGGCCGGGACAGCACCTCGGCCATCACCGACCTGCCCGCCGACCACCTGGTGTTCTCCGCTCCGGCCGACGGGCAGAAGCTCTCCTTCACCGAGTCGACCGTCAACCGGGAGCAGTGGCTGCGCTGGCGGGCCGTCCCGGGGGTGCGCAGCGCCGCCCCACTCGGCATCACCACCACCAGGGTCAGCGCCGGCGACCGCACCGCCGCGCTGTCCGCGTTCGGCGTCCCGGCCGACTCGCACCTGGCCCCCGGCGCCGTCTCCGCCGGGCAGGCCGTGCTGTCCGAGGGGGCGGCCGAGGCCCTGGCCGCCCGGCCCGGCCAGGACGTGGTCGTCGGCGGTCGGCGACTGACCGTCGCCACGGTGGCCGGCGACGCCTCCCACAGCCACACCCCGGTCATCTGGACCGACCTGGCCGACTGGCAGCACCTGGCCCCCGGCGCCGCCGACGACTCCGCCACCGTCATCGCGCTGACCACCGCCCCCGACGCCGACCTGGCCGACGCCGACCGGCAGCTGGACACCCGCACCGTGACCCGCACGGCGGCGCTGTCCGCGATCGGCTCGCACACCGCCGAGAACGGCTCGCTCCAGCTCATGCGCGGCATGCTGTTCGCGATCTCCGCCCTGGTCATCGGCGCGTTCTTCACCGTGTGGACCATCCAGCGCGGCCCCGACATCGCCGTGCTGAAGGCGCTCGGCGCCACCACCGGCCACCTGCTGCGCGACGCCCTCGGGCAGGCCCTGGCGCTGTTGCTCGCCGGCACGGCCGTCGGCACCGCGCTCGCCGTCGCGATCGGCGCCGCGGCGGCCGGCACCGTGCCGTTCGCGCTCACCGCCGGATCCGTCCTGCTGCCGGCCGCCGTGACGATCGCGCTCGGCGCTGCCGGCGCCGCCCTCTCCGTCCGCCGTATCACCTCCGTCGACCCGCTGACCGCCCTGGGGAGCGCCCGATGAGCCTCGAACTGTCCGACGTCACACTGACCTACCCCGACGGGGACACCCGGCTGACCGCACTCGACCGCGTCAACCTGAGCGTGCCGGCCGGCACCACCACCGCCGTCATCGGCCCGTCCGGGTCCGGCAAGTCCAGCCTGCTGGCGGTGGCCGCCACCCTGATCAACCCCGACTCGGGTCGGATCGTCATCGCCGGCACCGACACCACCGGCCTCAGCCGGCGCCAGACGACCGCCCTGCGACGCGCGAAGGTCGGAATCGTCTTCCAGCAGCCCAACCTCATCGCCTCGCTGACCGCCGCCGAACAGTTGCAGGTGATCGCCCACCTCAGCGGCGGCTCCCGCCGCGCCGGACGCGACCGCGCCGCCCGCCTACTGGCCGCGGTAGGGCTGACCGGGCAGGCCGACCGCCGTCCGCACCAGCTCTCCGGCGGGCAACGCCAGCGGGTCAACATCGCCCGCGCCCTGATGAACGACCCGGCGGTGCTGCTCGTCGACGAGCCCACCAGCGCGCTGGACCACGAGCGTGGCGCGGCCGTCATCGACCTGCTCACCGAACTCACCCGGCAGCGCGGCACCGCCACCGTCCTGGTCACCCACGACCGGGGGCACCTCGACCGCGTCGACGAGGTCGCCGAGATGGTCGACGGCCGACTGCGCGTCCCGACGCGGACCTGACCCGCCGCGGGCAGCCGGCGCGGACGACCGCGGGATCCACCCCGACGGGGGCAGCGCGGGCCGGCCGTGCGGGGCGATGATGTGCGGATGGCCGATCCCGTCGCCGACGTCGCCACCCGGACACCCCACCGCGCGACGCCCGCGGACGGCCGTCCCGCCGCACGTGGTCCCCGAGCCACCGGCCCCTGGGCGGTCGCGGCGGCCACGACGGCGGTGCTCCTGCTGCTGTCCGGCCGCTACGGCTACCACCGCGACGAGCTGTACTTCCTGCTCTGCGGCCGGCACCTCGACTGGGGCTACGTCGACCAGGGCCCCCTGGTCCCGGCGCTGGCCCGGCTGACAGACACGATCGCCCCGGGCAGCCTGGTGGCGCTGCGCACCCCGTCGGCGCTGATCGGCGGCGCCGCGGTCCTGCTGGTCGCCGCGATCGCCCGCGAGTTCGGCGCCGGGCGAGGCGCGCAGACGTACGCCGCGTTTCTCGCCGCGACCGCCGGCATCGTCCTCGCCGGCGGTCACCTGCTCAGCACCACCAGCGTCGACCTGCTGGTCTGGTTGGCGGCCGCCCTGGGCACGGTGCGGATGCTGCGCACCGGGGACAGCCGCTGGGCGCTCGGCGTCGGGCTCGCGCTCGGCGTCGGCATGCTCAACAAGCTGCTGCCGGCCCTGCTCGCCGTGGGCCTGCTGGCCGGGCTCCTGATCGCCGGGCCGCGGCCGCTCCTGCGCGACCGGTGGGTGCTCGCTGCCGCGGCCCTCTTCCTGCTGCTCGCCGCGCCCACCGTGACATGGCAGGCGGCACACGACTTCCCACAACTGTCGGTGGCCGCCTCGATCGCCGACGGCGACAGCTCCTACAGTGGCCGGCTCGACGCGCTCGTCCTCCAGGTCGTCATCATCAGCCCCTTCACGGTGCCGATCTGGGTCGCCGGGCTGGTGACGCTGCTGCGCCGGCCGGCCTGGCGGGCGTATCGGGCCGTCGGGTGGGCCTGGCTCGTGGTGGTCGCCATCGTGCTGCTCGCCGGCGGCAAGGGCTACTACGACGCCCCGCTGCTGCTGGTGCTCACCGCCGCCGGGGCGGTCGTCACCGCCGGCTGGGCCGCCCGGGGTCGCGCCCTGCCGCGCCGGGCCCTGCTGACCGTGGGCGCCGGGCTGACCGCCGTCAGCAGCGCGGTGCTGCTGCTGCCCGTCCTGCCCGCCGACCGGCTGCCCGGCTTCGTCGTCGCCGCCAACTACGACGCCGGCGAGACCATCGGCTGGCCCGCCTTCGCCGACTCGCTCGCCACCGTCCACCGTGGCCTGCCCGCCGACCAGCGGCAGCGGGCCGTCGTCCTCACCGCCAACTACGGCGAGGCCGGCGCCGTGGCCCGCTACGGCCCGGCGCGCGACCTGCCGCCCGCCTACTCCGGCCACAACAGCATGGCCGCCTTCGGCCGCCCCCCGGAAACCGCCGACGTGGTGCTCGCGGTCGGGTTCGCACGGCCGGACCGGCTGCGCAGCTGGTTCACCGAGGTCACCCTCGCCGGCCGGGTGGATCAGCGGATCGAGGTCGACAACGACGAGAACGGCGGGCCGATCTGGGTCTGCCGCGGCCTGCGGCGTCCGTGGGCCGCGATCTGGGACACCGAGGTACGCCACCGCGGCTGACCGGCGACCGGGGGCCGGCTCTGGCGACTCGCGGCCCGTACGCCCGCGTCGGGCCCGGTCGCGGCGCAGGGCCCGCTCTGCGCCGCGCAGCCGGGTACGGCAGAGTGGCACCCGACGACCGAGGGCGGCCCGACGGGCCGGGCGGAAGGGACGGTGGCCGTGGAGGGTCCGACCGGGGTGGTGTTCCCCAAGACCGACGTGGGGCGCAGCACCTCCGCGCTCGGGCGGGCCGTCGTCGCCGACGCGCTGCGTGCCGTCGACGCGGTCGGCGCGCGCTCGGCCGAACACGAGACGAACTGGCGGCACGGATACCTCGGGCACTTCCGGCGGCTCGTCGAGGCCGGACTACTCTCCCGCGACGCCGCGGTCACCATCGCCCGGAACGGGCTCGCCGCGCTGCACAGCCGGATGACCGTGGTCCGCGCCGACGGCACCGAGATCGGCCTCGGCGAGGTGTTCACCACCGACGTCGCGCCGCTGCACACCGCGACGGTCGCCGGCACCGGTGAGGTGCAACGCGAGCTGTCCCTGCCGTACCGGGGCCAGCGGCTGCGCGGCGACGACCTGCGCCGCCGGCTCGACGCCTGGGTCACCGCCGGCGTCGTCGAACCGTCCTGCGCCGAGGCCGTACGCGCCGTCATGACGAACCCCGACTGGCTCGACCTGCGCGACCAGCGCATCGTGGTGCTCGGCGCGGGCGCCGAGATGGGCCCGCTGCCGTCCGTGCTGCGCTGGGGCGGCGACGTGGTCGCCGTCGACCTGCCGAGGCCGGAAATCTGGCGGCGGCTGCTGCACACGACGCGCCGCTACGGCGGCCGGCTCCACCTGCCCGTGCCCGCCGGCACCGGCCCCGACGACGAGGCGCTGGCCGCCCACGCCGGCGCCGACCTGCTGCACAACCTCCCGCAGGTGGCCGACTGGTTGCTCGGCGTCGACGGCCGGCTCGTGCTCGGCAACTACGTCTACGCCGACGGCGCGACCAACGTCCGGGTCGCCACCGCCGTCGACGCGCTCACGCTGCGGCTGCAGGACCGCCGCGACGACGTGGCGCTCGCCTTCCTGGCCACCCCCACCGACGTCTTCGCCGTCCCCGGCGACGCGGTACGCCACGCCGAACAGGGCTACGCGGCGCGCGGGATCGTCCGCCGGTCGCTGCGGGTCGCCTCCGGGGGCAGGCTCCTGCACCGCAACTACCCGCCGGGCGTCGACCCCGGCGTCAACGACAGCCTCGTCCCGCAGCAGGGACCCAACTACGCGCTGGCGAAGCGGCTGCAACGGTGGCGGGCGACGGTGGCCCGCGACGCCGGGTCCACCGTGTCGTTCGCGGTGGCGCCGCCCACCCGCACCCGCTCGGTGCTGCGCAACCGCGCGCTGGCCGCCGCGTACGCGGGCGCGCACCGGTTCGGCATCGAGGTGTTCGAGCCGGCGACCAGCAACACGCTGATGGCCGCGCTGCTGGTGCACGCCCTGCGCACCGGCGGGCCGTCGCTGCCGCACCCGTGGCAGGACGAGGCGTACGCCGCGGCGCACGGCGGCCTGTGGCGGGTGCCGTACGCCCCGCGCAGCGCCCTGGGCCTCGCCGTCCTGCTGGGCTTCGGCGGCGCGCGCGCCTGACCGCCTCCCGCGGCGCGCCGTTGGTGAGGAACAGCGCCGCGGCGCCACCGTTCCTGGAACCCCGGACGCGACGTCGCCTGGCTCAGCCGCCGACCGCGTTCGCCTCCGGGGACCTCACGTTGCCGATGGCGTCGACGCGGCCCCACCGCCCGGGAATGTCGAGCAGTTCGATCCGACCGAACCGTTCGGGCAGTGCCGGCGCGACCACCAGGTCATCCCCATACGGCTCGAGACCGAGCAGCGTACGCACCAGCAGCAGGGGCGCCCCGGTGGCCAGGGCCTGTGGGCTGTTCGCCGCGGGATACTGGACGGGGTGCCGGGTCAACTCGCGGTCGTATCCGCCGAACGCCTCCGGAAGGCGCCCCTGGAAATGCCGGGACGCGTCGATGATCCCCTCGGCGATGCGCCCGGCCTCCTCGTCGAATCCGTAGCGGCGCAGCCCCCAGGCGATGAACGAGTTGTCGAACGGCCACACCGTGCCGACGTGGTAGCCGAGGGGGTTGTAACGTCCCTGCCCCTGCGCGAGGGTGCGTACGCCCCAGCCGGAGAACAGTTCGGGGCCGAGCAGGTGTTGCGCGATCTTCGGTGCTCGGGATTCGTCGACGATGCCGCTCCAGAGCAGGTGGCCGATGTTCGAGGAGAGCGCGTCGACCTGGCGGCCGTCGCCGTCGAGGGCGAGGGCGTAGTACTCGCCGTCGGCGACCCAGAAGTCGCGGTTGAAGCGTTCCTTGAGGTCGGCCGCCTCCTGTTCGAGGCGGTCGGCGTACGCGGGGTCGTGCCAGAACTCGCGGGCCAGCCGCGCACCGCGGATCTTGGCGTCGTACGCGTAGCCCTGCAACTCACACGTCGCCCGGGGCAGCCTGGGCAACCGGCCGTCCCGGAACGAGATCGCGTTCGCGGTTTCCTTCCAGCACTGGTTCTCCAGCCCGTTGCGTTCGTTGCGGCGCTGGTACCAGACGTAGCCGTCGCCCATGATGTCGCCGTACTCGTCGATCCAGTGCAGCGCCGCGCGCGCCTCGTCCTCGAACTCGCGCACCACGGCGGCGTTCCCCGTCCACCGCTCGTACTCGTCGAGCAGGATCACGTAGAGGGGGGTGCTGTCGGCGGCACCGAAGTACGGCGCGTGCGGGCGTTCCTCGAACGCGACCAGCTCGCCGTAGCGGAACTCGCGCAGGATCTTGCCCGGCTCCTCGTCCAGCACGTCGTCGAGCACGCTGCCCTGGTCGATGCCGAGCATCCGCAGGGTGTTGACGGCCATGTCCGGTACAAACGGCAACACCTGCAGGCTGGTGAGGATGGGGGCGCGGCCGGTGAGGGTGGCGTCCCAGGGCAGCCCCGCCGCGGGCAGCGGCTCGGCCGGTAGCGTCAACGGCGAGAACCGGAGCGCGGCAAGGTCGACCAGGCTGCGCCGGTACGTCCGCTCCAGTGGCTTCCAGTCGCAGCTCAGCTGCGGGGCCTTGCCGAGCCACTGCCGCAGGTCGCCCTGAAGCTCCGCCCTGTCACGTTGCACGCGGCTGGGATGCACGTGGTCTCGAATGTCTTGACCGTCGGGGCGCAGCACCAGCCCCCGGACATGCAACGTCGTGGCCCACCGACCGTGCGGTTCGATCCGGATGTGGAAGGTCAGCCCCTCTTCGTCGACCTGCGCCGGCTCAGTCGTGGAGATAACCGTCTCCCGCCGGAACTTCTCCCGCACGTAGCCGAGGTGCAGGCGCCCGTCCTCGACGCGCCGGTACAGCCGACCGGGTGGCGTACGGTCCTGTCCGACGACGTTCAGCGGGATGAAGTCGCAGGCCGCGTCCACCCGGACCGTGAACTCGGCCGGTTCCCCGGAATGGTTGAGCACCGTCAACCGCTCCTCGAAGCTGCCGACCACCGATCGTTCCCGGATCACCGAGACCTTGGCGTCCACGTAGTGCGTCGGAGCCCCGGGCACCAGGAAGAACCGCACCTCGAAGTACGACGAATCGTCCATGGCCAGCGGGCTGACCCGTTCGCCGTTGATGGTCAGCAGCCACCGCGAGAGGAACCGGGTGTCGAAGGCGAAGTACCCGCACGGGACGGCGGGCTTCGCGTCTATGTCGCCACTGCCGTCGCTCAGCACGAAGATGTTGCCGTCGAGAATTCTGACGCTGTCGGCCTTCAACCCTGCCTCCCACGGTCACGGGCGGCGATGCGCGGGTGACGCGCGCCGGGCGGCGGCGCGAAGAGCCGCTCCAGCAGGATGATGAGCCGGAATTGCCCCTCGAACGTGATGTCGTTCCTCAGCCAGGCCGGGAGCGGTTTGGCCTCGCCGCGCGCCATCCGGTCGAAGAAGTCGTTGTCGGAGCGGATGGCGATGTCGGCATCGCGGTTCTGCTGTGACACCCGGACGGCGCCGCCGCGGATCTCCACGAACCAGTGGTCGACCTCGCGGCCGCGCTCGAGGTCGAAGCGTATGGTGCCGTCCGTCTTCTTCAGCAGGCGTTCGTGGCCGTGTCGTTCCAGCGCCTCGAAGAACGTCCTGGTCGCCTCCGACATGGCACCACCCCCGTAGAAATCCGCCGGACGAGGAGCAGCGTCGTTCGCGCCGGGGTGGGCCGGCCTCACCCGGAACGGATGAACCTGGGCTGCGGCCGCGAGCGACGCGGAAAATTCACCCGATCCGGGTGGTGCGGCGGCGCTTCGCTCCCGGTCAGGGTGGGTACGCGGCTCATCCTGGCTCGGCACCCATCCGGAGGGAGGCGGACGTGTCGGATCCCACCACGAGCTTCTTCCAGGCGCTCGCCCGTCGCGGCCACGAAACCCTCGTCGAGGACGCCACCGCGACCATGCGGTTCGAACTCACGCACGAGCAGGGCGTCGACCGCTGGTTCGTGGAGATCGAACGGGGCGATGTCCGCGTTTCCCGGGATGGGGGCGAGGCCGACTGTGTCTTCTACGGCAGCCGGGCGACCTTCGACCGGATCATCGGCGGCCAGGCACAGATGTACCCGGCGTGGTTGCGCAACGAGATCAGAACGGAGGGTGATGTCCGGCTGTTCCGTGTCTTCGGCCGGCTCATACCGGCGCCGCCCGGAGCCCGCCACCCTCGGGATTTCGGCCGTGAGCGGAGACGTGTGGCATGAGCGACGGCCTCGTCCGGCTGCTGGACGGCAACACGTTCGTGGTCAGCGAGGAGACGGGCGACATCGACGCGTCCCCCACCATCCCGACCGGTTTCTTCTCGTTCGACACGCGATTCCTGTCGAAATGGATCCTGTCCATCAACGACGAGCGGGTGAACGCGCTCACCGTCGAGGAAATCGAATTCTTCGAGAGTCGAATGGTCGTCGCTCCGGCCCTCCCCAGTCCGCTCGTTGACGTCGGTGTTTCGGCGGTTCGCGACCGCTCCATCGGTGGAAGCTTCACCGAGCGGCTGACGGTGATCAACCACGAACCCGAGCCCGTCGACCTGCGGATCCGGATCGACGTCGAGAGCGACTTCGCCGACCTCTTCGAGATCAAGGACGTGCGGAACAAGTCCGGGACGTACTACACCCGGATCGACGCCGGGTGCCTACGCCTCGGCTATCAGCGGGAGGGGTTCTGCCGGGAGACCCTGGTCTCGTCCACCGCGCCGGCCCGCGTCGACGAGCAGGGGCTGACGTACGACGTTCGGCTCGGACCGCACGGCCAGTGGATCACCAACCTGCACGTGCAGGCGCTGGGCCTGGGCGGACGCGACCTTCGGGAGAGCCTGGAGGGCAGACCCGGTCGGGCCCGAGCGGAGATACGACAGGACCTGGCCGACTGGCTCGCGGAGGCGCCCCGCCTCACCTGCGACTCCCCCACGTTGGCGACGACCTACCGGCGCAGCCTGGCCGACCTCTCCGCGCTGCGTTTCGCGCCGCTGGCCGCCGGCGCACATGCCATCCCCGCCGCCGGCCTGCCGTGGTTCATGGCGATCTTCGGCCGGGACAGCATCCTCACCAGCATCCAGGCGCTGCCGTTCGCGCCCGACCTCGCCGCCACGACGCTGCACATGCTCGCCCTGAGGCAGGGTGTCGTCCTGCACGACTTCCGGGAGGAGGAGCCGGGGAAGATTCTCCACGAGATGCGGTACGGGGAGACGACCGCGTTCGAGGAGCAGCCGCATTCGCCGTACTTCGGTAGCGCCGACGCGACACCTCTCTACGTCATCCTGCTCGACGAATACGAGCGGTGGACCGGCGACAGCGCCCTGGTGCGGTCTCTCGAGCGTTCCGCGAGAGCCGCCCTGCGCTGGATCGACGAGTACGGCGACATCATGGGCGACGGCTACGTCTGGTACCAGCGCCGCAACGAACGCAACGGGCTGGAGAACCAGTGCTGGAAGGACTCCTGGGACTCGATCTCGTTCCGGGACGGGCGGCTGGCCGGCCTGCCCCGGGCGACGTGTGAGTTGCAGGGCTACGCGTACGACGCCAAGATCCGCGGTGCGCGGCTGGCCCGCGAGTTCTGGCACGACCCCGCGTACGCCGACCGCCTCGAACAGGAGGCGGCCGACCTCAAGGAACGCTTCAACCGCGACTTCTGGGTCGCCGACGGCGAGTACTACGCCCTCGCCCTCGACGGCGACGGCCGCCAGGTCGACGCGCTCTCCTCGAACATCGGCCACCTGCTCTGGAGCGGCATCGTCGACGAATCCCGAGCACCGAAGATCGCCGAACACCTGCTCGGCCCCGAACTGTTCTCCGGCTGGGGCGTACGCACCCTCGGCAGCGGCGAGGGACGCTACAACCCGATCGGCTACCACGTCGGCACCGTGTGGCCGTTCGACAACTCGTTCATCGCCTGGGGGCTACGCCGCTACGGATTCCACCAGGAGGCCGGGCACATCGCCGAGGGGATCATCGACGCCGCGGAACACTTCGACGGGCGGCTGCCCGAGGCGTTCGGCGGATACGAGCGGACGCTGACCAGATATCCCGTGCTGTACCCCACGGCGTGCAGCCCGCAGGCGTGGTCCACCGGCACGCCCCTGTTGCTGCTGCGAACCATGCTCGGCATGGAGCCACGCGGCGAGCACCTGGTGACCAGACCGGCCGTGCCCCCGAGCATGGGCCGGATCGAACTGCTCCACATCCCCGGACGGTGGGGCAGAGCCGGTGCCCTCGGACGCGCCCACCCGAAGCGACCCTGACCGCGGCCGGGCACCCGCCGGGATCGTCGACCAGTCCCCAACCCCTCGTCGGCGATACGCACGTCGTCCTCGATCGGCGGATGAACTCAGTCGGGGTTCCCAGGGGAGAACCGCTCGTGGAGGTCGGCGTACACCTCCGGCTCTCCCCGTCACATCGGCCACGGCCCCAGTCGTCCGTAGGCGACGAAGCCGGCCAGCAGCAGCACCACCAGGTTGCCGCCGATGAGTCGGCCTTCGCCCGGCGCAGATGCGTGCCGGTCGCACCGATCATGAGACCGCGAAGCCGATGGCGGCCAGTGGGGCGAGAAAGGGCGCCATGCCGGTCGCGCCGGGCACGATCAGGCCGACGGCCCCGAGGAGCTCCACGACGCCGATACCGACGACTGTCGACCGGGAGACGTCTTCCACCCACGGCATCATGCCGCGCAACGCCGCGGGCGGCCGAAGCACCTTGAGCCCACCGGCGACCAGGAAGAGCAGAGCCAGCAACGCCTGAGTCACCCACAACACCACGTTCATGCCGCCAGCGCACCAGCCCGGTCCCGCCGCGTCCAACTGAGCGTTCCGGTCGCGGAATTGGCGTTTGCCGCAGATGGCGCACCGGTGGTCCTGGGCCTCGCGCCGCGCGTCGTACTCCTGCGGCCTGATTCGGTAGCAGGACCAGAGGTGTCGGCTCGGACCTTGTCCGGATTGGCCCTGCGGTTCTTGTGGTTGTTGGCGCGGGCGTACTCGCGACACGGGGCGCTGCTGCCGGGTGTGACGACGCTGCGGGACCGGGTGGCCAGCGTGCGCCGGGCGGCGCGGATGCGTATGCACGCGATGCTGCACACGGCAGTGGCCGGCGAGCAGACGCATCTGCTGGACAAGATGCCCGTCTAACCCCCGGGAGGCCGCCCGGTTGGACGGCTCGACCCGTCGCTCCACAATAGACTGTGCGCACGGCTGGCGCGGGCGTACCCTATGATCACCCGCGTGGCGAAGCCCGCGACCCAGGTGTTCACGTCCTTCGACAATGCCGATACCCGCCTGGGCGGCGCGTTGTCCGCCGCGTTCGACGGCAACTACGGCGGCACGCTGTTCTTCGACGGCGACCTGACCCTCGACGGGGACTTCCTGGACGCCGTCCGCGAGCTGTCCGCCGCGGACCGCGAGGACGCCGTCGAGCTGATCGTGGTCACCGGCGATCTGACGGTCACCGGGCGGATCGCGCTGTACGACGAGCACCCCGGGCTCTACGTCGCCGGTCGCACCGAGGCCGAGACCCTGGAGGGCGGCGGGTCGGAGATCTCCATCCACGACGGCGCCTTCACCCACTTCGTGTACGGCGAGCACAGCGACGGTACCCTCCAGGCCGGTACCGTCGACACGCCGTGGGTGATCGAGCGTGACCACCCGGTCGTCGTGACCGCCCCTGGCGCGCGCCTGGTGGACAACTACGGCGACTCCGAGGACGCTGACTTCGCCGGGCAGGCCATCGTCGACGCCTTCGTGCCCGAGGTCGTGGACGCCGACGAGCAGGAGCTGATGCTCGACGTGTTCCTGGACCGGCTGCGGGCCGGGCTGCCGGTGCTGCGGCCCGGAGCCCGGATCGCGTCCGAACGGGCGCGCGACCACGTGTCCGGCGCGGTGGCCGACCGGGTCGAGCACCTCGACCTGACCGGGCGCGACCTGCGAAGGTTCCCCGACGAGGTGCTGCGGATGCCGTGGCTGCGCACCCTGGTGCTGGACGGCAACCGGATCGGCGAACTGCCCGAGGCGATCGGCAAACTCATCCGGCTCGAGCACCTGTCGGTGTGCCACTGCGGGTTGACCGCCCTGCCCGACTCGATCGGCGACCTGGCTGCGCTCCGGGTGCTGCGGCTGGCCGGCAACAAGATCGGGGACGGGGACGCCCTCGCCCTGCCGGCGGCCGTCGGCCGGCTCGCCGGGCTGGAGGAGCTGGACATCTCCGCGATGTCGGGCGGCCCGGTGCGGTCGACCCCGTGGCGGAACGTGCCCGGGGTGGCGCCGCTGGTGCTGCCGGACTTCTTCGGTGGCCTGGTCGGGCTGCGGCGGCTGGTCGCCGACGGGACCAACCTCGTGTTCCCGGAGTCCGCGCACGGCCTGACCGGCATCGAGGAGGTGTCCATGGCGGCCGGCGGCGGGTACCTGAAAATCTTCCCCGACGCCGTCACGACCTTCCCGAACCTGCGCCGCCTCGACCTGAGCCGCAACTACTTCGACGCGATCCCGGACAGGCTGCTCCGGCTGACCGGCCTCGAGGAGCTCGACCTCGGCGACAGCCTTGGCCTGGTCACGGTCCCGCTGCCGGACCTCGGCCAACTGCCCGCCCTGCGGGTGCTCGGCTTCAGCGGGCGGATCGGCCCGCACCCGGCGCAGCCGGCGCACTCCGTGCTGCGGCAGCTGTTCGGCATGACGCTGGGCGCGCTGGAGGAGCTGCGGATCGACCGGTGGGGCCCGGACAAGGACCGCGGCGAGCTGCGGGCCGAACACCTCGCCGGGATCGGGGCGTTCCGCCGGCTGCGCGTCGTGGACCTGTCCTTCAACAAGCTCGAGGACCTGCCGGCGGAGTTCGACGAGCTGCCCGAGCTGGCGGCGGTCGACCTCGGATACAACCGGCTGCCCGAGGCGGTCCGGGACCGGATCACCGCCGCGCACCCGGCGGCCCGGTTCGACTTCCGCTCCTAGAACTAGAGCCAACGCCGTTCAGTTAAGGGCTTGCAGAAAATAACCCGTAGCGTCGCGGAGTCTCGTTCGTTGCTGTGGCGGCGTTCAGCGCGGTGGTGAAGCTGGCCCGGTCCGGGTCGAGACCGGAACGGCTGTCGGTGGCGTCGACCATCGCGGTGCGCAGGAGCTGGTAGGTGATCAGCAGAGCGTGGATTTCCTGATCGACGCCGTCAGGGGTGCGTGCTCGCAGGACTCGTCCGCCGAGGATGCTGGATTCAGTTCGAGGTAGGCGGTTTCGATCTCCCAGCGCTGGTGGTAGAGCGTGATCAGCTGCGCGGCGGGGTGGAGGTCCGGGCCGAGCAGCGTGGTCAGGAGCCGGTAGTCACTGGCGCGGGTGCCGTTGCTGGTGGTGATCGTGATCCGGGCTTCCAGCACGCGGATGGGCTGCCCGGCGATGACTGACAGCCAGGCCCAACGCCTCGCACAACTCACCTTGACCCCGCCCATGGACTGTTGGATGCCCGTCCAAGATCATCCATAGATCAGATCTCGGCCCGATTTCGGCCCCGAAACTCAAGGATTCAATCGAAGATCAACTAATTGGCCCCTGGTCGCAAGATCCTTACTGACACCCCGGCACGGCTCGAACGAGACGAACCAGCAGGATCCAACGGCTCGCCCTGGCGAACGCCAGCGAGACAGCGACGGCACCACTTTCACTGAGCCGGCATCAGATCCATCGAGCCGAGGCGTCAACCTCACTGCGCCACATCAGGTGCGCTGAGCCAGGACATGAAGCTGACGAGCGTCTTCTCGCATCGGCTGCTCACCTTGGACACATAACAGTCATTATGATGTACCGCCGGTTTGTCGGCTTTGTCCACATCGATTATCGGATTATCGTTACCGGTAATCCGATAATCGGCATGGACGCGCAGCTCGCCCGGGAGCGCGCCGGCATTCCGGGCAGCTCGGTTCGCCGGTGGTGGCCTTCTTCTTCCCTTGAACAGGCAGCGTCGCGGAACGCCGGCAGCCAGCCCTTACGCCCCGTCGCCCGGATCCGGGTGACCTGCTCGTCGGCGTAGTCCAGCAGCGTCTGCAGCTTGTCGAGCGCGAACGCCCGCTTGGCCGGATCCCCTCGGCCGCGGCGACGTGCGCTGCGGCGTTCCACTCGTGGACCACCTGCACCGGGTGCGTACCGAAGCGCTTCTCGCACTCGCCGACCCAGCCGTAGGCCGGGTCGGTCAGCGAGGTGGATCTTCGCGCTCAGCCCGCCGCGGGACCGGCCGAGGGCCTCGCCATCGTGCGCACCAGGCGTCGCCGCACTGTCGCAGCGCCTCCTTGTTGGGGTGCCGGTGACGAACGTGTCATCGGCCGCCAATTAGTTGATCTCTGCTGAGAGTGCTGTGCTGACGGCACGATGAGCGATCGTGGGCAGAGCACCCCTTGATACCGATGCGCTGATGGAGCACTGGACGCTGCTCCCGGACGAGATGGATCTCGTCGTACGACGGCATGAGGCCACGATGCTGGTTTCGCCCTGTGGTTGAAGTTCTACACGCGCACCGGCCGGTTCCCCCCGCGGCCGCCGCGAGCTGCCCGACGACGCGGTGGCCGGAGCCCAGGCCGACGGTCAAGACCAAGATGGCGCCGGCCCGGTAGACGCCGTCCGGCCTGGCGCTGATCCCCCGGGCGCTGATCGCACCGGTGGCGCCGGCGACCGCAGCCACCTGTTCTGTCACGGAAACGTGGGCAAGGGCGGCCTCGTGGAGGCCGAACTCGCGACAGTTGAGCAGGCGATCTCACCAGTCGGCCGGGCCGTTACGGCGTCTCGATCGTCCATTCCAGGCGGCCGTCGGCATTGACGACCGGGCGGTAATGCGGCATGTAGGGATCGCCAGTCTCCAACGACCGCGCCACACCCTCCAAGAGTTCCGCGATCGACGCGGGCCAACGGTCGAAGCCGGTGCCCTCCTCGGGGTAGAACTCGCCCACCCTGCCATGCCCGCCGGGCCGCACGTCGACCAGCAGACAGCCGCCGTCGCCCGCCGTCGCGAACGGCACGAAAGCCTGGTGCCACCAGTCATCATCCGATGGCCCGCCCGCCAGGACGGAACAGGTCACCTCCCAGGCGCCCACGATCTCGTCGAATGGCAGCGGTCGGTAGAACGGTGGCAGATCAAAGCCGTCAAGGGCCGCGACTCCGTCATGCCGCCGCAGCGACGCCACCAGATCAGCCGGGAAGGCGACCGACATCCGTGCCTGTAGCGCGGCGATCCGCTCCGGTGGCGCGGGCGGCCGCAGCGAAGCCCGCGTGCGGGGCGCATACGTCGCTAGCCATTTCTCGATGCGTTTCCAGGCGGCGTTGACCCGGGCGGTGGTCGACGCGTCGGGCTCGGCGGCGACCACGGTCCCGGCATTTTGCGGGCAGACCTGGGCGGCCGAAGGCCGGGACGGCACGTCCGCACGGCCCGTGCTGGGAACAACGCGATAGGACGGCACCGGCCGGCGTTCGGAACCCGGGTCGACGGACCCGGTCGCGTCGTCGACGTTTCTGCCCGCCGGTCTCAGGTTGGTGACGGCACAGAGCAGCAACACCAGCAGGAGAAAAACCGCGAGCAGGGCGATCAGCAGCCGCTTGCCGATGCTCGTCGAACGTGGCGCTTCTTCGTCACGCGTCGCCGCCGGCGCCGCGTGATCGGACCGCTCGGCCGCGGCAGGCCGGGAGGGCGCGTCCTGGGCCGCCGCCGCCGTACCGCCGGTCGCCTGCAGCAACGGGGCAAGCCAGCCTGCCGCCTCCGCGCGAAACCGTTGAGGCTGGCCAGCGGCGCTGTCGGGAATTCGACCGGCCAGCCTGACCGGCAACCCTGAGAAGTCATCGCCGTCGCCGTCGCCGATGGCGATGACGGAGGCGGGTAGGCCACGGCTGGCGAGCGCATCGAGCGCGAGCGTGGTGTGATTGATCGAGTCCGCTCCAGAGTCGGTCACCACGACGACCGGTGCCTGCAGTGCCCAGGCCAGGTCTGCGAGGGTCCAGCCATCGCGACCCAGCGGAACGAGGAGGCCGTGGGCTGCGCTCACCAGGACTAGGTCATGGTTCCGTGCCAGGGCCCGGGTGATCCCGACGAGGTCGTCGGGCCGTGGCGCGCCCGCCCCACCGGCATGCACCTCGACGTACGTTGCGAGGCTCTCCCTCAGCAGTTGAGAAGGAGCGTTGCCGTCATGTCTGCGGTCGGTGACATGAAGCACCGCCACCCGCGCCATCGACGCCGCGGAAATGGCCGCCGCGGCCACCTCCCAGCTCGCATTCGTCGAGGTAGCGGCAACTATCCACGCACCAGCGCCCGGCCAGGACAAGGACCCTCCCCATGATCACGCCAAGCCTACCGACCCGCCCTTCGTGATGGACCCCGCCCAACCGATCAAGATCTGCGCGGTGGGGTCTCCGTTGCCCCCGCCCCCGGCCCGCGGGGGAACGTTGGATGGCAGCCGGTACCCGGAACCGCAGCCCGTCGACTGAGGCGACCAGGCAACCGCCTCACAAGTCGGTAATAGCGATGCGCTGCTGGTAGTTGACAGTCTGGCGTTGGCGTCGGCGTGAGTGTCCGCCCGGATGTAGTTCTGGTCCACGTGCGAGCCGGTCGCGTGTCAGCGCTGGTTGCCGGCGTGGATCACCGGGACCAGGCCGACGTCGCAGGCGTCGGCGACCAGCAGCGCGGCCATGGTCACCGGGAGCTGGCCCATGCGGGTGTCCAGCCCGCCGACGTGGGTGTAGGCGTCGAGCATGGCGGTCCAGGAGTGCACGTCCATCAGCAGTTCGGGCAGGTCGACGACCGGCATCATCGCGGCGACGCGCTTGCGCAGGTCGATCAGCGAGGGAGGGTCGCCCAGCTTCTCCAAACCTTTGCACGGACAGCCGGATCCGGCCTGTTTCTCCATCGGGCACCACTCGGACGCTGGCATCCGGGCCGGCTTCATCGATGCGCAGGGCCAGCTGCCGCCATCCGGCGTCCAGCGTCGCGGTGTACTCGGCCAGGTGCTGCTCGAGCGGTGCGGTCAGGCCGAGGCCGGCGAGGACATCGCTGCGCACCGCGTTCCAGTCCGTGAGGTCGAGCAGCTTCGCGCGTGGGTCGGCCCAGCGCAGCGGCGGATCGGCGCCTTACCCGCCTCGTATTCGTGTTCATGGCTGATCCGGCAGTCACGTTGAGTAACGCCAACTCCATGATGCTGGCGCCGATCTGCGGCCACGAGGATGGCCCGGCCGGGCAGGTAGCGGAGGGTGACTCAACGACGGTGATGACAACTGAGCTATCGGTGCGCCACGTCAGCGGCAGAAGAGTGCCCTGCCTGTTCTCGCCCCTGTCGCCTCGGGGCCTGCGGTATCCGCGCGTCCGGAGGCCCCGAGGCGACAGCTCACTCGTTGTGGAGCACCTCGGCGATCGTGAGCCGGGCCGCGCCGCGGGCCGGGACCAGTGCACCGAGGAGCGCGATCACGACGCCGGCGAGGGCCATGAGCGCGAGCGTCGGTGCCTGCCACACCTCCAGCACCGAGTGTGGGATGGCGATCCGGGCCGCGTCGGCGGCGGCCGGCACGATGTACCGGTGCGCGACGATCCCCAGGGGGATGCCGAGCACACCGCCGGCCGCGCCGACGACCGCCATCGACGTCAGCACCATCGTGACGACCTGGCGTGGCGTCATCCCGATCGACTTGAGCATGCCGAGGCTGCGGCGGCGTTCCCGGACGTTGAGCACGACCGTGTTGAACACGCCGAGGGCCGCGACGGTGGACAGCAGCAACGAGAGCACCGACGAGAAGCCGATCACGGTCACCGCGAAGTCGCTGAGCTGGGAGGTGTCCCACGCGTCGATTGCCGGGTCGGCCGCCTTGACCGCGGCGACGTACGCCGCGACATCGCCGCCACGCTTGAGCTGGACCTGGTAGTACACCTCGTGTGGCTTGACGGCGCGGTCCGGCGCGAGTTCGGTGAGGACGCGCCAGTCCACGAACATGCCGGGCGGTCCGGGCGCGCCGTCCATCGTCTCGCCGATCACGGTCAGCACCGTCCGCCGTCCGCCAAGCTCCAGGGTGAGCTTGTCCCCGACGTTCAGTCCGCGCTCACGCATGAGTTCCGACGGCACGACTGTCTCGTGCACCCGCGTCATCCAGCGTCCGGCGGTGAGCTCGTCCTGGTAGCCCATCGACGAGTAGTCACCGCGGACGAAGTTGACGATCAGCGGCTGGGTCTGCCCGATGGTAGGGACCGACAATTTGAAGACGGGGGTGACCCGGGCGACGTCCGGCAGCCCGCGCAGCAATTGCTCGACCTGGGCGTCGGTCCGACTGGTGGTGGCCTGCGGCCCCGCGGGCGGCAGCTGACCCTCGGGGGCGATCCGCGTCCGGCCGTCGGACGGCCGAACCCCGATCTGTCCCGAGGCCCGGCCTTCGATCGTGGAGATCCGGGTCAGCGTGTCGGCCAGCCCGGTCGCGAACGTCACGGTGGTCACGCCGAGCAGGACGGCCACGACGGTGAAGGCGGTCCGGCCCGGTCGCGCGAACGGCAGGCCCAGCCCGAGGGTGACCGGACGCGACAACCGGACACCGGCGAGCCAGCGCTGGATCCGCGTCCCACGCCCGGCCCGTGGGGAGCTGCCGGCGCTGATCGCCTCGGCGGCTGACAGTCGGTGTGCCCGGACGGCGGGCACGAACGCCGCCAGGGCGACGAGTACCGGCACGCCGACCAGCCCGGCGACCCAGATCCAGACGCCGACGTAGATGCCGACGTCGAGTCCGAGGCCCTCGAACCCGTCGCTCAGCAGCGGCTGGGCGGCGAGGGTGCCGGCGACGGTGCCAAGGACACAGCCGATGAGGGCGGGTACCGACACCATGACCAGGTAGACGGCGACAACCTGGCGCGGTGTGAATCCGAGCGCCTTGAGGATCCCGATGTGCCGGAAGCTGGAGACGACCGCGCCGCTGACCACGTTGCTCACGATGACGACCGCGACGATCAGTCCGAGCATGCCGAACGTGGCGAGGAACGGCACGTAGACGCCGATGTCCGAGGCGACCTTCTCCTTGACGACGAGGTACGGCTGCGCGGCGATCAGCGCGCCCGCCGGCAGGCCGGCCGTGACGGCGGCCAGGTCGGCGTCGACCGCGGCCTTCGTAGACACGTCACCGGTGAACCGGTAGAGCATCTGAACCGACGTGGGGTGCAGGGCGGTCATCTGTTCCGGTGACACCCAGGCGTCGGCGGTCTGGCTGAGACTGTGGGCCCGGCCGACGACGGTGTACCGCTTGCCGCCGAGGGTCACCTCTCCGCTGTCCGGCGGAAATCCCCTCGAGTCGGCACCGGGATCGGGCTGGTTGAGGACGATCTCGCCGGGGGCCGTGGGCCAGCGCCCCTGCCAGAGGCTGAGACGGTCCACCGAGCCGCCCGGGTCGGCGCGTCCCGCGACGGTCAGCGGACCCCGTGGGCCCGGCCCGCCGCCCTCGGTAAGGTCGAGCGCTACCTGCCCGAACGGTCCCGCCGCGGCCGCCACGCCGGTTCGCTGGCCGGTGAGCTGCGCGTCGTTGACCTTGGCCGGGTCGTACACGGCGATCGCGTGTGGTCCCTGTTGCCTGGCGAAGGCGCGGTCGAACGGCGCCGAGGACGCCTCGAGCAGCGCCAGCGCCACGACGATCGTCATGGTGGAGAGCAGGACGACCAGGCCGATGACGAACGTCTGCACCCGGCGTCGCCGGACCGCGGCCCGCGAGGCCCGCCACACGGCACTCATGCGCGTTCCAGACTGCGTTCGCGGGTGATCCGGCCGTCGGCCAGTTCGACCACGCGGCTCGCGCACCGCGTCGCGAGCCGCTCGTCGTGGGTGACGATGAGCAAGGTCTGTCCGATCTGGTTGAGGTCCAGCAGCAGGTCCATCACCTGCTCGCCGGAGCGGCTGTCCAGGGCGCCGGTCGGCTCGTCGGCGAGCAGCAGTGCCGGGCGGTTCATGAGGGCCCGGGCCACCGCGACGCGCTGGCGCTCGCCACCACTGAGGGCCGCCGGATACGCGTTGCGCCGGTCGGCGATGCCGAGTTCGTCGAGCAGTTCCATGGCCCGCTTGCGTGCCGGGCCTGCCTTGGTGCCGGTCAGCTGGGCGGCGAGCGCCACGTTGTCTATCGCCGGTAGGTCGTCGAGCAGGTTGAAGAACTGGAAGATCATGCCGATCCGGTACCGCCGGAACAGCGCCAGCTTCGTTTCGTTCAGGCGGCTCAGCTCCTCGTCGTGGACGCGCACCGACCCGGATGTCGGCCGGTCCAACCCGGCGATCATGTTCAGCATGGTGGACTTGCCGCAGCCCGACGGGCCCATCACCGCCACCGCCTCACCGGTGCGGATCTCGAGCGACACGCCGTCCAGGGCGGTCGTGTCGCCGTACTCTTTGCGGACGTTGTCCAGCCGCACGACGCAGGTGTCAGTGGTCATGGCAGCACGCTATGACCGCGGGTGGTGCCCGGTCGTCGGCCCCGGGATGTAAACCGCCGGGGCTGTCATCCCAGGGATGTACCGGCTGGACACCGGGGATGATGTGGTGCCGATCCGCGTTTGCGAAGATCCTTGGGTGGGATTGGGGGCGGTGTGGCTGGTCGGCGCGCTCGTCGCAGCCTGCGCGACCGCGGTATGGCTCGGTGTCGCACTCGTCCGGTCCCGGCGCGAGCACCGTCGGGCGCTGGAGGAGCGGGGCTGGCTCCTTGAACGGGAGCGGGAGAGCGCGGCCCGTACCGCGGTCGACGCCGAGCGTGCCCGCATCGCCCGGGAGCTGCACGACATCGTGAGCCACAACGTGAGCCTCATGATCGTGCAGGCCACCGCCGCGCGCGAGGTGCTCACGACCATGCCCGACGATGCCGCAGCGGCGCTGTCGGCAGTGGAGGGTGCCGGACGGACCACGATGACCGAGCTCCGGCACCTGCTCGGCCTGCTGGCGCCCGCGGCGGACGGCGACGACGGCACGGACGGAGCCGACCTGGCGCCGCAGCCCAGCCTGAGCAGGCTCAGCCCCTTGATCGACCGAATCGCGTTCGCCGGCCTGCCGGTAGAGGTGCGGATCTCCGGTGAGCGCCGGCCACTGCCGTCCGGGATCGACGTCACCGCGTACCGGATCGTGCAGGAGGCACTGACGAACGCGCTGAAGCACGGCGCTGGAGGGAAGGCGGAGGTGACGATCCGCTATGCCGAGCACTCGCTGCGGGTGGAGGTGCTGACCAGGGGTCCCAGCGTGCTGACGGGCGACCAGCCTGCACCGCGCGGCGGAGACGGCGCCGGGCGGGGATTGCTGGGGCTGCGACAGCGCGTTGCGGTCTACGGCGGCGATCTCGACGCCCGCCGGCGGCTCGGCGGCGGGTACCGGGTCCGCGCCCGCATCCCGGTGGAGCACCCGTGAAGGCCCAGCCCGGCCCTGCCAGACCGCCCGGGCCGGCACCTTTGCCCTCGCCCCGTGTGCTCATCGCCGACGACCAGGAGCTTATACGCACCGGCTTCCGGCTGATCCTCACCGCCCGCGGCATCGACGTGGTCGGCGAGGCCGCTGACGGCGCCGAGGCGGTGGCGGCCGAGCGGCGGATGCGTCCCAACGTCGTGCTCATGGACATCCGCATGCCGACGATGGACGGGCTCGAGGCAACCCGACGCATCCTGGAGCACGGCGCCCGCTGCCGGGTGCTCATGCTCACCACGTTCGACCTCGACCGATACGTCTACGCCGCCCTGGCAATCGGCGCAAGCGGCTTCCTCCTCAAGGACGTCACCGCCGATCACCTCGCCGCCGCCGTACGCCTCGTCGACACCGGCGACGCCCTCCTCGCGCCCTCGATAACCCGGCGGCTCGTCCAGCGCTTCGCCAGCGCCGACCGATCGGCCGGCGACGGACCGACCCCCGCCATCCACCGGGATCTCGCCGCGTTGACGCCGCGCGAACTGGAAGTGCTGACGCTCCTCGGCCGCGGTCTCTCCAACACCGAACTGGCCCAGGCGCTGACCCTGAGCGAGGCGACGGTCAAGACCCACGTGGCGCGGATCTTCGCCAAACTCGCCCTCCGCGACCGTGCGCAGGCGGTCGTCCTGGCCTATGAGACCGGCCTCGTCACGCCCGGCGACACCTGATCGCACCCCACGCATGTGGGACGGCATGATCGATGGTCCGAAACAGTCGCTACCGGCGGGCCTGCGGGCCTGGAACAGCCCCAGCCACTGGTCGCCCGACCGGCGTATTGCCGGCGGATGACTGGCAGGGTCGTGTAATTGATCTATCGCGTATTCGCATCTTGGTGAGCAGCGATGCTCACCTTCGGTGATGCACCAGGATGTCGCTTGCTCGCCTGGGCGATGCTCCTCATGATCGGTTCGTGGACGTTGTGGTGCAGTGGGTGCGGACGTCGTGGACCAAGCGGTCGCGGGGTGGGCCAGCGGCGGCGGTCCGGAATGCGGCGCCGGTCGGTTTCGTCCTGCCGTTGCGCCGGTGCCCTGTTGTCCACGAGGTGTTGATGGACGAGGCGCACGGGTTCGAGCCGCGTGAGTCGTTCCGAGACGGGCAGCCTGACCGGGCCGACGTGCTGTTGAAGGAGAGCGATGGTCGGCTGCGGGTGGAGTTGGTGGTGACGCCGTGGGGTATGCCTCGCCGGTGGCGCCGGCCGCCGGCGGTGTGGCTGGAGCCCGGCGAGTGGGTGCGTTGGCAGGTGAACTACCGCTTCTCTTCCCGGCTCAGAGAATGGGGCTATCGACTGGACACGTTGAATCTGGCGTATGGCCCGACGGCGGTGGATGTCTTCATGGGCAGCCCGACTCGTCACGTCGATGAGCGTGGGCTGTTGCGTTAGCCGGCCTCATATCTTTCCGTAGCGGTTTAGGTGCCGCCGGCGGCGGCGTGGTGCCGCTGAGTGGTGTGGTGGTGGAAGCCGAGGGCTTGGGCGACGACTGGTGCCGGGGCCTGGAGCACGAGCTGGCGCAGCGCGGCGAGGCGGCCGGGGACGGTCGGGACGCCGAGGTCCCGGATGAGCGGCGCGATCGTGCCGGGGGTGAGGGGTTGGCCGGCGCGGCGGCCGGGGAACAGCCAGCGGGCGTCGTGGTTGGTGGCGGTGCGCATGTTGGTCCGCTGGTCGCGCAGGGCCAGCAGCAGTGCGGCGACAGGTTCGGGGACCAGTGTTGGCGGGTCGCCGAGGTGCAGCAGGACGTCGGGGCCGGTGGTGTCGATGTCGTCGATGGTCAGGCGCAGGATCCGGCTGAGGGGTTGGGCGTAGAGCAGGACGAGGATCGCGGCCATGCGGGTGCGCAGTCCGCCGGTCTCGTCGGTGATCAGTTTGCGCAGCAGCGCGAGACGGCGGTGCTGGGTGATTGGGGTCTGCTGGCCGGGTCGGCCCGTGGGACTGGCAGGGTCGCGTAATCCAACTGTCTTGTATTCGCGTTGATGCCCGCTCCAGCAATCACGGTGAGTCGCGCCGGCCCTGGTGCTGTTGGCCAGATCTGCCGCCGACGATCATGGTCTGACGATGCGGCGGCCGACCTGGATGCCGGACTGACAGTGATGCTGTCGAGACGACTGGCGCGCCATGTCAGCGGCAGATCCGGACGATGACGGGCGGGTCGCCTTCCAGTTCGACTACCGGGTGCCAGATGGGTGAGCGATGGGCTATCGGACGGCGGTGGTGGCGCTTGGGCGTTCAGCGCGGTGGTAGGTGCCGTGGGCGAGCAGGGTCAGCCATAGCCAGGCGGTGACGATCATGATGCGTTGAAACAGGCCGCCGAACGCGACGAGGCTCTGGGATTGGGCGAAGGCAGCGTTCGACAGTCCGAGCGTGACCAGGACGACGATGGCGGTGATGCCCGAGTGCAGCGCCCGGCCCCGCTGGCTGTCGGCGATGAACCGACGGGTGAACACAAGGCAAGCCGCCATGATTGCGACGAAGGCGCCCAGTGATACGCCGTCGTGCAGGGCGGCGTGGGTGCTGCCGTAGGCAGGCAATCGGTCCGGGCTGCCGGGCGGGTACCCGCTGACCGGGTCCGTGGTGAATACCCCGGCCCCGACCAGGCCTAGCGCCCATATGCCGATCAGGAGTGGGCCCCACAATCGGCCGGGTCCGTGGCGCAGTTTCTGTCGGAGCCCGACGGCGAAGACGGCAGTCAACGCGCCCGCGAGAAGGAACGTAGCGGTCTGCATCCAGCCGTGGTCGCCGAAGGCGAGGGAGCTGACCGGGTGACGCAAGGGATCGTAGCCGTCCCGGGTGGCGCCCTGGATCAGGAAGCTGAGCACGAACAGCGGGCCGGCGGTGATGCCGCAGATGAACGGGGTCTTGGTCATGCAGTCCTCCAGATGATCGCGGGCTGTCAGTTTGGATTGACAATACGGCCTTGTCAATCCAAACTGACAGCCATGGAGGAGTCAGAGCTGAGCGCCCGGCTGCGTACCCAAGACCCCGCCGTGTTGCTCCGCGCTGTCGGTGCCCTGCACCGGCTCGCCGAGCAGGTCGAAGCCGCTGCGGTAGCTCGCGCCCGGGCCGAAGGCTGGTCCTGGGAGCAGATCGGCGACGCGCTCGGCGTCTCGCGCCAATCAGCCCATACCAAGCATGGGAAGTGAGTTGCCATGTTCGAACGATTCACAGCCGGCGCCCGAGCCGCGGTCGTGACACACGCACCGGCGGAGGCGCGCCAGCGCGGCGACCGGCGCGTCGGTACGGAGCATCTGCTCCTCGGCGTGCTCCACGACATTGAGGCGGCGCGGATACTCGGTGTCGATGTCGACTCAGCGCGGTCCGCGCTCGCAACTCTGGACGAGGCAGCCCTTGCCGCGATTGGCCTCGACGCCCGCGGCGTCGAGCGTGCCTCGACCCCGGTAGCGTCGAAACGGATGCCATTCACCTCGGGTGCGAAGGCCACGCTCGCCCGGGCTCTCGCCGTGGCCAAACGCACCGGCGCACGTCAGATCACCGCAACCCACCTACTGGCCGGACTCCTGGAGCGCGATCGCACCGATCCAGCGACCGACGTCTTCACCAAGCTCGGCGTGGACCGCCCCGCCGTCCGCGCCCGGACGGCGGCAACGACGGACAGGACTTGACCTCTGCTGTCGGCGTTGGTATCCAACCCGGGCATGCAACGGACGATGAGATCCGCCCGTCCGCACATCGGCCAAATCAGTATGTCTGTGCGTGCTGACCGGCTTCACCAGCGGTGATGAGGGGTTGGTTGGCCGCTGCCGTGGAGAGCCGCGAGCAGCCACTCTGGAATAGAGCCGCCAGGTGGATCGTCATAACGGGCTGTAGCGGTTCCAGGTGCCGCCTGCCGCGGCGTGGTGCCGGTGGGTGGTGTGGTGGTGGAAGTCGAGGGCTTCGGCGACGACCGGTGCCGGGGCTTGGAGTACGAGTTGGCGGAGTGCGGCCAGGCGGCCGGGGACGGTAGGGACGCCGAGGGCGCGGATGTGTGGGGCGATCGCCTCGGTGGTCAGCGGTTGGCCGGCGCGGCGGCCGGGAAACAGCCAGCGAGATTCGCGGTTGGTGGCGGTGCGCATGTTGGTCCGCTGGTCGCGCAGGGCCAGGAGCAGCTCGGCGACGGGTACGGGGACCGGGATCGGCGGGTCGCCGAGGCACAGGAGTACGTCGGGCCCGTCGGTGTGGATGTCGTCGATGGTCAAGCGCAGGATGCGGCCAAGCGGTTGGGCGTAGGGCAGGACGAGGATCGCAGCGACGCGGGTGCGCAGCCCACCGCGTCGTCGGTGATCAGCTTGCGCAGCAGCGTGATGCGCCGGTGCTGGGTGATCGGGGTCTGTTGGCCGGGCCGGTGCGTGGGGACCCTGAGCCGCAGCATGTGTCCGGCGCGGGCAGCCCAGGCCAGGAACGGTTTGAGGCTCTGCCGCTGGTGCGGCCCATGGTCGACGAGCCAGCGATCGAGGTCGGCCCGCTGGAGCCGGGCGGGGGCGAGCTCGTGCGTTTGGATCCAGGCGAGGAAGTCTCCGGCGCATAGGACCTGTTGGCCCAGTTCAGAGCGGGTGCGGCCGCTGACGGGCCCGCGTTCGGCGCGGCGGCGTAGCCAGGGAAGGCTATGCCAGGTGATGTACTGGCGCAGCAGCCGGCGCTGCCCGGCGTCAACGATGCTGTCCAGGTGCTCAAGTAGCCACCGCTCGAACAGCAGCACCTGCTTGTCGCGACCATGGGCAGAGCGCCGCACTGCATGAGCAGTTCCCGCAGGTGGGCGGACGCCCGCCACGGCTGTAGGCGGTGGAACGCCTCGTGGGTGAGTTCGATGTCGCCGCGGGCCGAGCCCTGCAGCATGTCCGCGGCCGGCGCGGTGCGGCCGTGCCGCGGCGAGATCCAGCTCAGTCCGGTGAGCGGGTTGTCCATCCTGGTCAGCAGCTCGGCCAAGGAAACCAGGTCCGGCCGGATCCTGCCCGAGCCATCGTCGAGCAGCTCGGCGATGCGGCTGGCGAACATGCACCGGGTGCAGCGGCGGCCGGCGTGCAGCTTGCCTTCCTGCCCGCACTCCGCGCACGAGTATGAGGTGGAGAACGCGGCGCAGCTGGTGCAGATCGTGGCCCGGTCCGGTGTGCGGATCCCGGCCAGGACGCGGTCGTGGCCGCAGCCGGGGCAGCGGCCGCGGGTGCGTAACGCCCGGTCGTGGCAGGTGCGGCAGACGTGCCCGTCGGGCCAGCGGGCCGCGAAGCTGCCGCGCCGGCCGCAGCGGGCGCAGACCCGGATGAACCAGCGTTCGTACTGCTCCGCGGCGGCGTAGGGGCGATCCATCAGTCCGGTCGCACGCGCGCCCGCCTGGGCCGAACCGTGGCCAGGTCCACCGGTGCCAGGGCGTCGCCGGCGACGGCCTTGCGCGGCGCGAGGTTGGCCGCCGAGGTGACGATCAGCTCGGCGGGGCTGACGTCCAGGATGTCGCACACGCAGCCAGGACCGGCAGCGACAGCCGCTCCGGGGTGCCGGTGACCAGCCGGTGAACCTGGGAGGCGGACAGGTCGATGCCGCGCTCGTGCAGCAGCGGCACCAGCTCGGTGGCGGTGAACACACCGTGGGTGGCCATCATCTCCCGCAGCCTCCATCGGTAGCTGACCTGCCGTTTCATGCTCATCTCGCCCTCCGGGCCGGTCGTAGTGCCGCGTCCATGGTCGCGTCGAGAGCCTGCCGCAGCGTGCGGGTGCGGAAGTCCGACGACACGCAGGTGTAGATCGCCGTGGTGGAGGCGTGTTCGTGGCCGACCTGCTGTTGCACGAACAGCGGATCCCCGCCGGCCTCGATCAGGTGGGTGACATACGAGCGGCGCAACGAGTGGAAGTCCAGCCCGGCATCCGGGCCCAAGGCGTCGCGGTAGGCCGACAGGCGCGCGTTGATCTGCGCCAGGCCGACCCGCGTCGCCCGTTCCGAGGGCCACAACGCCGGGTTGCCCTCGATGGCCAGCATCGGCCGGATGTCGTCGACCCACTCGGCGAGAATCTCGGGCACCCAATCCCAGACGGTCAGCACGCTGCGCCGCTTCGGCACCGAACCCTTCATCGCCTTGCCATGACGCACGTAGAGCACACCGTAGTTGCCGAACTCATCGGCGTGCGGATTGCGGCCGAAGTCGGCCACATCCAGCATCCGGGTCTCGTTGCGCTGCAGCCCGTACGCATAGGCGACCTTGAACAGGGTGGCGTCACGGAAGGCCGGCAGCCAGCCCTTACGCCCCGCCGCCCGGATCCGACTCACCTGCTCGTCGGCGTGGTCCAGCAGCGTCTGCAGCTCATCGAGCGTGAACCCGCGCTTGGCCGGATCGCCCTCGGCGGCGGCGACGTGGACTGCGGCGTTCCACTCGTGGACCACCTGCACCGGATAGGTGCCGAATCGCTTCTCGCACTCGTCGACCCAGCCTTAGGCGGGGTCGGTCAGGTACGCGCAGAAGAGCCGGACCGCCTCCTGGTAGCCGCGCAAGGTGGACCGGCGCAGCCGGCGCACGGCACGCAGGTCGGTGCACCACTCGTCGACCAGCTGCGGGGTCCACCGCCACGGCAACGCTTGGGCATGGTCGGCGAACGCCCGCACGACGCGCTGCCGGTTCTCCACCGTGCCGAACGACAGGTTCCGCGCCAACTGCTGGTTGCGCCAGCCGTCGAGCATCGCGGTGAACACCTGCTCATCGGGGCGCAGCAGCCGGACCCCGTCAACCAGGTGCAGCGCCCGCAGCGCCGGGCGTACCGCGTTCAGAACCCACCGACGGTAACGTCCAACCACTCGCATCAGATGCGAGATCTTCGCATCCAATGCGACTGCCTTGTCAAACCAGCAGGTCAACGCTGGTACGTGGACCCCGATAGACATCGGCAGGTAGACGGGCCTAAAGGACGTCTCGTAACTCGGTGAAGGCGTTGCCCGGCAACGGTGTTGGTGTCACCCCGCGAGGATGATGTTGTGGAGGTGGGCGATGCCGGAGGCGGTGTCGGTCAATGTGTGGGCGGCGCGGCGGTAGTCGCGCAGGATCTTGAAGCACTTCATGCGGGCCAGTGCGTGTTCGACCTGCGCTCGGATGGTGCGGTGTTGCTTGTTCAGGTCGGCCTTCCACTGGGGCAGCTCGCTGCCGTCGGCGGGTTTGCGGTACGGGATGATCACGTCGGGGTTGCCGCGGTAGGCGCCGTCGGCCATGACCGGCCGCCCGGCCAGTTTCTGCTGGATGCCGCTGGTGCGGTAGACGATGGTGTCGTTGCGGTTGCCGGGTTGCGGGTCGCCGAGGGCGACGACGAGGCGGGTGTGGGCGTCGATGGCGACCTGCAGGTTCGTGCTGTAGCGGTAGTTTTTGCTCGGGGCGGCCAGGCGGTGATCCCGGGTCGGGATGAGGGTGCCGTCGACGATGGTGATCTGGTCGACCCGACGTCGGCGCCCCGGCGCCAGAGCGAGCAGGGGGCCGACGGTGTCGATGACCCGGTGGGCGGCGGAGTGCGACACCCCGAACAGCGGGCCGATCTGCCGCATCGTCAGGTTCGTGCGCCAGTACGCGGCCACCAGCAACACCCGGTCGGCGAGGTCGAGAGACCACTGCCGGCCCGGCCGACCGTCAGCGATCGCGTCACCGCCACGCTCGGCGACCAGTCTGACCAGCCTGCGGAACTGGGCGGGCTGCAGCCCGGTGAACGGAAAGATCCACTCCTGACGGGCCGCCGAGATCACCTGCACCCCGCCATGATCCACCATGGACCGACCGCCGAGTTACGAGACGTCCTTTAGCGTGATGTCTCCGGCATGCCCGAACGTCGGTGCCCACGTCGTCCCGCCGGCCTCAACGTGGCTCCACCGCACATGCAAACCGTCGCGTATTCGCATCAAATCGAATACGCGGCGGATGTAGAAATCAGCGAAAAATCAACGGCAACGCTGGTCAGAGCGGTACCACGGGAGCGGCGCTGCGGCTCGTGCCGCCACCGGCTGACCAGCGTTGCCGTTGATTTCGGACCGAAATCTACGACTGGGCCCCAAGCGTCGGCCGTCATCGGGCTCTGCTGGTGACCGAGTCGCAGCCAGCCGGGAGGGCCGGCTGCACTCCCGGCGCGGCGAGCGCGCCAGCGTGCGGCCGGCGCCGGCCGACGGCCGCGGCTGCAGTCAGCGGACGCCTGGAGCGCCTCGATGCCGGCGATCACTGTGACGGTGAGGTCGTTGATCTGGTTCGGCAGTGCGGCGACCTCGGTGGTCTCGATGATGTGGTCAGGGACTTGGCGCTTGGGCGAGAACGACCGCCTGGCCGTGGCACACCACGATGAACAGTCCACCCGCTGCCGATCCATTTTCGTGTTCTGAGTACATCGGACTATCCCGCCATGTATAAATGAGTTGCGTAGCGACCAAACTGCGCGAATAGCGGATAAGTTTGACCGTGGGGCAGATATGGTTGCGCGCGAACCCAATTTACTCGGAGGGGAAGAACGAAGGCCGCCGGAGGCGGGGAGAACTTCAGGCACGTCGCACGTTGGCAACAAACCCACCAGCGCAAGTAGCACATTCTGGGCGAGGAGGGATCGGTGTGGGTAAAATGATAGAGGTTGCGCTGGTGAGGATTCGCCGCGAGGACTTCAACGGCGACGACGAAGCTTATGAAGTGTCCGGCGGCCTGTGGGGCGTCACATACGACGTTGAATCCGCTCCCCTGACGCGCAAGGACCTTTTCACATTCCCTGACGGCCCCATCAGGTTCGCTCCCAACCAAGCGGTGGAAATAGGCACGGACGCCCGATTCGCGATGTCCACTAACGAGCCCGAGGACACCCCGGGGCTCCTCGGGCACTTTGTAAAATTTGGGGGCGAACTGCGGGTTGAGGGTTTCCTTCCGTTTGGAGAGAATTTCCAGCATCTCCACACCTCCGACTTGGTCAGCGGCACGCCTCACAAATATCGTGTCAGATTCGGGGGCCATAACACGGAATGGCGGTGCGACTTTACGGCGGTGTACGTTCACCCTTTATAAGAGGTCCTAGCCCGACAGCAGCAGCTCCACGGCCTCGTCCACGCGGCCCATGCGCTCCAGCAGCTCGGCAACGACGCTTTCACGTCCGTGGGCCGATCGGTGTCGACCGGGGTGTAGTGCGACCACAGCCGCCCCGTAACGCCCGCTGGCTCTTCCCCGGCCGCCGCGCCCTGACCACCCGCACGATCGCCCCGCTCATCCGCGACCTCGGCGTCCCGACCGTCCCCCCAGCCGCCTCGCCGCCCTGCGCCAACTCATACTCCAAGCCCCGGCACCGGTCGTCGCCCAAGCCCTCGGTTCCACCACACCAGCACGCAACGCCACTACGCCTCTGCCGGTGGCACCTGGAACCACTACACCGGCCGGGACGGGTAGCCAATCTCAGCGAGATCCTCGGCAAGATCGGCCACCACGAGATCAGCATTCAAGCGGCGCACCAGTTCGTCGGTCAGCGGGTACGCAGCAAAAATCTCGCCGACTGCCTCCAGATCGACGGCCGTCTCGTAGTAGTCCTCGGCGAAGCGTTGGTACGCCGCCGGGGTGCCCTCTACCAGCACCTTGAACAGACGGTTGGCACCGTCCGGGTCATCACCGTCAGGGAAGTCGATCTCTCCGGCATGCCACTGCTCCTCACCGTGCTGCCGCCACAGACAGACCGTCGCTTCCAGCATGCCCTCGCAGCTGAACGCCGGTTCGTCGACATAGGCGGAGAAGACCTCCGGCACCGCGTCGACCAGTCCGGGCCACAACTCGTCATCGTTGCCTGCCGAGCTCATCGGCGACTCGTGATCGAAGCCACGGATGAACGCACCGGCCGGCGAGAACACGATCGACCACGCGTCGCCGGACCCATTTCGCATGGACGGCATCTGCTCATCCGGCGCCCAGTGCGAATCAAAAGAGTAGTACCGCGACTCCCACTCCGGACTCATGATCGCGTCCAGCATCGCCAACGCGCGACACCGCTCGCGAAGCACCTGGATGTCCGGCAAGGCACGGACTACGTCATGAACGGTCACCGGCACATCTAACCTTGGCGCACCTCCCCTCCGCCCGCACCCCAGCGGTCACCACGAAGCGTCATCTCACCCCACCGACCAGTCCGATCGGTCGAAGAGCCGGACGCCCAGTTCCTCGGCGATCTCCCGGACCGCGCTGGCGGTAGGGGTCTCCCCGAGGTCGACGCGCCCGCACCGGCTACATCCCCGGCGAACTGCTCCGTCGCAGCATCAACGGAAACACCACCGGTGGAGGGCGCCTTCCTACGACGCCGCCACCACCGCTGGCCCGGCTGCTGGAGCAGGACGGTGTCGAGATCGACATCCACCAACTCCGCCACGCCCACGCCACCGAACTCATCAACAACGGCGTCTCCATCGAAGCCGACGCCGTGCTCGGCCTGACCCCCGCATCCTTCGGCGGCTACGCCACCGACGAGGCCGCCCTCGCGCCCGAGCCGTTCGACGCCCCACGACCACTGGTCAGGATCTTCGCGGTCGACCTGGTCCAAGAGCTTGTCGGCACTGGGCGCGCTTGAGGAAGTGGAGCGCGGTCGCCATGTCGTGCTGCCGGATCGCTGACGACCGGCGTCCCGGAAAGTTCCTCAGAAGAAGTCCGGGTGGCGGTGTCGGATCGGGGCAGTGGTGTTCGTAGCAGGGGTGAGGCCGCCCGCAAGGGGCGGCGCCGAGGTGAGGAACCGCGATCATGAAGCTGACGACCATGACCCAGGTCACCCTCGATGGAGTGATGCAGGGAAACGGCGCCGCGTCGGATGACCGCGGGAACGGATTCGAGCGCGGCGGATGGGCCCGGGGGAAGGGTGACGACGAGACCAGGACGTACATCACGCAGACCTACCAGCGCGCCGAGGCGTTCCTGTTCGGCCGGCGCACCTACGAGTTGTTCGCCGGCTCCTGGGGATCAATCGACCAGATGCGCGCACATCCCATCGGCGTGGCCTTGAACGAGGCCCCCAAGTACTACCGGCCGGCCGGGCGCCCGCGGTATGCAACGGCCTGAAGTCCCTGACCACCGAACCACGCGTTGTTGACAGGAGATGATCTTCAGATGCAGTACCTGGTTTCCGTGATCGATGACAAGAGCAATCCCGGCAGCACGGACAGACAGCCTGCCATCAGCGTGTTCAACGAACGACTGATCGCCGAGGGCTACTGGGTCTTCGCGGGCGGACTCGCGGACACCGACGCGGCCACGGTCATCGACAACCGGGGCGAGCAGGCAGTGTTCAGCGACGGGCCTTTCGTGGAGTCGAAGGAGTACCTCGCCGGCGTCTGGGTGTGGGAGGCCCCCGATCTCGATGTGGCGCTCAAGCTCGCCGCCGAGGCGTCGAAAATCTGCGATCGGAAGATCGAGGTGCGGCCGTTCCGGTGAGCGACGTCGAGGAGGCGATCATCCGGGCCCACGACGACGAGTGGGCCCGGGTGGTCGCCGCCCTGACCAGGCGCTTCGGTGACCTCGACATCGCCGAGGAGGCAGCGGCCGAGGCGTTCACGACCGCCGTGGAGCGGTGGCCGGCCGACGGCGTGCCGCCCAACCCCGGCGCCTGGCTGACCACCACCGCCGTTCGCAAGGCCATCGACCGGATCCGACGCGAGAACAAGCGCGACGACAAGCACAAGGAGGCTCAGATGGTGTACGACCACACCCCATCCGAGCCTCTCGGCGCCATCGACGACGACCGGCTGCGACTGATCTTCACCTGCTGTCACCCGGCGTTGGCGATGGAAGCCCGCGTGGCGTTGACGCTGCGCATGGTCGGCGGTCTGACCGTGCCCGAGATCGCCCGCGCCTTCCTGGTGGCCGAGAGCGCCATGGGGCAGCGGATCACCCGCGCGAAAGCAAAGATCAAGGCGGCGCGCATCCCCTATCGGGTGCCGTCCGCCGAGGATCTCCCGGCCCGCGTCTCCGGCGTGCTCGCCGTCCTCTTTCTCGTCTTCAACGAGGGCTACCTGGCGACCGGCTCCGACACCGATCCGGTACGGCACGACCTGACCGCCGAGGCGATCCGGCTCACTCGCCTGATCCGTGCCCTCCTTCCGGACGACGGTGAGGTGGCCGGGCTCCTGGCGCTGATGCTCCTCACCGAGGCCCGCCGCACCGCCCGGGTCTCGGCCAGCGGCGAACTGGTCGCGCTCGACGAGCAGGACCGTGGCGCCTGGGACAAGGCGCTGATCGCCGAGGGCCACCGGCTGGTGCGCGAACGCCTCGCCGCTGCCGCTGCCGGGGTGGCTCCGGGTCGCTACCAGATCCTCGCCGCGGTCAACGCCGTGCACACCTCCGCCCACGACATCCGCGACACCGACTGGTCACAGGTCCTCGCCCTCTACGACCAGCTCGTCCGCCTCGACCCCTCCCCGATCATCACCCTCAACCGTGCCATCGCGGTCGCCGAGCTCGACGGCCCGGACGTGGCACTCGCGGCCGTCGACCGCCTCGAGCACAGGTTGGCCGGATATCACGCCTACCACGCCACCCGCGCCGACCTGCTGCGCCGGCTGGGCCGCGGCCAGGAGTCGCGCGCGGCCTACGACAAAGCCATCGAGCTGGCGGGCAACACCGCCGAGACCGCCTACCTGACCCGCCGCCGCCACCAGTTGGGGTAGCCGGGATCCCCACCGAACCGGCGCGCGAAGCGGCGGCCGGGCCACGAGGTGCCCTGCGGGCGCAGATCCTTCGATCCGGCCGATCTCCACGGCCACCCGCCTCAACGATCCGCAACTGGTCGCAGATCGGCCTGCCCCCGGGCGGGGTCCGGCCGGCAGCCGAGGTAGGCGTCCAGTGCCGCGGCACCGGTGAGCATGGCGCGGCTGCGGGCTGAGAGGCGGGCATGCCAGTCGCGCAGCATCGATTCAAGGGGTGCCACGCCTCCGGCGGAGCGGACCTGGACGATCAGCGGGGCGATCTGCTCCAGCAGGTAGCCGCCCCGTCTGAGCTGGTGGATGAGTAGGGCGTCACGCACGTCGGCCGCACTGTAGACCCGGTAGCCCGTCTGCGGGTCGCGGCGCGGTTGGACCAGGCCGGCGCGTTCCCATTTGCGCAGGGTGGCTGGGCGTATGCCGAGCCTGCTCGCCAGGGGGCCGACGAACGTGTCGCCGCGTTCGTGGGGCACGGGACTGAGGTCGTGAAGCGCGGCTTCGACGGCCTGGAGGGTGTGGCGGTCGTCGAGAAGCTGGGCGTGACTCTCGTCGATGAGCCGCAGCGCGTCCTCGGTCGCGTCCCGGTTGATCGCCTGCATGACCGCCGCGGCCGTCTGGTGGCCGTGCCCGGCCACGAGGGCGAGGAAAGCGCGCAGGGCGTACGCGTGCAGCGGGGTGTAGGTGCGGTAGCCGTGCGGGGTGCGTTCGGCGTCCGGAAGGATGCCGGCCGCCTCGTAGTTCCTGATCGCCTGGGTGGACAGACCGTGCCGGCGCGCCAGGTCGACCGGCCTGAGCTGTCCGCTGTTTTGAAGGTTTCGCCGCACTTCCCTTGCCGATTTCGCGCATAACTTTCAACCGTCGGTTCAACGATACCGTTTAGGGGTATGACCACCGGTATCGAAGACACCGCTCATGTCGTTGACGCTGCCTCTGTCATGGGGCTGCTGTCGGCTCGGCCGCGGCTGCTCGCCTTGGGCGAGCCCACCCACGGCGAGGACGTTCTGCTCGACGTGCGAAACGATCTCTTCCGGCACCTCGTCGAGCAGGAGGGCTACCGGACGATCGCGATCGAGAGCGACTGCCTGACGGGCCTGGTCGTGGACGACTACGTCACGTCGGGCACGGGCACCCTCGACGAGGCCATGGAGCGCGGCTTCAGCCACGGGTTCGGCGCGTCCGCAGCCAACCGCGAGCTGGTGCGCTGGATGCGCGCGTACAACGACGGCCGGCCCGCGTCCGAGCGGCTGCGCTTCGCCGGTTTCGACGGCCCGCTGGAGATCACCGGCGCCGCGAGCCCCCGGCAGGCCCTCACCGCACTCCACGCCTACCTCACCGCCCGGGTGGACGCCGACCTGCTCCCCTGCACCCCCGAAACGCTCGACCGCCTGCTCGGCGCCGACGACCGGTGGACCAATCCCGCCGCGATGATGGACCCGTCCCGGTCCGTGGGGCAGACGCCCGAGGCCAAACAGTTGCGGCTGCTCGCCGACGACCTGGTAGCCCTGCTCGACGCGCAGACGCCACACCTGGTCGCGGTGTCCGCACCGGGAGACTGGGACCGGGCACGCATGTACGGTCGTACCGCCACCGGCCTGCTGCGGTACCACTTCTGGATGGCCGACCCGTCACCGAGCCGCACGGCGCGGTTGCTGGGCGCGCGGGCTTCGATGATGGCCGCCAACCTGCTCGCCATCGCCGAGCGGGGCCCGGCGCTGGCGTACGCCCACAACGGGCATCTGCAGCGGAACAAGAGCGGGATGCAGATGGGCGGCCTGCCGGTGCAATGGTGGAGCGCCGGGGCGATCGTCAGCGCCCGACTGGGCGACGGGTACGCCTTCCTGGCCACGGCCCTCGGCACGATCCGCCACCACGGTGTGGAGACCCCACCCCCGGACACCATCGAAGGGCTCCTGTACGCGCTCCCGGAGGACCGATACGTCGTCGACGCCCGCCGGCTGGCCGTCGCCCTCGGCGACGTGACGCCCGCTCCCCGTGTGTCCCCCTGGTTCGGCTACTCCCCGCTCGACCCGGCCCACCTGGCAAGCAATGACGGGATCGTGTTCGTCAGGGACGTCCCTGCGGGGCGGACGTGGTGGCCGGTGGCGTGACCGTCGACAGGTCGTCGACGGTCCAGGTGGCGACCGGGCGTCCGGGAGCGCCTCGGCGGCCCGACGTGGCAGCCATCGGCGACCAGCCCGACGATTACCATGACCGGTTTGTGGATGTCACGGCGCAGTGGGTGCGGACGTCGTGGACCAAGCGGTCCCGGGGTGGGCCACCGGCGGCGCTCCGGAACGCGGCGCCGGTGGGTTTCGTCCTGCCGACGCTCAGGTGCCCCGCCGTCCACGAGGTGTTGATGGACGAGGCGCGCGGATTCGAGCCGCGGGAGTCGTCACGGGACGGGCAGCCGGACCGGGCCGACGTGCTGTTGAAGGAGATCGACGGCCGGCTGCGCGTGGAGCTGGTGGTGACACCCTGGGGTATGCCTCGCCGGTGGCGCCGGCCACCGGCCGTGTGGTTGAGGCGTGGCGAGTGGGTGCGCTGGCAGGTCAACTACCGCTTCTCATGGCCGATGGCCCGAGGTGGGGCCTGGAGCTATCGACTGGACACCCTGAATCTGGCGTACGGGCGGACGACGGTAGACGTCTTCACGGGGAATCCGACTCGTCTCGTCGATGAGCGCGGGCTGTTGCGCTAGCCGGCGTCATGTCGGCCAGGCGTACCGGCCCCCGTGCCGCCGGCGTCGTGGCCGGGCCGGGTGGCAGCGACGGCGGGGTGGTCGACGCGGACTACCCCGCCGACCGTCTCCACTGGACACCCCACTCGCGGTGCCTCGCCGGGGCATCCCGCAGCGGGCGATCCGGGTTACGCCCCTGGCGCTGCATCGCGAGTCGGGCTCCACACGGCTCAGCGGTACAGAGGTTGTTCTTCTGCCGGGTGGGCCGGGACGACGTCCAACTGTGAATCACCGATGAGCGCGTCGATGGCGGCCTGTTCGGCGCCGATCCCGGCCCAGTGCGGGTCGACGTCGCTGGCGAAACACCAGCGGCGGTCGGCCGGCCAGACGAAGGCCGGCGGAGCGATCGGCCGACCGCCACCGAGGTCGGCTTCCCAGGCGTCGACGTCGTGCAGCGCGCCGCGCAGCAGCGCGTACCGGCGGTGGGGGATCTCGACGAGTGGGCCGTGCCGCACGTCCGGTGGCAGCGGGATATCCGAATACCCCTCCCACACGCAGAAGTAGCAGTCCTGCGGGGTGGAGGTGAACTGCGCGAGCAGGCGCAGCGCCCGACGTGCCTGGGTGATGTCCGACGGATGCCCGGCGGGAACGTCGACGTCCGCCTCGTCCTGACCGGGCGCGACAGGATCAGGGATGAAACGGAGCCGGCCGAACGCCTCGAAGCTCGCCGGGCCGAAGGTCATCAACTGGGTGGCCGGCGTGCCAGACCGGACGAGCCAGTCCGCGGCGGTCGTGTCTGGACAGTATGCGAGTGTCATCGTCACTGCTGCTCACCGTGCCTGCTCGCCGATCGATCGTCGGTTCGGACACTACCCCCGCCGCGTGCTGGCTCACCCCGTCGGCACGAGTCGGTAGACCACGCAGACTCGGCGTCGGCCGCTCCACCCTCTACCGGGCACTACAACCCCCCGACCAGGCAATTACGGCTTAGCGCCGGATCCACTGCCGTTGGCCCTCAAGGGCCGACCCGCCGCGGCTAACCCCGCGGTGCGACACCCGAGGTGGAACGCGCCGACCGGCCCGGAGACCGTCCGCTCAGGACGGGGTGCGGCGGGCCCGGTGGTTGGCGTGCTTGCGGACCGCGAAGTCGTACGCGTCGGCCAGCAGCGCGCGCACCGTGCCCAGGGTCGCCTGGCCGGGGTTCACCACGCACACCCAGTGTTGCGCCGCGTAGACCGGATGCGGCAGCACGACGTCCGTCGCCGCGTGGTCGACGCGCGCGTCCGTCTCGCCGTGCTCGCCCCGCGTCGACGGGGCCCCGAACAGGGCCGCGTACCCGGACCGGGTCAATCCGATGTTGAGCCGCCAGAAGCCCGGCCGGCTCAACGCGGAGGCGGTGTCGTAGTGGTCGCCGGTCACGATCGTCGCGAACGGCAACTGCCGCTCGGCCGGCAGGTCCCGTTGCGGGTCGTAGAGGAAGAAGGTGTCCCCGCCCGCCTCGGGTGCGGTCACTCCGGCGAAGGTCCGGCAGATGTGGCGCTTCATGTCGTCGACGTCCATGCCTCAAGTTTTTCATTGAAATGCGTATTGAGACATGCGTGCCGTTTGTCCATGTTTGCAAGCGCTAACGCTCAACTCGGGGCGCAACCGGCCGCGCGCCGCAACGACCGCGCGCCCCCGGCGGCGGGCGATGCCGCCGGGGGCGCGCGCACCACGGGCGGCCGCTAGCCGGTCGCGTCGAGGACGGGGATGAGCTGCTCCTCCTCGTACGCCAGATGGGCCTCCAGCTCGACGGTGAGCCGCGCGACCTCCCGGCGGACCCCGGCCGGGTCGGCGTCGGGGGCGCCGACGACCTGCTGGAGGCGTGCGACGAGCGCCGCGATCCGTTGGTGTTCCTCGCGCAGCCGCGCCAGGGTCGGGGCGAGGTCGGGGCGTTGCCCGTCGAGGGCGGCGAACATGCCGTCGTCCTCGTTGGTGTGGTGGTGGTGCAGGCCCTGGCAGACGGTCAGGCAGTTCACCCGCAGCTGCGCGCCCAGGCCCGGGCCGGAGCGGTCGACCTCGTCGCGGATCAGCGCGAGTTCCCGCCGGAACGCGTCGTGGACCAGTTTGAGCGCCGCGCCCCAGGACGACGCGTTCGGCGGCCCGCCCGCCACCTGGCGCAACGCCAGCACCGGGATCACCCGCGACGTCTTCGCCTGGTACGCGGCCCAGCCCGGGTCGGCCTCCACGGCCCGGGCGAAGACCGCGTCGCGTTCGTCCCCGGTCAGCACCTCCGCGCGCGCCTGGTAGGTGAAGACGCCGTCCTCCACGGTGGCGAGCGGGTCGGCGCGCAGGTTGTGGTACCAGTCCGGGTGCTTCGGGCCGCCTCCGGCGGAGGCGATGACCAGGATGCGGTCCGAGTCGGGCAGGTAGCCGACCGGGGTGGTGTGCGGGGCTCCGGAGCGGGCCCCGGTGGTGGTGAGCAGGATGAGCCGGGCGCCCTCGAAGGGGCCGCTGACGCGGCCGGCGTTGGCGCGGAACTCGTCGATGATCTGCTGGTTGAAGTCGTTGGGCATGCTCTGCTTTCTGCTGTGCAGGAGGAGTGCGGCCACGGTGGATCGCCCGTCCGGCGACCGGTGGCGGCGAAGGTGGAGTCGCGCCGGCGTACGGCCGGCGTGGACGGTGGGAGGGGCGCGCGAGGCGGTGGACGCGACGTCGACACCGGAAGATGTGGCGCATCGGCGGGCCGCGGGCCCGCCCCCGGCTCACCGGATGGCCGGGTGCCCTGTCCGCTCGTGGCCCATGGCCGACCCGGCAGTCACGGGTCCGACCCTAGCGGCCCGCGGCGGCCGAGGGCAACGATGTTCGGTTGCGCCGGCGGTGGGACGCTGGCACGGTCGGGGAGTGATCGAACTGACCGGCGCCGACGTGGACCGCGCGGTGGCCGAGATGACCGCCGTCCTCGGCCCGCACACCGGACGGGACTGGAGCGTGCCCGCCGGCGGGTTGGAGTGGAGCTGCTGGACCACCGCCGCGCACGTGGCGCACGACCTGTTGGCGTACGCCGGTCAGGTCGCCGGGCGACCCGATGCGGCATACCTGCCGTTCGACCTGGTCGTCTCCCCCGCCGCCGGGCCGGCCGAGGTGCTGCGGGTCGTCGCCGCCTGCGGTGGGCTGCTGCGGGTGGCGGTCGACGCCGCCGCGCCGCAGACACGAGCCTGGCACTTCGGCCCGTGCGACCCGGCGGGCTTCGCCGCGATGGGGGTGGCGGAGACGCTGCTGCACACCGACGACATCGCCCGTGGTCTCGGCGTGCCGTGGCAGCCGCCGGAGCGGCTCAGCGCCGGCGTCGTGCGTCGGCTCTTCCCGGACGCCCCCGCCGGGCCGGCGCCGCAGGTGCTGCGGTGGCTGACCGGCCGCGGTGAGCTGCCCGGCCGGCCGCGGCGCACCTCGTGGTCGTGGCGGGCCGCGGTGGCGTGACGCGGGCTACGCCGCCCGGCGGCGCCAGGGCAGGCGCCAGGCCCGACGGGGTCTGCCGCGCGGCGGGGCGGGTGGCGCGGGCTCCGGTGCCGGCGCGGCGGCGGGATGCCGCTCGGCTCGCCAGCGGCGTACGACGTCGTCGGCGTTGACCGGCCGCACGGTGACCCGCGGACCGGTGGGCATGCGCAGCCAGGAGATGATCGCAGCGTTCAGGTCGGCGACGAAGGCGCGCACCGACTCCTCGGTGGGCAGGTCGCGCACCTCGTCGGGCACCTGCTCGACGCGGCGGCGCAGTTGCAGCGGGGTCGGCAGCAGCAGGTCCGTCGGGAGCTTCTCCCGTTCCAGGAAGCTCTTGATCCACCACGACTCGTCGTACGGCTCGCCACGGCCGGGGATCGGCTTGCCCGCGCCGGGCAGGTTGTCGAACTCGCCCTGCTCCTGGGCCGCGCGGATCCGCGCCTCGACCGTCGCTTCCCAGTTGTCCACCCGCCGACACCTCCCCGGCCCACGGTAACGTGACCCCCGCTGTCGGGGCCGCCGGAAGGGACAGCGCGGTGGCGGTGCCGGGCATTCCCGGCGGTCAGGCCCAGCGGGCGTGCCGGTGGCCGTCGCGGGGAAACGGCGGGCGGGCCGCCAGCACCTCCTGGAAGCGGTAGCCGGCCTTCTCGGCGACCCGGCAGGACGCCGGGTTGTCGATCTGGTGCATCAGGTCCAGCCGCCGCAGGCCGGCGAACCGGGCGAACGCCCAGCCGGTGACCGCGTCCAGGGCGTGCGGGGCGATGCCCCGGCCCCGGGCGGGCGCGGCCGTCCAGTAGCCGACCTCGGCGTCCCCGCGCCCCGCGACGACGTTCTTGAGCACCACCTGGGCGACCAGGCTCTCGCCGGCGGGGTGCGGCTCGATCACGGCGAAGCTGAACCGGCACCCGTCGTCCCAGTCGCGTCGAGCCGCGGCCACGAAGCGGCGCGCCTCGGCGGTCGTGGTCACCGGCGCCCGGGTCCAGCGCAGCAGCACGGGGTCCCGGTACGCCGCCACCAGGGCGTCGGCGTCGTCGTCGCGCCAGGGACGCAACGACAGTTCCGGCAGGGTCGGGGTGGCCGGTGCGCGCAGCATCGGCCCAGTCTCCCCGCTGCCGTCGCCGCCGTGGGGGCGCGGGTCGGGCGCCCCCCGCGCTGCCGGCCCGGTCGCGCCGCCGACGTCGGGCGGCGGGCTCGGCCCGACCGCACCCGAGTTTTGCCGTTCCGGCAACGACGTTTGCCGCTCGCGTCGCTCCCGGCGGACAGTCGGGTCGGCGGCGGGCGTGGGATCCGCCGACGACGGAGGGAGAGTTCCGTGCGTGAGACGTACGACGTGGTGGTCGTGGGCGGCGGCGCGGCCGGGCTGAGCGGGGCGTTGGCCCTGACCCGGGCCCGCCGCTCGGTGCTGGTCGTGGACGCGGGCGAGCCGCGCAACGCGCCGGCCGGGCACGTGCACAACTACCTGGCCCGCGAGGGCACGCCACCGGGCGAGCTGCTGGCGGCCGGCCGGGCCGAGGTGGCCGGCTACGGCGGGCGGTTCGTCCACGGCGCCGTCCGCTCGGCGGTGCCGCGCGACGGCGGCGGGTTCCGTGTGGCCCTCGCCGACGGCCGCACGGTCGACGCCCGGCGGCTGCTGGTGACCACCGGCCTGGTCGACGAGCTGCCCGACGTGCCGGGGCTGGCCGAGCGGTGGGGCCGCGACGTGCTGCACTGCCCGTACTGCCACGGGTGGGAGGCGCGCGACAAGCCGCTGGTGGTGCTGGCCACCGGCCCGCTGGCCGCGCACCAGGCGCTGCTGTGGCGGCACTGGAGCGCCGACGTGACGGTCGTACGGCACGGCGGGTGCGCGTTCACCGCCGAGGAGGACGAGCAGCTCGCGGCCCGCGGCGTGCGGGTGGTCGACGGTCCCGTCGCCGCGCTCGAGGTCGCCGGTGACGCGCTCATCGGCGTGCGGCTGGCCGGCGGCGAGGTGCTGCCGTGCGGGGCGGTGGTGGTGGCTCCCCGCTTCCACGCCCGCGCCGACGTGCTGACGTCGCTCGGCCTCGCGGCGGTGGAGCAGCAGATGGGCGGCCAGGTGATCGGCAGCGCCGTCCCGTCCGACCCGACGGGGGCGACCGCGGTCCCCGGCGTGTGGGTGGCCGGCAACGTCACGGACCCGCGCGCCCAGGTGGTCACCTCCGTGTCCGCCGGTTCGGCGGCCGGCGCGGCGATCAACGCCGACCTGGTCGCCGAGGAGACCCGCGCGGCCGTCGCGGCCCGCCGGGCGCCCGATGCCGGACGCCGGCCGACGGGAGCCCGGGCGTAGTGTCGGCGGCAGCCGAGTGGGACGGGGGTCGACATGGTCGGTACGGGTGCGCTCGTGGGTATCGCGCTGGTGGCGCTGGGGCTGGTGCTGACCCCCGGCCCGAACATGGTCTACCTGGTCTCCCGGTCGGTGACCCAGGGTCGACGGGCCGGGCTGGTCTCGCTGCTCGGCGTCGCCGCCGGGTTCGGCGTCTACCTGGTCGCCGCGGTCGCCGGCATCGCCACGGTGTTCGTGCTGGTGCCCGCCCTCTACACGGCGGTCAAGCTGGCCGGGGCGGCGTACCTGCTGTGGCTGGCCTGGCAGGCGCTGCGCCCCGGCGGGCAGTCGCCGTTCACGCCGGCGCCGCTGCCGCCCGACCCGGCTCGGCGGCTGTTCACGATGGGCCTGGTCACCAACCTGCTCAACCCGAAGATCGCGATCCTGTACGTGTCGCTGCTGCCGCAGTTCATCGACCCGGCCCGGGGCCACGTCGCGGCGCAGAGCCTGGTGCTGGGGCTGACCCAGATCGCGGTGGCGCTCACGGTGAACGCGCTGATCGTGCTCACCGCCGGTGCGCTCGCCGGGTTCTTCGCCCGCCGGCCGCTGTGGCTGAGGGTGCAGCGGCTGCTGACGGGCACGGTCCTGGCGGCGCTGGCAGTGCGGATCGCCGCCGACAGGTCCCGTGCCGCCGTCGCCATGCCCTGACGCCACACCCCGACGTGCCGTGCCCACCGCCGACACGGTGGGCAGGTAGCCGGGGCGCTGACGGTCCGTTCAGAGCGCGTCGGGCTGGTCGAGCGCCGGGTGCCGCTCGCCGGGCGGGGCGTGCCAGGTGGGGACGTCCTCGCGCAGTGTGGTGTCGATGCGCAGCCGCGCCCAGTCGTCGAGCTCGGGCAGGTCGGCCGGGTCGAACCAGCCCACCTCGAGGGACTCGTCGTCGTTGACCCGCGGTTCGCCGCCCACCGCGTGGCACCGGAACCACACGTTCAGGTACTCGCAGGCGTCGCCGTTGGGGTAGACGACCCGGTGCGTGGCGACGCCGCCGACCCGGTCGATGCGTACGTGCACGCCGGTCTCCTCGTACACCTCCCGTAGGACGGCGTCGGCCGGCTGCTCGCCGGGGTCGATGAGGCCGGCGGGCAGGGACCAGCGGCCGTTGTCGGCGCGCCGTGCCAGCAGCAGCCGGCCGGCGTCGTCGCGGACGACCGCGCTGACGCTGGGCAGCAGAAGCAGGTCCGTGCCGACGTGGGCGCGCAGCTTCGCGACGTACGGGGAGACGGCCACACCGGACACGCTAGTCGGCGGCGGCGCGGTGCCGGCGGACCATCCCGCACAGGGGTCGGCCGCTGTGCCGGCGGCGGCCGGGCAGCGCAGTAGAATCCGCCCTCGATGGACGCCCAGCCCGCCGCCGCCGACACCCGCCCCTGCGCCCACTGTGGTCGGGAGGTGCCGCAGCGCGTCGGCGCGGGCCGGCCGTTCCGCTACTGCCGCGACAACGACGGCGCCTGCCAGCGGGCCTCACGCAACAGCCGGATGCGGCACCGCAACGCCCCCGGCCTGCCCGGCCAGGTGGCCCGCACCTGGGAGGCCGTGGACCGGCTGGAGCAGGTCGCGGAGACCCTCGCCGAGGCGCTGCACGCCGAGCTGTCCCCGGTCGGCGTGGAACGCCAGCTGGCGCAGGCCCGCGCCGACGCGGCGACCCAGGTGGCGGCGGTGCAGACCGAGCGGGACGAGGCCCGCCGCGACGCCGAGGACGCCGCCGCGGCGGCCGTCCGGGCCCGCGAGGAGGCCCGGTCGGCCGCCGCCGAGCGGGACACCGCCCGCGAGGAGGCCCGACGCGCCGCCGAGCAGGCCACGACGGCGGCCGAGCGCGCCGACCGGGCCGAGGCGGCCCGCGACGAGGCCCGCCGGCAGGCCAGCGCCGCGGAGGCGTTGCGGACACAGGCCGAACGCGACCGCGACGCGGCCCGCCACGAGCTGCGTGCCCTGCGCGCCGACCTGGACGCGGAGCGCCGCCGGGCCGCCGACCTGACGGGCGAGCGGGACGCCGCCCGCGGCGACGCCGACCGGGCGGCCCGCGACGCCGCCGAGGCGCTCGACCGGGCGCAGCGCCTGCACGCCGACGCCGAGGCGGCCCGCGAACAGGCCGAGCAGGCGCGCGAACAGGCCGAGCAGGCGCGGGCCGAGGCCGCCGCGGCCCGGACGACGGCCGCCGAGGCGGCGCGGGCCCGGCAGGAGGCCGAGGCGGCGCGCGCGCAGGCCGGGGCGGAGGCCGACCGCGCCCGCGCGGACCTGGCGGCGCTCGCCGGCCGCCACGACACGCTGGGCGCGGAGCTGGCCGCCGCGCGGGACGCCGCGACCGCCGCGCAGGGCCGGCTCGACGAGCTGGCGGTACGGCTGCGCGCCGCCGAGACCGACCGCGACGAGGCGCACCGGCGGGTGGCCCAGCTCGCCGAGCAGGTGGGCCACCTCGCCGCCGCCCTGGCCCACCTCGGCCCCCGCGACGCGGGCCCGCCGACCACCTGAACCGTCCCGACGAGCCGACGGTCTGCGCCGGCCCGACTGGCCGACAGTCCGGGCCGGCCCGGCTCCGGCGGGGCCGGCACGCCTCTCCCGGGTGGGGGGCGCGCCCGTCGTCCGGGCGGGGACGGCGGTGTCCGGGGGGTGGGACGCCACCGACCGCAGGGCAACGGCGACAGTCGCGACGGGACGATGATGGCCGGGTGGGAAAGACACACGAACGCATCGAGGGCCGGCTGCGCACCTTCATCGAGGAGCAGCCGCTGTTCTTCACCGCCACCGCGCCGCTGTCCGGCGACGGCACCATCAACCTATCCCCCAAGGGCCTACGCGGCTCCTGGGCGGTGCTCGACGCGCACACCGTGGCGTACCTGGACTTCGCCGGCAGCAACGCCGAGACGATCGCGCACCTGCGGGAGAACGGCCGGATCACGCTGATGTGGTGCGCGTTCCAGGGGCCGCCGAACATCGTCCGGGTGCACGGGCGCGGCGAGCCGGTGTTCCGCGACGACCCCCGCTGGGCCGAGCTGATGGGCCACTTCCCGGACGTCGACGCCAGCGTGCACGGCCTGCGGGCGATCGTCGTGGTGCGCGCCGAACTGATCCGCGACACCTGCGGCTACGCGGTGCCGTTCATGACCTACGACGCCGACCGGGACCTGCACGGCAAGCGGTTCGCCCGGGAGGACGACGCCTCGCTGAGCGACTACTTCGCCGGCAAGGAGCACGTCGCCCGCAGCATCGACGGGCTGCCCGGCCTGCCGCTGCCGCTGCCCCCGACCCCGGCCGCCTGACCCGCCGCCGCACACCCGGTCCCGGCCGCGCCGGGCCCGGGCGTGCGGCGGCGGGTCAGGCGGCGCCCGGCGGGCCTGCCGCGACGGCACGGGCACGGCCCCGCCGCCCGGGTCAGTGGATGCCGGCCATCAGGGCGCGGATGTGCCGGGCGAACATCACCGCGCCGAGCCCGAGGGCCGCCGAGGCCAGGCCGAAGGTGAGAAAGTACGTCGGCTCGGGCCAGGTGTCGGCGAGCCGGGCCACCTGCCCGCCGATCGCGTCGCCGACGGCGGTGGCGAGGAACCACAGCCCCATCATCTGGCTGGCGTACTTGACCGGCGCCAGCTTGGTGGTGGCGGACAGGCCGACGGGGCTCAGCGACAGCTCGCCGGCGACCTGGATGGCGTACACGGCCACGAGCCACCACGGCGAGACCAGGTCGCCGCCGACGGCGGCCTGGGCGGCGGCGGCCATCAGCACGAACGACAGGCCGTTGAGCACCAGGCCCACCGCGAACTTCACCGGGGTGGAGACCCGGTGGCCCAGCCGCAGCCAGAGCAGCGCGAACAGCGGCGCCCCGATGATGATCAGGATCGGGTTGACCGACTGAAGCCACGACGCGGGGAAGGTGAACCCGGCGACGTCGCGGTCGGTGTTGTCGGCGGCGAAGATGTTCAGCACCGACCCGGCCTGGTCGTAGATCAGCCAGAACGCGGCGGCGAAGACGAACAGCCACACGTACGCCTTCATCCGGCTGCGTTCGGTGGCGCTCAGCTCCCGGTCCACCATGATCCGCACGAAGTACCCGACGGTGATCAGTACGGTGGCGGCGGCGAGCAGGTTGACCACGGTGTCGACGGTGAACGCCCCGGCCACGGCGAGGACGACGACCGCGAGCACGACCAGGGCGGCGACCGCGCCGACGCGGGTCAGCGCGCGGCGGCGGTCGGCGCCGAGCAGCGGGTCGGCGGGCCGCGCGCCCGCGTCGCCGAGGTTGCGCCGGCCCAGCACGTACTGCAGCACGCCGAAGGTCATGCCGATCGCGGCGGCCCCGAAGCCCAGATGCCAGTTGACCTTCTCGCCGAGGAAGCCGGTGACCAGTGGGGCGGCGAACCCCCCGATGTTGATGCCCATGTAGAAGATCGAGAAGCCGGCGTCGCGGCGCGGGGAGTCCCGGTCGTAGAGGTCGCCGACCATCGTCGAGATGTTGGGCTTGAGCAGGCCCGTGCCGACGACGATCAGCGTCATGCCCGCGAAGACGCTCCACCGCGTCGGGATCGCCATCACGTAGTGCCCGGCGGCGATGACGACCCCGCCCCACAGGACGCTGCGGCGGGCGCCGATGAGCCGGTCGGCGACCCAGCCGCCCGGCAGCGCCATCAGGTAGACCATCGCGTTGTAGGTGCCGTAGACGGCACTGGCGCTGGCCTCGCCCATCGCCTGCCCGTCGTCGGCCACGGACGCGGTCAGGTACAGCACCAGGATCGCCCGCATGCCGTAGAAGCTGAACCGTTCCCACATCTCGGTGAGGAAGAGGGTGGACAGCGCCCGCGGGTGCCCGAAGAACGTCCGCCCGGAGGGCGGACGGGACTGCACCGGCGCGTCACCCACCATCGCAAACCTCCGCTCCACTCGGGCGGTTAACATCCCCGTTGGCAACGGAAACACTCCACCCAACCGACCCGGCCGGGGACGACCCCGCCGGGCGGCTGGCATGGCCGGCTACCCTGGTTCAGGCTCGCCCGACGGCGCGGCAGCGCCCCGGGCGGGAATGGCCCGGCGGGAACGGACCGTTACACAGAGAAGACCAGCACCACCAACGAGGGGAAGTCGATCATGGGCGAGCGTATGCTGCGCGGAAGCCGTCTGGGCGCGGTGAGCTACGAATCCGACCGCAACACGGAGCTCGCGCCGCGTCAGACCCGCGAGTACCTCTGCGCCAAGGGTCACCAGTTCGAGGTGCCGTTCGCCGTCGACGCCGAGGTCCCCACGACCTGGGAGTGCAAGTTCGACGGCAGCGTCGCCCGGCTGGTCGACGGCAGCGAGCCGGAGCAGAAGAAGGCCAAGCCGCCGCGTACCCACTGGGACATGCTGCTGGAGCGGCGCTCCATCGCCGAGCTGGAGGACATCCTCGCCGAGCGGTTGCAGGAGGTTCGCACCCGCCGCGGCCGCGCCTGACCCGCACCGCACACACCACGGCGCCCCGGGAGCCACACTCCCGGGGCGCCGTGGTGTCCGGGCTCGTTGCGGCCGCCGCGTCCGCCCCCGGCCCGTTGCGGCTCGGAGTCCTTGGAGACGATGCCGCCGGCCGGCCTCGGGCCCGTTACGGCCGTCGTGTCCGGGATGAGTCCGGTGCCCGGATCAGTTCCGGCCGGGCTCGACGATCTCGCCCTCGATGGCCCGGCCCCCGTCGACCACGGTCGGCGGCGGCTCGGCCGTCGGGCGCGGCGTGGGCTGCGGGGCGCCCCGGCGCACCCGCACCCGGCGGGGCCCGAACAGGTCACCGGCGACCATCGACGACACCCGGCGCTCCGCGGCACGCTGCACCCCGCCGCGGGCCAGCCGACGCACCGGCGGCACCAGCAGCAACAACCCCACCAGGCCACTGACCAGGCCGGGGGTCGCCAGCAGCAGCGCGCCGACCAGCCCGACGAGACCGTCGGTGACCTGCCGACCCGGCGGCTGGCCGGCCTCCGCGGCGGTCCGGAAGCCACGCCAGGCGCGCATCCCCTCCCGGCGCAGCAGCACCAGCCCGAGCAGCGACACCGCGAACACCGCCAGCAGCGCCGAGCCGAACCCGATCGCCCGGCCCACCACGACGAACACCGCCAGCTCCAGCAGCACCGCCAGCAACAGGCCCAGCGGCACGTACCTCAGTCCTCGGCGCATCTCACCTCATCCGCCATCCGCGGCGCGGTCGGTCCGCGCAGGCACTGCGTCCAGCATGACACGCCGACGCTCAGGGCCACCGCACCTGACCGTCGGGGGTGCCGTGCAGGCCCCGCCGCACCGCCAGCCGCCGATCCTGCAGACCCCATGCGGTGATCCGCCACAGCGCCTCCGCCACGATCAGCGGGCTCATCTTGCTGCTGCCGCGTTCCCGCTCGGCGAACGTGATCGGCACCTCGACGATGCGCGCCCCGGCCTGGTGCGCCAGCCGCGACAGCTCCACCTGGAACGAGTAGCCCTGCGAACACACCGACCCCAGGTCGATCTCGTCCAGGGCGGACAGCCGGTACACCCGGTAGCCGCCGGTGGCGTCGGACACCGGCATGCCCAGCGCCAGCCGCGCGTACAGGTTGCCGCAGCGCGACAGCAGCAGCCGCCGCAGCGGCCAGTTCACCACCCGCGCGCCGGTGGTCCACCGGGAGCCGATCACCACGTCGGCGTCGCGGGCGGCCGCCAGCAGCGTGGGCAGGTCCTCGGGGGCGTGCGAGCCGTCGGCGTCCATCTCCACCACGGCGTCGAAACCACGCTCGCGGGCCCACGCGAACCCCGCCAGGTACGCCGCGCCGAGGCCCTGCTTGCCCTCGCGGTGCAGCACGTGCACGTGCGGGTCGGCGGCGGCCAGGGCGTCGGCGACCGCGCCGGTGCCGTCGGGGCTGTTGTCGTCGGCGACGAGGATCTCCACGGCCGGGGCGGCGCGGCGCACACGCGCCACGATCGACGCCACGTTGTCGGCCTCGTCGTAGGTCGGGATCACCACGAGCACCCGACCCAGCCCGGGGTGGCCGGCGCGTGGCCCTCGGGTGTCGGTCGTCTCGCCCACCGTCGCTTCCCCTCCGCCGGATTGCCGGCTGGTGTCATCCGGCGCGGTGCCGGCGGCGCAGCACGGCCGCGCCGACCAGGGCCGCCACCGCCAGGGTGGCCAGCGCCGCCTCCGGCCACAGGCCGACCCGGGTGGCCAGGGTGCGCCCGTCGTCCAGGCGCAGCTGCCGCACCACGACCGCGCGGGTGTTGAACCCGGTGGCGTCGCTTACCCGCCCGTCGGGGGCAACGAACCCGGACACTCCGACCGTGGAGGCCATCAACGCCGGCCGGCCGTGCTCGACCGCCCGCAGCCGCACCATGGCCAGCTGCTGCCGCGCCTCCGCCACGTCGAAGGTGGCGTTGTTGGTCTGCACCACCAGCAGCTGCGCCCCGCCGGTGACGGTGTCGCGGACCACCTCGTCGTAGGCGACCTCGAAGCAGATCACGTCGCCGAGCACGGCCGGGCCGGTGCGCAGCACGCCCGGCTCGGTGCCGGGCACGAAGTCGGCCCGCACCCGGTCCACCTGCTTGCTGACCATCCGGGCGAGGTCGCGCATCGGCACGTACTCGGCGAACGGCACCGGGTGCCGCTTGATGTAGACCTGCCCCAGGTCGGGGCCGGTGCCGGGCCGCCAGAGGATGCCGGCGTTGCGGACCTCGCCGTCGCCGGGGCCGCGCAGCACCGCGCCGACCAGGATCGGCGCGCCGATCGCGTCGGCGGCCCGGGAGATCAGGGCGCCGGCGTCGGCGTCGCGCAGCGGGTCGATGTCGCTGGCGTTCTCCGGCCACACCACCAGGTCGGGGCGGCGCTGGCCGCCGGCGGCGACCTGCTCGGCCAGCTCGACGGTGGCGTCGACGTGGTTGCCGAGCACCGCCTTGCGTTGGGCGTTGAAGTCCAGCCCCAGCCGGGGCACGTTGCCCTGCACGATCGCCACGGTGACGGTGTCGCCGCCCCCGGCGGCGGCCACCGGCACCAGCAGCCCGGCGACGGGCACCGCGACCGCGCCGGCGGTCAGCCCGGCGATCGGCGCCCACCGCCGCCGTCCGTCCCACGGCCGCCACAGCGCCGCGACGAGCAGCCCCCCGGTCAGCGCCACCGCGAACGTCACCAGCGGCGCGCCGCCCAGCGCGGCCAGCCGCAGCAGCGGCGAGTCGTCCTGGCTGAACGCCAGCCGCCCCCACGGGAACCCGCCGAACGGGGTGCGGTCGCGCAGCGCCTCCTGCCCCACCCACAGCACGCCCGTCAGCGCCGGCCAGGCCCACCGCAGGCGGTCGGCCAGTGGGGAGGCGTACGCGCTCGCCGCGCCCAGCAGCGCCAGGTAGGCGGCCTGCAGCAGCGACAGCAGCGTCCACGGCAGGTAACCGGTGTGCAGGTTCGTCCAGCTCAGCAGCGGCGCGAACAGCGCCACCCCGGTCAGGAAGCCCAGCCCGGCGCCGGCCCGGACGCGGCGGCGGTGCGTCGCCGCGGCCAGCAGCGCCACGCCGACCGGCGCGAGCGGCCACACCCCGTACGGGGGGAACGCCGCCAGCAGCGCCAGCCCGGCGGCCACCGCCATCGGCGCGGCCACCCGCAGCGGCAGCGCCCGCGGCGCCACGTCGGGCACGCGCGGGGCGTCGGCACGCGGCTGGCTGCTGTCCACGGTCGTCACGGGCACCTCACCTCGATCACAGAGCGGAAGGCTACCCGGCGGCCGGCGCGGCACCGGCGTCGCCGGTGGCGACCGGGCGGGTGAAGCAGCCGAGGAATCGCTCGGCGACCCGCCGCTCGCCGGTGACGCGCAGCGCACCGTGGTGTTCCGCCTCGTCGCGGGGCCGGTAGCCGAACACGACCTCCAGCAGGGTGCGCGGGTCGGTGTCGACGACGGCGGCGCAGCGCTCGCCGCCGTCCCGGCTGATCCGCAGCCCGGCCCGGTCGGCCTCGGCGACGAACCGGTCGGCGCCCAACCGCAGCGCCACCGGCGCCGCCGGCCCGCCGGCGGGGCCCGGGTCGTACGTGGTGCGCAGGGCGAGCATCAGGGCGTCGACGCTCAACCGGCCGGTGGCGGGCAGCGGCTGCCTGCTGCCCCACCGGCCCAGCGCCAGCAGGCTCTCCTCCAACTCCCGGCCGCGCGGGGTGAGTTCGTACACGCGGGCGCTGGCCGGGGGGCCGAGGGTGCGGCGGGTCACCACGCCGGCCCGTTCCAGCTCGCGCAGCCGCGCGGACAGCACGTTCTGGCTCATCGTGGGCAGGCCACGGCTGAGGTCGGAGAAGCGTTTCGGGCCGAGCAGCAGCTCCCGGACGACCAGCAGCGCCCAGCGTTCGCCGACCACGGCCAGCGCGCGGGCCAGCCCGCACAGATCGTCGTAGGAACGCACCCGCCCAGCGTAGCCGTGGTGCTTGCCCGAACGAAGCGAGCACTCCTAATGTAGGAGCGACGATTTTGAGGGAGGCCCCGTGACCGCGACCACCGCCCTGCCGCAGGGCGACGTACGACTGCTCGACCATCCGGTGGCGCGGCGACTGCTGGCCTCCACGGAGCTGGCCCGCGTCGCCCACGTCGCGCCCGACGGCACGCCCCGGGTGCTGCCGATGCTGTTCCACCTCACCGGCGACGAGCTGGCCTTCACCACCCGCTTCCTCGGCGGCGGCACCGCCGGGAACGTCGCCGCCCGGGGCCGGTCGTGACCTACGTGCTGATCCCCGGCGCGGGCGGCAGCGCCGACTACTGGCACCTGCTCGTCGACGAGCTGCGCCGCCGCGGCCGCGAGGCGGTCGCCGTGGACCTGCCCGCCGCCGACGACACCGCCGCGCTGCCCGAGTACGCCGCCACCGTCCGCGCCGCGATCGGCGACCGGCACCGGGTGGTGCTGGTCGCGCAGTCCCTCGGCGCGTTCACCGCCCCACTGGTCGCCGACGACCCGCGGGTGACGACGGTCGTCCTGGTCAACCCGATGATCCCCGCCCCCGGCGAGACGGCCGGGCAGTGGTGGGCGGCCACCGGGCACGCGCAGGCCCGCGCCGACCACGCCGTCGCGCAGGGCCGCACCCCCGGCGACCACGTCGACCTGGCGGTGGACTTCTTCCACGACGTCCCCGAGCCGGTGGTGGCGCGCCTCACCGCCGCCGACGCGCCCGACGAGTCGCCGGCGGTGTTCACCCGCCCCAACCCGCTGCGCCGCTGGCCCGACGTGCCCACCCGGGTGGTCACCGGCCGCGACGACCGGTTCTTCCCCGCCGACTTCCAGCGCCGCCTGGCCCGCGAACGCCTCGGCGTCGACGTGGACGTGCTGCCCGGCGGGCACCTGATCGCGCTGAGCCAGCCGCGACGCCTCGCCGACCAACTCGACGCCTACCGGACCCAGGCCCCACCCGCCGACCGCTGAGACCCAGTGGTCAGATCGAGCCGGGCAACGCCGACCGCCGTTTCGACCTGCATCGCCCACTGCAAGCCCGTCCCGGCCGGCAGGCGACACCGGGCCGGCGGCACAGGATCCGCCCGCTGAACGACGCCTGGCCGCAGCGACGAAAATCGGGGCGCGGCTTGCGCCGCGCCCCGATGCTCCCAGGCCCTTCCCGGCCGGTGGGGCGAGAACGAGCTACGCCGACCTTCGGACCGACCCGACGCGGACTGGCTGCCCCCGCCTGGCCGTTGTCTACTGGCCGTGCACCTCACCCTGCCCGTACACCGGTAACCGCGGCCGGTTCGCGCCGCCCCGCCGACCCCCGCCCGCTGGACCTGGCCGCCGCGACGCACTGCACATGTCGCTCGGCCAGCGGACGAAGGGACGAAGCGAACAACAGCCGCTTCCCGTAGTAGGACTCAAAGACGGTACGGCGTGGACCCCCGCCGCTGTCAACCCACCCGGGCCTGTCGTGTGTTGCAACACGGCGTGTCGCGTCGGCGAGTCTCAATCCGTGGCCAGGTGGCGACGCAGCAGCGCCCCCGCCGCCGCTGGATGCTCGGCGGCGAGCAACCCACCGGCGGCCAGCACGTAGTCGGTGTCCACGACCGGCCGGGCGGCACGCGGCAGCGGCCACCCGCCCGCGTGGTCGGTCAACACCGCGGAGAGCACACCCGCCGCGTCGGCCGGCGCGGCGTGCCGCAGCACCCCACCGGAACCGACGAGCAGCCGCACGTCCCGCAGGTCCCGGCCGGCCCGCTCACCCGTCGCCGCGCCCCGGGCGTGCCGCCGCAACGCCACCGTCGCCGCCAGGGCCGCGATCCGGGCGTCCACGGCCCGGTCGACGTCCCCCGCGGGCAGGAACCCCGGGTCGTCGGCGCGCACCACCGCCGCGGCCGCCAGGTCGTCGCCCTCGGCGTCGCTCAGCAGCCGCTCCTCGACGGCGGCCCGCACCACCCCCGGCGCGCTCCACCGCATGCCCAGGTCCCCCTCCACGGTCCGGGCCCGCCACAGCGAACCCGCCACCTCCCGGCCCGGCCCGCTGGCCCGCTCGTCGGGCGTCAACACCGAGTACACGTCGGTGGTGGCGCCACCGACGTCCACCACCACCAGGTCACCGCCGAGGGCGTCGGCGAGCACCTCCACGCCGGTCAGGACCGCGTCGGGCGTGGCCGCCCGCACCAGCCGCGCGAACCGGGGCCCCCGCGACAGCCGCTTCCCGCCGATGACGTGCCGCAGGAACACCTCCCGGATCGCCGCCCGCGCCGACGCCGGCGCCAGGACCCCGATGCGGGGCAGCACGTTGTCGGCCACCGTCACCGGCACCCCCGCGCCGGCCAGCAGGGCGTGCAGGTCGTCGCGGACGTCGACGTTGCCCGCGAGGACCACCGGCACCCGCCAGCGGGCCTTCGCCAGCCGGGTCGCGTTGTGCGTCAACGTCTCGGCGTCACCGCCGTCGGTGCCGCCGACCAGCAGCACCACGTCCGGGCGGGCCGCCCGCAGCCCCGCCAGCTCCGCCGCGCCGAGCCGCCCCGCCGCCACGTGCACCACGTTCGCGCCCGCCGACAGACCCACCCGCCGGCCCGCCTGCGCGGTCACCAGATGCTCGTAGCCCACCACGGCCAGCCGCAGCCCACCACCGGCCGACGAGCACACGTACCACGGCACGTCACCCACCGGCAGGCCGGCCGTGGCCGCCCCGACCGCGGCGTCCAGGCCGTGCAGCACGTCCGTGCCCACCGTCGTGGGCGCCGTCGCCGCCGCGACCAGCGCGCCGCCGTCGAGGTCCACCACCGCCACCTTCGTGTACGTGGACCCGACGTCGGCGCAGACCGCGTGCCTCACGCCGCCGGCGGGACGACCACCGTGCCGGTCGCGGTGACCGCCACGATCGGTTCGTCGAGGACCTCCGCCGCCGACTCGCCCCGGTCCGGGCGGCCCCGGCACACCACCCGCGCCTCGAAGTCGATCGTGCGGCTGCGGGTGCCCACCCGGGTCACCGTCGCCGTCACCTCCAACACGTCCCCGGCCCGCATGGCGCCGCGGAACTGCACGTCCGAGTACGACGCGAACAACCCCTCGTCGCCGTCGGTGCGGATGCACACCTCCGTCGCCACGTCCCCGAACAACCCCAACGCGTACGCCCCGTCGACCAGGTTGCCCGCGTAGTGGGCGTGCGAGTAGGGCACATACCGCCGGTGGGTGACGGTCAGACCGACCCGGGAATCACTCATGCCTTCGCCTTCTTCTCCGTGATCAACGCGTGCACCAGATAGCTCGCCACCTCGCCCGGCGTGGTGCCCCGGCCGAAGATCCGGTCCACGCCCAACTCGCCGGCCATCGTCTCGTCGAACCGCGGCCCACCCACGATCAGCAGCGGCCGGCGTCCCGCCGGCATCGCCTCCCGGAACGCCGCCGACATCTCCCGCGTGTTGTGCAGGTGCGCGTCGCGCTGCGTCACCACCTGCGACACCAGCACCGCGTCGGCCTTCTCCGCCCGGGCCGCCTCCACCAGCTCCGGCACGCTCACCTGCGCACCCAGGTTGGTGACCTTCAACTCCCGGTAGTACTCCAGGCCCTTCTCTCCCGCGATGCCCTTCACGTTGAGGATCGCGTCGATGCCCACGGTGTGTGCGTCCGTGCCGATGCACGCCCCCACCACGGACAACTTGCGCCGCAACCGCTGCTTCACCACCGCGTTGACCTCCTTGGCCGACAGCAGCGGGAAGTCACGCTCCACCACCTGCACCGCCGACAGGTCCACCAGGTGGTTCACCCGCCCGTACACCACGAAGAAGGTGAAACCTTCACTCATCGGCTTGGCGTGCACCAGCATCGCCGGGTCGATGCCCATCTTGTTCGCCAACTGCACCGCCGCGCCCTCGGCCCGCTTGTCGTGCGGCACCGGCAACGTGAACGACACCTGCACCATGCCGTCGCCGGTGGTGTCCCCGTACGGCCGCACGATCTTCTTCTCGGCGGCCCCGCCGCCCGGCGCCACCGCGCCGACCTCGACGGCGCTCACGCCGCATCCCCTTCCAGGATCTCCGTGGCCGGGTTGAAGTAGTCGGCCTCGTGCGCGGCCACCCCCGCCAGACCCTTGCCCCGGTCAGCCGGACGCTTCATGATCCCGAACGTGCCCTCGGCGATCGCCGTCAACAGCGACTGGTCCCCGATGCGCTCCAGCAGATCCACCGCCTCACCGAGCACCTGGTTGGCCCGCTGCTGGATGAACCCGCCCGGCGCCGGCACGAAATCCTCGTGCAGCCCACCGGCCGCGCCCAGCACGTACCGCACGTTCTGCAGCGCGATGTCCCGGTCCGACAACCACGGCGTCACCACCGCCTCGGTCATCATCCCCACCAGCAGGATCCCCTGACCCGTCATCGTGCCCACCAGGTTGAAGAACCCGTCCAGCAGGTTCCCCCGGAACACGTCCCCCGTCATGTGCTTCGTCGGCGGCATCCACTTCAGCGGCGCGTCCGGGAACAACTCCCGCGCCAGCAGCGCGTGCGCCAACTCCAACCGGAACGACCCCGGCACATCCGGGTTGATCTCGAACGCGTGCCCCAGGCCCAACTGCCAGTCCTGCAGCCCCGCCTCGTGCGCGAAGAACTCGTTCAGCAGCTGCGACACCGTCACCGTGTGCGCCTCGTCCACCGCGTCGGCGGTGGTCAGGTAGTTGTCCTCACCGGTGTTGATGATGATCCCCGCCCGCGCGTGTACCTGCCGCGAGAACCGCTGGTCCACGAACGTGCGGATCGGGTTGATGTCGCGGAACAGGATCCCGTACATCGAGTCGTTCAACATCATGTCGAGCCGTTCCAGGCCCGCCAGAGTCGCCATCTCCGGCATGCACAGCCCCGACGCGTAGTTCGTCAGCCGCACGTACCGGCCCAGTTCCTTCGACGACTCGTCCAACGCCGCCCGCATCAGCCGGAAGTTCTCCTGCGTCGCGTACGTGCCGGCGAACCCCTCCCGGGTCGCGCCCTCCGGCACGTAGTCCAGCAGCGACTGCCCTGTCGACCGGATCACCGCGATGATGTCCGCACCCGCCCGCGCCGCCGCCTGCGCCTGCGGAATGTCCTCGTAGATGTCGCCCGTCGCCACGATCAGGTAGATCCACGGCCGCTGCTTCGGATCCCCGTACCGCTTGACCAGACGGTCCCGCTCGACGCGGCGCCGGTCGACCAGCCGGATTCCGGCCGCCACGGCCTTGCGCGCCGCCTTGCGCGCCGCCGTGGCCGCCTTCCCCGACGGCACCTCGAACCGCACCGACCCCGCCGCCGCCTTCTGCGCCAGCAACGTCACGTCGGCGATCTGCTCCCGCGCCATGGCGTCGAACACCGGCACCGCCACCCCGTGCCCCAACCCGACGTCCGCGACCACCGCGTCGACGAGCCGGTTCACCCACGGAATGCCGTCCGGGTCGGCGCCGGTCACCCCCGCCAACCGCAGCACCGCCCGCTCCACCGACACCGTCGTGTGGCTGCGCGCCAGATCCACCACCGGCTGCCCGGCGCGGCGCGCCAACTCCCGCGCCCGCGTCACCAACCGCGGATCCAGGTCAAGCTTGCCCGTCACACCGTCACCTCACTCCGGCCGGCGACGACGCGACCCGCGCCCCCACCGAACCACCCGCCACGCTCGCTCACGCCGACCCTTCCTCGTAGATCACGTCACCACGCAGCACCGTGCGCCGACACACCGGCAACGGCGTCGGATCCTCCGGACCCCGCGCCTCGAGGTCCTCGGCCAACAACACCGGCAGACCCCGCTCCACCCCCGCCGGCGTCGACCACACCGCGAACGTCGCCGGCGCCCCCAACGCCAACACACCCTCGTTGTCCAGGTGCACCGCCCGCCACCCGCCACGCGTGTGCGCCGCGAACGCCGCCCGCACACTCATCCGCTGCGTCGGATTGTGGTGCCACACCGCCGCCCGCACCGAACCCCACGGATCCAACGGCGTCACCGGCGAATCCGACCCGAACGCCAACGCCACCCCGACCCCGTGCATCGCCCCCATCGGGTTCGACTCCAACGACCGGTCCAGACCCAACCGCGACTCGTACATCCGGCCCGCACCGCCCCACAACCGGTCGAACGCCGGCTGCATGCTCGCCACGATGCCGTACTCCACGAACCCGGCGATCAGCCGCTTGTTCATGATCTCCGCGTGCTCCACCCGGTGCCGCGCCGCCCGCACCCGATCCGTGCCCAGCTTCTCCGCCGCGCCCGCGAAACCCTCCAGCACCGTCGAGATCGCCGCGTCACCGATCGCGTGGAACCCGCCCTGCATCCCGTGCGCCGCGCAGTCCAACAGATGATCCCGCACCTGCTCCGCCGAGACGTACCCGTGCCCGCAGCCCCCGTCGCCGTCCAGGTAGTCCCGCGACACATGCGCCGTACGCGAGCCCAACGCCCCGTCGGCGAACAGGTCACCGCCCGCCCCGACCGCGCCCAACTCCCGGGCCCGTGCCGCACCCAGCAGCTCGCCCCAGTACCCGTACACCTCCGCCACGCCGTCGCCCGACAACGCCAGCAGGCCCGTGAAGTCCTCCTCGTCGGAGATCTCCGGCCCACCGCACTCGTGCACCGCCGCGATGCCCAGCGACGCCGCGTGCGCCAACGCCGCCCGCTGCGCCGCCACCCGCTGCGCGCGCGTCACCGACGCGAACGCCGCCGCCCGCACCACGTGGTGCGCGTCACGCCGCAACCAACCCGACGGGTCGAACCCCGCCGACGCCGCCGCCTGCGGACACGCCGCCAGCAGCGCCGCCGACACCAACGCCGAATGGATCGACGCCTGCGACAGGTACACCCGCCGGCCCCCGGCCGCCCGATCCAGCGTCGCCGCGTCCGGCAGCTCCGGCACCGGCCAACTCGACTCGTCCCACCCGTGCCCCAGCACCACCGCGTCCGACGGCAACCCCGCCGCGAACGCCGCCACCGCGTCCAGCAACTCCCCCGCCGACCGCACCGCCGACAGGTCCAGCCCCGACAACGCCAACCCCGTGTCGGTCGCGTGGACGTGCGAATCCACGAACGCCGGCGTCACCAACGCCCCGTCCAGGTCCACCACCCGGTCGGCCGCCGGCGCGTCCGCGTCCGCCCCCAACCACGAGATCCTGCCGTCGGTCACCAACAGGGCCGTCGCACTCGGATCGGCCGGACAGTGCAGCACGCCGCCGCGGTACAGAGTCGAGGGGTTCGTCATGACACTCAGTCTGCCGCCAACCGCGACTCGAACAGCGCCCGGACCCCCGGCTCCGACCGCAACAACCCCAACGCCAGCTCCGCGTGCCCCGGCACGTAGCCGTTGCCCACCAGCATCGTCACGTCCGCCGCCAGACCCTCCGCGCCCAACGCCGCCGCCGCGAAACTCGTCGCCATCGAGAAGAAGATCACCGTGCCGCCGTCCGCGGTCGCCAGCACCGCCCCGTGCTCACAACCCGGCACGTCCACGCAGACCACCGTCACGTCGGCCGGCGCACCCAGCGCCGTGGTCACCGCCGACGACAACGCCACCGGATCCCGCGCGTCGGCCAACGCCACCGCGTCCGCCAGACCCGCCGCCGTCAGCGCGTCCCGCTCCGCCGCCACCGGCACCACCCCGACCGTACGGCCGGCGCCCGCCCGCCGCGCCGCCGCGAGGGACAACGACCCGCTCTTGCCCGCGCCGCCGATCACCGCCACCCGCACCGGCGACGTGTCCCCAGCCCGCTCCCGGTCCGCCACGTGCCGCGCCACCACCCGCGAGGTCAACGCCGGCGCCCCGCACACGTCCAGCACCGCCAGGGACAACTGCGGGTCCAGGTCCGCCGGCAGCACCGCCGCGATCGACCGGGCGAACAGGATCGCGTACCCGTCGCACGGCACCTGCTCGCTGCGCCCGTCCCACCGCGCCAGACCGTCGAGGATCGTCAGCGGCGTCAGCGTCAGCGACACCAGCGTCGCCACCCGCTCCCCCGCCTTCAACCCCAGCGGGGAACGCCGCCCCGCCTCCTCCACCGTGCCGATCAGCATCCCGCCGGAACCGGTCACCGGGTTCTGCATCTTCCCCCGGGTCGACACGATCTCCAGCACCTCGGCGCGGACCGCGTCGCCGTCACCGCCGTGCTTCTCCCACAACTGCCGGAAGCTCGCCGCGTCGAGGTTCAACCGCTCCACCCGGATGCGGACCTCGTTCGCCGCGATCTCCGGGCTCGCGTCGAGCCGCCACGCCGCCTGCGGCAGCACCCCCGCCGGTTCGACAACGCGGTGCAGACCCACCGGTGACGTCACGCAGACCACCCCCTGTCAAGCCGCCCGAAGCCCCGGCCAGGGCTCGCGTAGCGGGAAAACTTCCGGCAGACTAATTTCTTCACCGGATATTTTCCAGTAGCCTTCGGAATCGCTGATCAACCGCACCACCCGAGGAGGGGCCGTGACCCAGACACAACCGGTGGAGACCATCCCAGCGTCCCGCCCCGCGCCGGTCGCGGTCCCCACCGCCGGACAGCCCTACGAATACCGCCGCGCACCCCTCGTCGAACCCGACTGGACCCGCTTCCCCGGCTGGCGCCACGTCACCCGCGACCAGTGGGAGAACGCGCAGTGGCAGCGCGTCAACTGCGTCAAGAACATCAAGCAGCTACGCACCGTGCTCGGCGACCTCGTCGACGAGACCTTCTACGCCGACCTCGAGGCCGACCAGAAGGCCCTGGCCACCATGTCCATGCTGGTGCCGCCGCAGATGCTCAACACCATGGTCCCGTTCGCCCCGATGACCACCGAGGCGCTGCTCGCCGACCCCATCCGGCGCTACATGATCCCCGTCGCCTCCGACCGGCGCACCGACTGGCCCTCCCACCCGTACGCCAGCCGCGACTCCCTGCACGAACACGACATGTGGGTCGCCGAGGGCCTCACCCACCGCTACCCCACCAAGGTCCTCGCCGAACTGCTCTCCACCTGCCCGCAGTACTGCGGCCACTGCACCCGCATGGACCTCGTCGGCAACTCCACCCCCACCGTCGACAAGCTCAAGCTCACCCTCAAGCCCGTCGACCGCTACGACGCCCACATCAGCTACCTCAAGGCCCACCCCGGCGTCCGCGACGTCGTCGTCTCCGGCGGCGACGTGGCCAACGTGCCCTGGAAGAACCTCGAGTCCTACCTGATGCGGCTGCTCGAGATCGAGACCATCCGCGACATCCGGCTCGCCACCAAGGCGCTCATGGGCCTGCCCCAGCACTGGCTCCAGCCCGACGTCGTCGAGGGCCTCGAACGCGTCGCCCGCACCGCCGCCCGCCGCGGCGTCAACCTGGCCATCCACACCCACGTCAACCACGCCCAGTCGCTCACCCCGCTGGTCGCCAGGGCCGCCCAGACCGCCCTCGACGTCGGCGTCCGCGACGTCCGCAACCAGGGCGTGCTCATGCGCGGCGTCAACGCCACCGCCCCCGACCTGCTCGACCTCTGCTTCGCCCTCCAGGGCGAGGCGGGCATCCTGCCGTACTACTTCTACATGTGCGACATGATCCCCAACGCCGAGCACTGGCGGGTCCCGGTCTGGCACGCCCAGCAGCTCCAGCACGACATCATGGGCTACCTGCCCGGCTACGCCACCCCGCGCATCGTCTGCGACGTCCCCTTCGTCGGCAAGCGCTGGGTGCACATGCTCACCGAGTACGACCGCGAGCGCGGCATCTCCTACTGGACCAAGAACTACCGCACCTCGATCGAGTCCGCCGACACCGAGGCGCTCAACAAGCGCTACGCCTACTACGACCCGATCGACACCCTGCCCGAGACCGGGCAGAAGTGGTGGGCCGACCACCGCGCCGACGACTGACCCACCCGCACCCCGCCACCCCCGGCGCCGACACCGGCTCCGGGGGTGGCGCGTCTCCAAGCCACGACGGTTCACCCCGCTGTGCCGTACGCGTCGAGACGGCCGCCACCTCGATCAGTACACCATCAGATGTACTATCCACGGTGTGGAGACGTTGACGCACGGACAGGTGTTGGCCCGCTTCGGTCATGCCCTCTCGGACCCGACCCGGGCGCGGCTGCTGCTGGCGCTGCGCGACGGGCCGGGATACCCAGCGGAACTGGCCGAACTGCTGGGCACGACCCGGCAGAACCTGTCGAACCACCTCTCGTGTCTGCGCGGCTGCGGTCTCGTGGTCGCGGTGCCGCAGGGCCGCCGCACCCGGTACGAACTGGCCGACGCCCGGCTGGCGCACGCCCTCGCGGACCTGCTCGGTCTCGTACTGACGGTAGACCCGGCCGCCTGCCCGAACTCCGACGAGCAGGGCTGCTGCTAGTGGCCCTGGGCCGCCCCGATCGCCGCGCTGGTCATCGCCGCCGCGGCGGTCAGGGAAGGCCGCGAAGCGTGGCGCGGTGACACCTGCTGCGCGCCCGCGCTCACCCCGGCCGGACCGGCGGCCGGCGGCCACACGGACGACTGCCACGCCGGCTCGCCGGTGGCAGCCGGCCTGACACTCGCCTCGGTGGCGTCGCGGCGACGCTCGCGCGCAACCGCCGATGGGCGCCTCCTGGCGGGCCGTCGGCGACCCGCACGAGCGCACCCGCGCTGATCACCACCGGCGCCGCACCGCCCAGACATCGACCGTCAGCGAACGGATGGCACGCTACGGGCCGGACACCACGTAGATCAGGCCGCAGCTTCTCAACCTTGCTCCGGGCCGGAAGCTGCGCCCCACCGGGGCCGGCCGTAGCTTCCGGCGAAAACCAACGATTACGTGTTCGCCGCCTGATGATCCACCCTCATCGCGGTACAGCCTTTGCTGAATACAGTGGCTGCTGTATGGTTCGGGTGTGGAGACGTTGACGCACGGACAGGTGCTGGCGCGCTTCGGCCATGCCTTGTCTGATCCGGTGCGGACCCGGCTTCTGCTGGCGCTTCGCGAGGGGCCGGGGCATCCGGCGGAGTTGGCCGAGGTGCTGGGCACCAGCCGACAGAACCTGTCCAACCATCTGGCGTGTCTGCGCGGCTGCGGGCTGGTCGTTGCCGTTCCAGAGGGGCGGCACACCCGCTACGAGCTGACCGACGCCCGGCTGGCCCATGCCCTGGGCGACCTGCTCGGGTTGGTGTTGGCGGTGGATCCGGCGGCGTGTCCCGTCGCAGCCGAGCAGGGATGCTGCTGATGGCCACCCCGATCCGGTTGGCGTCCGCCGGGCCGCCGGCGACCCGGCGGGCGGTGCTTGCCCGGCGGGTGCGGCTGCTGGTCGCCGCGACCATCACCTACAACGTCGTCGAGGCGGTGGTGGCGACCACCGCGGGGACTCTCGCGTCGTCGACCGCACTGATCGGCTTCGGGCTGGACTCGGTCATCGAGGTCGTCTCGGCGACCGCCGTGGCGTGGCAGTTCTCCGCCGCCGACCACGAACGCCGCGAACGCACCACGCTGCGGATCATCGCAGTGTCGTTCTTCGCCCTCGCGGCCTACGTGACGGTGGAGTCGGCGCGGGCTCTGACCGGCGCCGACCGAGCTGAGCACTCCACCGTCGGCCTGATCCTGGCCGCGCTGTCCTTGGTCGTGATGCCGGTGCTGTCGGCCGTGCAGCGCCGCGCCGGCCGTGAACTCGGCTCCGCCTCGGCGGTGGCCGACTCCAAACAGACCCTGCTGTGTACCTACCTGTCCGCGGTGCTGCTGGTCGGCCTCGCCGTCAACTCGTTGTTCGGCTGGTGGTGGGCCGACCCGGTCGCCGCCCTCGTCATCGCCGCCGTCGCGGTGAAGGAAGGCCGCGAGGTGTGGCGCGGGAACGACTGCTGCGCACCGGCCACCACAGTATCCGCCGTAACCGCCCCCTCCGCGCCCGTGCATGGCTGCGGTGACGACTGCTGCGCCGGCAGGGAGTGAGCCGATGGCCGCCATCGCCCTACCGATCTACCTGTGCGCCCTCGGACTGGCGTTCGGGTGGCGCAGTCTCGCGCAGTGGCGCCGCACCGGCGACACGGGACTGCGGCTGGACGCCGGACCGGCCGGCACGCTGCGCTGGTGGGCCAAACTGCTCTTCGTCGCCGCGCTGCTGCTCGGCACAGCCGGCCCGGTCGCCGCGCTCGCCGGCATGAACCCGGTCGACACTCTCGACCGGCCCACGACGCGGACCATCGGACTGCTGCTCGCCGTCGCCGGAGTGATCGCCACCCTGGCCGCGCAGACAGGCATGGGCACCTCGTGGCGGGTCGGGGTCGACCCTGGCGAACGTACCGACCTGGTCACCGGAGGCGCGTTCGCGCTGGCCCGCAACCCGATCTTCACCGCGATGATCGTGACGAGCCTTGGACTGGCCCTGATGGTGCCGAATCCGATTTCCCTCGCCGCCACCGTGGTCCTGGTCGTGTCGATCCAGCTACAGGTCCGCGCGGTGGAGGAGCCATACCTCGCCCGCATGCACGGCGCCGCCTACGCCGCCTATGCCTCGCGGGTGGGCCGGTTCCTGCCCGGCATCGGCCGCCTCGCCAAACCCGCCAAACCCGCCAAGGTCGCCGGCCGCCGGTAGGAGCCGTCCCCGACCTGACAGGTACGGAGACGGTGGCCGGTCAGGCCCGGCCACACCCGAGCCGACCGACTGCACGGTGGCCACAACAGATGGCCGACCGGGGAGCCACGGTGGTGCCGGCCCGGCCCGCCTACCGCGCCCCGGTTCGATCACGCGATCGGTCCACCGCCAAAGAGTTCCTGACCGAGCTGCCTCGGCACGGCCTGCACCCCGGCAAGCGGCAAGCCACCCCGGAGCAGCGGCGACTACCTGCCTGCCGTCGCCCACCGCACCACGTCCAGCGCCACCACCAACGGTGCCAACGAGGAAGGACACCACAGCACATGAAGGTCTCAAAGTTGCGGCTGCTGGCCGACGCCCGCTCCGCGAAGGCCGGCGGCGAGCAGGCGATGGCCGCCCGGCAGCGAGCCCGCCTGACCGAGCTCGTAGCCTGGGCGCGCACCCACTCGCCCTACTACCGGCACCTGTACCGGGGCCTACCGGCCGGGGCGAACGACGTGGCCCTGTTGCCGGCCACAACCAAGAGCGAGCTGATGGCCGCCTTCGACGACTGGGTCACCGACCCGGCCATCACCCTGGCGCAGGCGCGAGCGTTCGCCGACGACCCCGCGCGCGTCGGGGAGCCGTTCGCCGGCCGCTACACGCTCACCACCACCTCCGGCACCACCGGCACGCACGGCATCTTCCTGCAGGACGCCCGCGCGGGCGCGGTGACCTCCGCGATGATGGCGCGGATGCTGGCCAGCTGGCTGAGCATCCGGGACGTGGCCCACATCATGCGCGGCGGCGCCCGGATGGCGCTGGTGGCGCCGGTCGGCGAACACTTCGCCTCCACCGTGGCCGCTGCCCGCCTGCGCGGCCGCTCCCGCGTCGCCGCCTTCAGCGTGCACCAGCCGCTGGACGACCTCGTGGCCGAGCTCAACGCGTTCCGCCCGACGGTGCTGGCCCCGTACGCCAGCATCGGCGCGCTGCTGGCCAGCGAGGCCGAGGCAGGCCGGCTGCACATCAACCCCGCCCTCGTGACGCTCAGCGCCGAAGGCCTGCCCACCCCGGAGTACGCGCGCATCGCGACCGCGCTCAGGGCGAAGGTGCGCACCAGCTACGCCTGCAACGAGTGCCCGTTCCTCAGCTACGGCTGCTCCGAAGGCTGGATGCACCTCAACGCCGACTGGGCCATCCTCGAGCCCGTCGACGAACAGCATCAGCCGGTGACGCCCGGCGAGCCGTCGCATACCGTGCTGCTGACCAACCTGGCCAACCACGTGCAGCCGATCCTGCGCTACGACCTCGGCGACGCCGTCCTCGCGCGCCCCGACGCCTGCCCGTGCGGCAACCCCGGCCCGGCCGTCCGCGTCCAGGGCCGCGCCGCCGACCTGCTCACCTTCCCTCGCCGGGCCGGGGCGGGGGAAGAGGCGCCGGTCGTCCTCGCCCCACTCCCGCTGGCCACGCTGCTGGAAGCGGTACCCGGCCTGGAACTGTTCCAGATCGTCCAGACCGCGCCGACCACACTGCGTATCCGGCTGCTCCCCGCATCCGGCGCCGATTCCGACGCCCTCTGGCGCCAGGTCGAGACCCGCATGCGCGACCTGCTGGCCCGCCACGGCCTCGGCCACGTCGCCATCGAGCGCGCCAGCGAGCCGCCGCAACAGAACGCCGGCGGCAAATACCGCGCCGTCATCCCTGCCGTCGCACCCACCTCCAGGTCCGCGGTCGACACCCCATGACAATTGCCACGACAGCCTCGCCCACGACGCCCGCGACCTTCCAACCAAGGTCAATTGCCTAGTCGTTGCATCTTCGCTGGAAGCTACGACCGGTCCCCCGGACGAGGTGACGGCCCCCGGCATGTGCGCCGGGGGCCGTCATCGCACACGGGTCACCGGGTGAAGGCGTCCTTCGCGTCGCGGCCGGCTTCCTTCATGCGCTCGCCGGCCTGCCGGGCACGCGCGTCGCTCTGCTGCGTGGCGCCCTCGCCCCGCAGCCGCTCGTTGTCGGTGACGTCGCCGATTCGCTCCTTGGCCGCGCCGGTCAGCTGCTCGACTTTGTTCTTCGCCTTGTCGGTGAAGCTCATGTGGCCTCCCCTGCTCCTGCGCCGGGCCGGGCCTTCCGCGCCCTCGTCCGACTGCGTGCCCGGACCCGGCGGGTGGAAACCTGGGCTGTGCCGTGTGGTGGGGTGCACACCCCGTAAGGCATCCTAGGACACTAGGTGAACGGGAGCGACGGGCTTCTGGTTGACTGGACGAATGGGAGAGATCCTGCTGATCCGGCACGGCGAAACCACCTGGAGCGCCAGCCGCCGGCACACCTCGTACACCGACCTGCCGCTCACCCCCGACGGCGAACGGCAGGCCCGCGCCCTCGGCGAGTTCCTCGCCGGCCGGCACGTCGCCGCCGTCTTCACCAGCCCCCGGGCCCGGGCGCTGCGCACCGCGCAACTCGCCGGCCTCCCCGTCACCGGCACCGACGACGACCTCGCCGAGTGGCACTACGGCGACTACGAGGGCCGCACCACCGCCGACATCCACGACGACCACCCGAGCTGGAACCTCTGGACGGACGGCTGCCCCGGCGGGGAGTCCCCCAGCGAGGTCGGCGAGCGCGTCGACCGGGTGCTCGCCCAGGTCCACCCGCTGCTCGACCGGGGCACCGTGGCTCTCGTCGGGCACGGCCACAGCCTGCGGGTGCTCGGCGCCCGCTGGGTCGGCCTGCCGCCGTCGGCCGGCGGGCTGCTGCGGCTGGACACCGCCACCGTCAGCGTGCTCGGCCACGAGCACGGCCGGCGGGTCATCCAGCGGTGGAACCAGCCGGTTCCCCCGCCGAACGGGAACGCGCCCGAGCCTGGAGCTCGGCACTGATCTTCGGCGGCCGGTTCTCGTACGGCGTCGACAGCACCACCGTCGTGCGGGTGGTCACGTTCGCCGCCGTCCGGATCTCCTGGAGCACCCGCTCCAGGTCGGTCGGGCTGGCCACCCGCACCAGCAGCAGGTAGAAGTCCTCCCCCGCCACGGAGTAGCACGAGTCGATCTCCGGCAGGTGGGCCAGCCGCTCCGGCGCGTCGTCCGGCTGGGACGGGTCGAACGGCCGGATCGCCACGAACGCGGTCAGCGGCAGGTCCAGGGCCTCGAAGGAGACCCGGGCGGCGTACCCCTTGATCACGCCGCGCTGCTCCAGCCGGCGCACCCGCTGGTGCACCGCGGACACCGACAGGCCCACCCTCTCCGCCAGATCCGTGTACGACAGCCGACCGTCAGCGGTCAGTGCGGCGACGATGGCGCGGTCGATCTCCTCCACGGCGTGCAACCTACCGGGAAAACCGCCCGGCTGCGACGACGCACCCCCGCCGGCACGACGCGGCGTACGTGTCGTGCCGGCCCGTCGGGGCACCGTCAGCCCTTCGCGAGCGCCCGGGAGATGACCAGCCGCTGGATCTGGTTGGTGCCCTCGACGATCTGCAGCACCTTGGCCTCGCGCATGTAGCGCTCCACCGGGTGGTCGGTCACGTAGCCGGCGCCGCCGAGCACCTGCACCGCGTCGGTGGTGACCCGCATGGCCACGTCGGTGGCGAACAGCTTCGCCTTCGCCGCCTCGATCGAGTACGGCCGGCCGGCGTCGCGCAGCCGGGCCGCGGAGAGCATCAGCGCCCGGGCGGCGGAGATCTGGGTGGCCAGGTCGGCGAGGGTGAAGCCCAGCCCCTGGAAGTCGATGATCGCCCGGCCGAACTGCTGCCGTTCCTTCGCGTAGCCCACCGCGTAGTCCAGCGCCGCCTGGGCCAGCCCCACCGCGCAGGCGGCGATGCCGAGGCGCCCCGAGTCCAGGGCGGACATGGCGATGGTGAAGCCCATCCCCTCCCCGCCGATCAGCCGCTCGGCCGGCACCCGGGCGTCGTCGAAGGCGACCTGTGCCACCGGCGAGGCGTGCAGGCCCATCGTCCGCTCGGCGGCCTGCGGGGCGATGCCCGGCGTGCCCCGGTCGGCCAGCAGGCAGGAGATGCCCTTCGGGCCGGGCCCGCCGGTGCGGCAGAAGATGTTGTAGAAGTCCGCGACCCGGGCGTGGGTGATCCACGCCTTGGTGCCGGTGACGACGTAGGAGTCGCCGTCGCGTACGGCCTTCGTGGTCAGGCTGGCCGCGTCCGACCCGCCCTGCGGCTCCGAGAGGCAGTACGCCCCGAGCAGTTCCCCGCCGACCATGTCCGGCAGCAGCTTGCGCTGCTCGTCGGTGCCGAACTGGGCGAGCGGGTAGCAGGACAGGGTGTGCACGCTGACCGCCTCGGCGACCGCGAGCCAGCGGCTGGCCAGGATCTCCAGCACCTGCAGGTAGACCTCGTACGGCTGGGCGGCGCCGCCGTGCTCCTCGGCGTACGGCAGGCCGAGCAGGCCCGCCCGGCCGAGGGTGCGCAGCACCTCGCGGGGGAACTCGGCGCGCTCCTCGAACCCGGCCGCCTTCGGGGCGAGCTCCCGGTCGGCGAGTTCGGTGGCGAGGTCGAGCAGGTCGTGGGCCTCGTCGGTGGGGAGGATCCGGTCGACAGTCATAGCGCGATGAGCTCCGTGGGGGTGGTGTTGAGCCGTTGCACGCCGTCCGTGGTGCAGACGACGATGTCCTCGATGCGGGCGCCGTGCCGGCCCGCCAGGTAGATGCCCGGTTCGACGGAGAACGCCATCCCCGCCTCCAGCGGGCGGGCGTTGCCGGCCACCACGTACGGCTCCTCGTGGCCGTCCAGGCCGATCCCGTGGCCGGTGCGGTGCAGGAACGCCGCGCCGTGGCCGGCGGCGGCGATCGGCTCCCGCGCGGCGGCGTCGACGGCCTCGGCGGTCACCCCGGGGCGGACCGCGGCCACCGCCGCCGCCTGTGCGGCGCGCAGCACCTCGTAGTAGTCGGCGAACTCGGCCGGCGGCGGACCACCGGCGACGTAGGTGCGGGTGCAGTCGGAGCGGTAGCCCGAGGGCATCGTGCCGCCGATGTCCACCACCACCGGCTCGCCGGCGCCGATCGGCCGGTCGGAGGTGCCGTGGTGCGGGCTGGCGCCGTTCGGGCCGGCGGCGACGATCACGAAGTCGACGGTGACGTGCCCGGCGGCCCGGATCGCCGCGGCGATGTCGGCGGCGACCTCCGTCTCGGTGCGCCCCGGCCGCAGCCACTCCCCCATCCGGTCGTGCACCGCGTCGATCGCCTCGCCCGCCTCGGCCAGCGCCGCCACCTCCGCCGGGGACTTGCGGATGCGCAGCTCGCGCAGCACCTCGGAGGCCAGCCGCTGGGTGGCGCCGGGCAACGTGGCGCGCAGGGCGAGGACCTGCTCGGCCCACATCCGGTCGGCCAGCCCGACCGCCGCCACCGGCCCGCCGAGGGCGGCGGTGACGAGGGGGTACGGGTCCGTACCGTCGGCGTGGTCGACGATCCGCACGCCGGTGGCCGGGGCCGGGGACGCCTCGGCGGCCGGCCGCTCCAGGGTGGGCACGACCAGCGTCGGCTCGCCCTCGGCGGGCAGCACCAGGCAGGTCAGGCGCTCGCCGGCGTGCGCGTCGTAGCCGGTCAGGTAGCGCAGGTCTGAGCCGGGGGTGAGCAGCAGCGCGTCCAGCCCGGCGGCGGCGGTGGCGCGCTGCGCGGCGGCCAGCCGCTGCGGCGGGTACAGCTTCTCGGATCCCACACCGGCCAGCTTAACGGTCGTTCGGGCACCGACCCAGCCCACCCGGCGCTCCGGCGGGCGCTCCCCGGACGAGGCGCGGGCGGCGGCCCGACGCGCCGACGGGCGTTTCCCGGCCGGACGCTCAGGAGGCGGCCCGGTGCCGGACGAGGGCGAGCATCTCGTCGACGGAGCCGGCGGGATCGGTCACCGGGAACTGCACCGCGCGGACGACGGCGTCGGAGCCGACCAGCAGGGTCAGGCGCTTGAACCGCTCGACGCCGCCGGCGCGGAAGGTGGGTAGCGACAGGCCCGCCGCGAGCCGGCCGTCCTGGTCGGACAGCAGCGGGAAGGGCAGCTCGGCGTGCGCCACGAAGTCGGCGAGCTGGTCGGGCCGCTGGGTGCTCACTCCGAGGACGCGCGCGCCGGCGGCCCGGAAGTCCGCGTGTCGGGCGGCGTAGCTGGTGGACTCCAACGTGCAGCCGGCCGCGCCGGGAATCTCCCCCCAGCCCGGCGGAAGGGCCCGCGCCCCGGGTGCGAACGCCCCCGGGAAGAAGTAGAGCACGCTCCAGCCCGGCGCGTCGGCCGGCGCGACCGGCCGGCCGTCGTGCCCGGGCAGGACGACGTCGGGCAGCCGCCGGCCGACGAGGTCGTGCACGCGGCGCGCCTCGGCGGAGGCGGCGTCGGCGGTCGCGGTGAGGTCGCCGTCGCCCATCACGTACCGGGTGCCCCAGTCCTGCAGGGCGATGAGCACCGGCAACAGGCCCTCGCCCTTGGCGGTGAGCAGGTAGTCGAAGCGGGGCGGGTGCGCCGAGTAGGGCCGTCGCTCCAGCACGCCGTGCGTGACGAGCCCGGCCAGGCGTTCGGTCAGCGCCCGCCGGCTGACGCCCAGCTCGCGGTGGAGCGCGTCGAAGCGGGTGGTCCCGCCGGCGACCTCGCGCACGATGAGGAACGTCCACCAGTCGCCGAGGACGCCGAGCGCCTGCGCGATGCCGCAGTCCGCGTCCGCCAGGTCGGCCCGCCGCACATCCCACCCCCGTCCGCTCCGTCGCCCTCGACTATAGTCCGTTTCAGATTGGAACTCACTGGCTCGCGGACGGGGGCGGACGACATGGGCGTCGGGCATGCAGCCGGGGTGTTCTGGCGGTGGTGGGCCGCCGGCACGACCAGCGCGGTCGGGTCGGCGGTCGGCGCCGTGGCGCTGCCGCTGACCGCGCTGACGGTGCTCGACGCCACCGCGTTCGAGATGGGCCTCATCGCGGCGGCCAGCTACGTCGCCTGGCTCGTGATCGGGTTGCCGGCCGGCGTCCTCACGCAGCGGCTGCCGCTGCGCGGGACGCAGGTGGGCGCCGACCTGGCCCGCGCGCTGGCCGTCGCGTCGGTGCCGGTCGCATGGTGGTCCGACCGGTTGACCGTCGCCCACCTGGTGGTCACCGCGCTGGTGGTCAGCTTCGCCACGGTGCTCTTCGACGTGGCGAACTCGACCTTCCTGCCGAGCATCGTCGACCGGGACCAGCTCCAGTCCCGCAACAGCCTGACCTCCGCCACGCACGCCACCACCCAGCTCGGCGGGCCGCCGCTCGGCGGCCTCGCGGTGCAGGCGCTCGGCGCGGTGCCGACCCTGCTCGTCGACGCCGCCGGCTACCTCGTCTCGGCGGCCCTGCTCCGTTCCCTGCCCGCCCGCCGCGTCGACGCGCCGGACCGCTGGCCGCCGGTCGGGGAGATGATCCGCGAGGGCTGGCGCTACGTGGCGCACCACCCGGTGATGGGCCCCGGCATGTGGGCCGCGACGGCGGTGAACTTCGTCTGCGGGGCGCAGCTCGCGCTCTACCCGCTGCACCTGGTACGCGAGCTGCACGCCCCGGCGGGCCTGGTCGGCCTGCTGCTCGCCGTCGAGGGGATCGGCTCGCTCGTGGGGGCCGCGCTGACGTCCCGGATCACCGCCCGGATCGGGACCGCCCGGGCCCTGGTCGTCGCCGGCTTCGTGTCGGTCGGCGGCGCGTTCGTCGTCCCCTGGGGCACCGGCTGGCCGGCGTACGTCGCCTTCGCGGTCGGCAACGTCGTCTTCGCGGCCGGCGTCGTGGTGCTCAGCGTGACCACCCGGACCTACCGCCAGATCGCCAGCCCGCCCGAGCTGCTCTCCCGGGTGATGGCGACCGTCCGGTTCGTCTCCTGGGGAGCCATCCCGGTCGGTGGCCTGCTCGCGGGCGCACTCGCCGGCGTCGCCGGGACCCGCGCCACCCTGCTGGTCTTCGCGTTCGCGGCGGTCTGCGCGCCCCTGGCGCTGCTGCTGTCCCCCGTCCGGCGCCTGCGCGACCTCACCGACCACGACCGGGCGGCCGGCGACCGCCGGGCGAGCCCCGCGCCGGCGGGCCGCTGACGGCCCGACCCCGCGCTCAGCCCGGCCCGTCCGGCCCGTCGGGCACGTCGGGCAGCGCGCCGGCCAGCCGGCGGGCCCGGTCGGCGTGGGTCAGCAGGTCCACGCTGTCGACGAACTGGTCGACCGCGCCGACCGGCGGCCGACCGCGCAGGGCCGGGTCGGTGACGGCGGCGTGCAGTGCGGCGGCGACCCGGCCGGCGTCCAGGACCAGGAAGGGCCGGCGGTGGAAGGGGCGCGGCCGGGCGCGCACCGGCGCCGCCAGCCCGGTGTCGTCGGTCCAGGCGGCGACGGTCTCCAGCGCCCGGACCAGCCCGTCCTCCCGGCGTGGCCAGTCGCCCGGGCCCAGCGCGTCGGCCAGGGCCGCGACCACGGGTCCCGCGCCGGGCAGCCGGCCGAACACGGTGCCCAGCCACTTGTCGTACGGCGGCCAGCGGCGACGCAGCAGCAGGCCGATCCGCATCACGTCCCGGGCCAGCCCGGCGGTGACCACCCGGCTGCCGACGTCGTCGCCGACCTCGGCGCAGCGGCCGGGCAGGTGTTCCGCCTGGGCGACGCGGGTCCACCCGGCGGCGAGCACGTACCGCCACACGTCGTCCGGGTACCACCGCAGCGCGCCCCGTGCCCCGGTCAGCGCCCCGTCGAGGCCGTCGTGGAAGACCTCGCCGCCGGTCACCTCGGCCAACCGCTGCGTCGGGGTGGCCAGCCAGTCGGCCGTGGTGACCCCGGCGGCCGGGTCGAAGCCGAGCCGGTCGCGCCACCAGCCGACCAGCTCGTCGATCTTCACCCCGTGCCGGACCCCCGCCGGGTCGACCACGCCGAGGCGGCCGTGGCCGGCGAACCGGGTCGGCCAGCCGAGGAAGTCGGCCGGCAGGTCGGCGTCCAGCACGGCGTGCAGTCGCGGGATCCGCCACGCGTCGGCCGCCGCCACGAAGAGCTGCGCCCGCGGCCCCCAGTCGTGGTCGGTGGAGCGCGCGGTGTCCAGCCCGAGCAGCTCCGAGCCGCCGTCGAGCAGGCCGGCCGCGTAGCGCAGGCCGGGAAAGCGCCGGCGCAGGATCGGCGCGAGCACCTCGGCGTGGAACCGTCGGCCGAGCGTCAGGCCGGGAAGGAACGTCACACCGGCCAGTCTGCGCCCCTCGTCGGGGCGCTCGCAGCACGGATCCGGCGCGGCCGGCCGGTCGTGCCGATAGCCTGGAGCCGCGAGCGCCTCGCCGGCGGAGAGGAGCGACAGCCGTGGCACCGAACGACCCGGACCGCGCCGCGGCGCGCCGCCGCCGGCTGCTCTGGTCCGGGATCCTCGCGGTCGCCGGCCTGGTGCTGCTGATCGTCGGCCTGACGATCGCCAACGGCACGGCGGCCTGGATCGAGGTGGCGCTCGCGGTCGCGCTGCTGGTCGCGAGCTACGCGGTGCAGTACCTGGCCCGCCGCGAGACGCTCTACTCCAGCGACGAGCGCCCCTGACCGTCGGGCTGTCCCGCCGTGCCGTACCCCCCGAACGTCGGTGCGGTGTGCCAGGCTGTCGGGCGTGGCACAGCGATCCCCGATCATGCTCATCGACGCGCCCAGCCTCTACTTCCGGGCCTTCTTCGGCATCCCCGAGTCCGCGGCCCGCGCCGCCGACGGCAGCCCGGTCAACGCGGTGCGCGGCTTCCTCGACATGCTGGCGGCCCTGATCCGCACCCGCCGGCCCGACCGGATGGTCTGCGCCATGGACCACGACTGGCGACCCGAGTGGCGCGTCGCGCTGCTGCCGTCGTACAAGGCGCACCGGCTGGCGCCCGAGGGCGGCGAGGTGGTGCCCGACACGCTCAGCCCACAGGTGCCGCTGATCCTGGAGGTGCTCGACGCCGTCGGCATCACCCACGTCGGCGCGGCCGGCTACGAGGCCGACGACGTGCTCGGCACGCTGTCGGTGACCCAGCCGGCGCCGGTCGAGGTCGTCTCCGGCGACCGGGACCTGTTCCAGCTCGTCGACGACGACCGCCCGGTGCGGCTGCTCTACGTCGGGCGGGGCGTGGCCAAGCTGGAGGACTGCGACGACGACGCTGTGCGGTCCCGCTACGGGGTGCCGGCCGCCCGGTACGCCGACTTCGCCGCCCTGCGCGGGGACCCGAGCGACGGGCTGCCCGGGGTGCCGGGCGTGGGCGAGAAGACGGCCGCCCGGCTCGTGGAGCGCTACGGCGACATCGCGGGCATCCTGGCCGCCCTGGACGACCCGAGTTCCGGCTTCGCCCCCGGGCTGCGCACCAAGCTCGCCGCCGCGCGCGACTACCTGGCCGTGGCGCCGAAGGTGGTCCGGGTCGCCCTCGACGTGCCGCTGCCCGAGCTGACCACCGCGCTGCCCAGCGCCCCGGCCGACCCCGACCGGCTGCTGGAGCTGGCCGGCGAGTGGAACCTGGCCGGCTCGGCGCGCCGTCTGGTCGACGCACTCGCCCAGCGCGCCTGACCCACGTCCGCGCGGTCACCAGGGCTGACCCGCGCGTCCCGGTGTGGGATTCGAGGCCAACCTCGAATCCCACACCGTCGAGCACTCGGCAGGTGCGGCCAACCGGGAGCTGGTGCGCTGGATGCGCGTACAACGACGGCCAGCCCGCGTCGGAGCAACTGCGCTTCGCCGGTTTTGACGGCCTGGGACATCACTGGCGCCGCGAAGCCTTGGCAGGCCCTCACCGCACTCCACAGCGGTGGCGTTTACAGGGTCAGCGTCCAGGAGTTGATGTAGCCGGTGTCGCGGCGGCCGGTGTCCTGCACCCGCAACTTCCAGGCCCCGTTGCGCGCCTCGCTCGACAGGTCAACGGTGTACGTCTCATCGAGGTTGTCGGCACTGCCACCACCGCCGTTACGCAACAGGTACGTCGAGCCGTCCGGAGCGACCAGGTGCACAACCAGATCACCCCGGAACGTGTGCACGATGTGCACCTCGACAGTGCTGGCCGCGGAGGCATTACCCGTACAACCCGACACCGTCACGTTGCTCTCCACCGTGGAGAGATCGGGAATAGCCACGTCCGTGCCGTTCGTTGCTCCGCAGTCCGGAGGCACGGTGCCACCACCCAGGTCCAACGCCCAGGAGTTGATGTGGCCACTGTCAACGCTGGCAGCATCCTGCACCCGCAGCTTCCAGGCCCCGTTGGCAGCCTCACCAGCGACGTTCACGGTGTACGTCTGGTCAATGTTGTCGGTGCCACTACCGGTCCGGTTGTGCAGCAGATAGGTGGTGCCATCCGGCGCAACCAGGTTGACCACAAGGTCACCGATATAGGTGTGGACGATGTGCACCTCGACCGTGCTCGTGGCCGAAGCGTTGCCCGCACAACCGGAGATCACGATCGTGCTCTCCACCGTGGAGTTGTCCGGGATCGCCACGTCGGTGTTGTTGCTGCCGGAGCAGCCGGGCAGGCCGTTGACGGTCAGCGTGAACGAGGTGGTGCGGGTGGCTTCGGTGCCGGTACCGGTGACGGTCACGGTGTAGACGCCACTGGGGGTCGACGCCGAGGTGCTGATCGTCATCGTCGAGGAGCCACCGTCCGAGGCGATCGAGGACGGGCTGAACGCGGCGGTGGCACCGGACGGCAGGCCGGCGGCGGACAGGTTCACCGTCTGGGCCGAGCCCCGGATCAGAGTGGTCGACACGGTCGTCGCGGTCGAGTTGCCCGGGTCCACCGACGCCGCCGCCGGCGAGACCGCCACGGTGAAGTCGTTGGCCGCACAGCTCGGGTCGTTGCCGGCCACGTTGACGGCGGTCCAGGCGGCCTGGACGGTCTTGTACTCGGTGGAGCACAGGCCGTACAGGTCGGTCGTCGCGCTCAGGGTGTAGGCGCGGGCGGTGTTGGCCGGGTTGGTGGTGTTGACGTACGAGGTGTTGGAGGTGAAGTAGGTGTCCAGAGCGCGGAACCAGATCTTCTCCGCCTTGGCCCGGCCGATGCCGGTGACCGCCGGCGCGGTGCCGCAGACCGGGGAGGTGCCGTACGGCGTGGCGCCGCTCCCTTCGGCCAGCATGAAGTAGAAGTGGTTGGCCACACCGGACGAGTAGTGGACGTCGACGTTCTTGGTGGTTGTCGACCAGCAGGAGTGTGAGGCTCCGTCCAGCGACGGGTTGTACATGTACCGCAACGGGGTCCCGTCGCCGTTGATGTCGATCTCTTCACCGACGTCGTAGTCGCCGGGGTCGCTGCTGTTGCCCGCGGAGAACTCGACCATGTTGCCGAAGATGTCGCTGGTGGCCTCGTTCAGGCCGCCCGACTCGCCCGAGTAGGTGAGGTCGCCGGGAACGACGTTCTCCGTGACGCCGTGGCTCATCTCGTGCCCGGCCACGTCGATCGAGACCAGCGGGTTGGCGTTACCGTCACCGTCGCCGTACGTCATCTGGGAGCCGTCCCAGAACGCGTTGACGTAGTTGCTGCCGTAGTGCACCCGCGACGGGACGCCCTGACCGTTACCGAAGATGCCGTTGCGCCCGTGCACGTTCTTGAAGTAGTCGAAGGTCAACGCCGCGCCGTAGTGCGCATCCACCGCAGCGGACTGGTCGTTCGACGGGGACCCGTTGCCCCACACGTTGTCCGCGTCGGTGAAGGTCGTGCACGACGACGTGCCGTTGTTCATGTCGCACGTGTTGCCGTTGCCGTGCGTCGGGTCGACCATCTGGTACGAGCTGCCCGACTGGGTCGTCGAGACCGTCACGGTGCCCGCGTAGACCGAGTTGCCCGTGCCGTCCACCATCTCGATCTCGTCATAGGAGCCGATGAACGCCCCGGTCACCGCGTCACTGATCACGTGCAGCCGGGACGGGGTCTGCCCGTCCGGCGCCCAACCGGCGAGCACCGTCTCCCACGCCAGCCGGCCGTAGCCGCTGGAGGCCTCCACAAACAGCTCGGCCGCGCCGACCGCGGTCAGGGATCCGCGGAACTGGGCCTTGGCCGCCTTGGCCGCCGCCGCTGCCGACACCTTGGGCGTGGTGCCGAGCGTCAACGGGGCGACCAGTCCGACCGAACTGCCCGCGTAGCCGCCGTCGGGCGCGGTGTGGATGACGATGTCGCCGCCACGGACGCGCAGACCCTGATAGGTACGGGTGTACCGCACGTGCGCGGCGCCGTCGGCGTCGACCTTCGAACTGTAGACGGCAAACCGGTCCGCGCCCGAAGCCCGGACGACTCCCAGGTGCTGGCCAAGCGCCTGATCGGCCCGGGCCACCGCCCCGGCCGGACCCGGCTCCGCGGGCGGTGCCGCCGACGCTGACGTGGCGGCGTTGGTCAGCAGGGCACCCACGAGTAGGGCGACGCTGGCCACTGCGATGGGTCTTCTCACGAGTCCTCCAACACAGAGGTGGCATGTGACGGTAGTCACGTGCATCCACGTATATAGAAAGATCGATAAAGATGAAAGACCTTCGGCAGAAGCGACTTAACGTTTATTAAGGTCACCTCGACTCGCCGCCGAGGCGTGGAACCATCCCACCTGCGGTAGCGTCATTAGCACCATGAGGCGATATCGGTATCCACTGATGGCAGCCATCGCCGCCCTCGTCGTGACGGCCGGCTGCGGGCAGGGATCCGACTCCCCCACACCTGCGGCCACCCCGACCGGCATGAACGCCCCGAAGGTCACCGTGGAGCGCACCGGCGGCTTCGCCGGCGTACACGACACCACGATCGTCGAGCCCGACGGTGGCTGGACCCGCACCAGCCAGCACGGCGAACAACGCTCGGGCCGGCTGACCGCCGAGCAGCAACGCGAACTGGGCCGCCTCGTCAACGACCCCCGACTGCCCCGGGAGGCCAGGCCCACGCCCGGCGACAGCCGGTGCCGGGACGGGTTCAACTACCGGGTCACGATCGGCGCCATCGTGATCAGTTACGTCGACTGCGGCGGCCATGAGCCGACGGCCACGAAGGCGGTGGTCGCGTTCGCGGCGACCACCACCGGCGGCTGAACCATTCCCGCAACACGTCCGCCGGGCAACCGCGACGACGACCACGTGACACCAGGACCAATCCATCCGAACCGGGACACGGCCGGCCCGATCCGGGCCTGAGGGCGATGCGTGCGGAGGCGCGGGCGGCGAGGGTGGTGGCGAGTAGCGCGCCGACAGTTGGGCGTTGCGGAGATTCAGGCCGCTGGGCAGGAGACAGTCGCGCAGCTCCGGCGCCAGGTCACTGGTGATGTTCTCCAGATCGATCTGACCGGCGATCCGGGCTCCGCGTAGCCGCAGGCCGTGTGGGTCGGGCTCGCTGACCAGACGGCCGCGGACGAGCTCGCGGATGACCGAAGCCGAGACCGTCCGCTCATCGCCCCAGGACCGCATCGCTGCCTCGTCGACCGGCCCGTCACCGGCCAGATCGAGCACCTCGCCGCAGGCGACGGACCCGATCAGTCGCTGCTCGCCCGGATCGAACGGCCTACCGCCGACTGCTGCCGGGATACCGTCTACCGACCGCAGGTGGAAGCGCGTCGGACGTCACCGGGACCGGGTACCAGGTACAGGCCCACAAGCAGCAGGTACAGACACAGGCTGAGCACCGCGTTGACGAACACGAAGCTGAACGCCACCAGATACAGCACGGGCCCGATCAGGAACCTGCGGGCGACGGCTCGATAGAGGCCGGGGTCGACGTCATCGCGCAGCAGCCCACGGCGGCGGGCCCACCACCAGCTGAGGTTGAAGAACAGCGCCTCGCCGAGGACGGCACCGACGTAGAGGGCGGCGGACACGCGCTGATCTGCGGTGCTACCGCGCAGGTGCGTGGCCAGCTGACTGGCGGTGAACGGGATCGTCGCGACGAACAGCAACAACAGCAGGTTGAACAGCAGAAGTGGTTGGTCGACCCGTGCGACGTAGCGCCACATGTTGTGGTGGGTGAGCCAGACCTGCCCGACGATCGCGAAGGTGATCGCGTAGGCAAGGTAGGCGGGCCATCCACGCAACAGCGACGTGCCGAGCTCCTCGCCACCTTCTGACTGTAGGCGGAGCAGCTCGACAGCCATCAGAGTCAGGACGATCGCGATGACCGCATCACTGAACGCCTCGGCGCGTCCGCCACCGCGTTCCAACTCCTGCCCTTTCTAGTGCCGCATCAGGCAACGTTTGCCCCGTGACGACGCGCCGCGCGGGGTGCTGGTCCGGGCGGCGTGGTGTCGTCAGGCTGTCCGGGTGGTGGAGCGTGTACGGGTCCGTGAGATCGATGACGACGAAGGTCGACGTCTGTTGCGGATCATCCGTCGGGGTGCCGGATCGGTGGTGACCTGGCGGCGGGCGCAGATGGTGCTGCTGTCCGCGCAGGGTATGCCCGTGGCGAAGGTCGCGGAGGTGACGTTCACCAGC
>NZ_JBVJGT010000013.1:0-161899 GCF_055587185.1 Micromonospora sp. NPDC048040 | reverse complement strand
CCCAGCAGCTGCTTCTCCTTGTCGCGCAGCTGCGCGGCCCGCTCGAAGTCCTGCGCGTCGATCGCGGACTCCTTGTCGCGGCGCACCTGCGCGATGCGCTCGTCGAAGTCCCGCAGGTCCGGCGGCGCGGTCATCCGACGGATCCGCATCCGCGCACCCGCCTCGTCGATCAGGTCGATCGCCTTGTCCGGCAGGAACCGGTCAGAGATGTACCGGTCGGCCAGCGTCGCCGCCGCCACCAGAGCGGCGTCGGTGATCGAGACGCGGTGGTGCGCCTCGTAACGGTCCCGCAGACCCTTGAGGATCTCGATGGTGTGCGCCAGCGACGGCTCACCCACCTGGATCGGCTGGAAACGACGCTCCAACGCGGCGTCCTTCTCCAGATGCTTACGGTACTCGTCGAGGGTGGTCGCGCCGATCGTCTGCAGCTCACCACGCGCCAGCATCGGCTTCAGGATGCTCGCGGCGTCGATCGCGCCTTCCGCGGCGCCGGCGCCGACGAGGGTGTGGATCTCGTCGATGAACAGGATGATGTCGCCGCGCGTGCGGATCTCCTTGAGCACCTTCTTCAGGCGCTCCTCGAAGTCACCCCGGTAACGAGAACCAGCCACCAGAGCACCCAGGTCGAGGGTGTAGAGCTGCTTGTCCTTCAGCGTCTCCGGCACCTCACCCTTGATGATCTTCTGGGACAGACCCTCCACCACGGCGGTCTTACCGACGCCGGGCTCACCGATCAGAACCGGGTTGTTCTTCGTGCGGCGGGACAGCACCTGCATGACCCGCTCGATTTCCTTCTCCCGCCCGATCACCGGGTCCAGCTTGCCCTCACGGGCGGCCTGGGTCAGGTTCCGACCGAACTGGTCCAGCACGAGGCTGGTCGACGGCGCGGCCTCACCCGGCGCGGCGCCCGCCGCGGCCGGCTCCTTGCCCTGGTAACCCGAGAGAAGCTGGATCACCTGCTGACGGACCCGGTTCAGGTCCGCACCCAGCTTCACCAGGACCTGGGCGGCGACGCCCTCACCCTCACGGATCAGGCCCAGCAGGATGTGCTCCGTGCCGATGTAGTTGTGCCCGAGCTGCAGCGCCTCACGCAGCGACAGCTCCAACACCTTCTTGGCCCGCGGCGTGAACGGGATGTGCCCGCTCGGCGCCTGCTGGCCCTGGCCGATGATCTCCTCGACCTGCTGACGCACACCCTCCAGGGAGATACCAAGACTCTCCAGAGCCTTGGCAGCCACGCCCTCACCCTCATGGATCAGACCCAGCAGGATGTGCTCCGTACCGATGTAGTTGTGGTTGAGCATCCGGGCCTCTTCCTGGGCCAGGACGACAACCCGTCGCGCTCGGTCGGTGAACCGCTCGAACATGCCCTCGTGCTCCTCACGTGCCGTGCGCACTCGATCTTGATGGTCAAGAAGTCGTGGCGGGGCCGGTGCGCGGACGTCCGGGACGGGCGTCCGTGCCTACTTACTCTATCGCCGCAGACCGACTCCGCTGAGGTCGTGTGTCCCCGCCGGAGGCCGCGTACGCGTCGTTTTACTCAACCGTCCGCGCTCAGGGGGTGTTCCGCGACCCCCGCCTGTACGCGCAGAGCGAAATTCGGCCACCGCCCGGACCGCGTCCGCAGGCCGGTGCCGGCGCCGACGCGGCCCCGAACCCGGGCCGCCGGGGAGTCGTCCACAGGCTGTGGACAAATTCTCCACCGGCTGTGGACAACCTCCGTCGGGGCGGAATTCTTCCCGGCCCGGGCGCACCCGTGGGCGGATACGGCGACGCCGGCCCGGAGTCGTGCTCCGGCCCGGCGTCTGTCGCCCGTCGGCGGTCGGGTCAGTGACCGGCCTTGGAGTGGTACTCGTCGACGATCTCCTGCGGGATCCGGCCCCGGTCGGAGATGTCCTTGCCGGCCTTCTTGGCCCAGGCCCGGATCGCCTTGTTCTGCTCCCGGTCGGCGGTGGCGCCGCCCCGGCCGCGCGCGGCCCGGCCGCCCACGACGACACCGCCCCGGCCCACCTTGGTGCCGTGGGCGATGTAGGGAGCGAATACGTCACGCAATTTCTCGGCGTTCGAGCTCGACAGGTCGATCTCGTACTGAACGCCGTCGAGCGCGAACTTGACGGTCTCGTCAGCGTCCCCGCCGTCCAGGTCATCGACCAGCTTATGAATGATCTGCTTGGCCACGTCCCACATTCCTTTCGAGCAGGGTGCTCCTGCAAACTTGAGAGCACAATAACCCGTGCGACGCTTGTCGCGTCAATAGGATGCGGTAACGACCCGGTGCGAGTACGCGACTACTCCGGCCGCACCAGGGGGAAGAGGATGGTTTCCCGAATTCCCAGGCCCGTCAGCGCCATCAAGAGCCGGTCGATTCCCATTCCCATACCCCCGGCCGGCGGCATTCCGTACTCCATCGCCCGGAGGAAGTCCTCGTCCAGCCGCATCGCCTCGTCGTCGCCGCGGGCCGCGAGCTGCGCCTGGGCCAGCAGCCGCTCCCGCTGCACCACCGGGTCCACCAGCTCCGAGTACGCCGTCCCCAGCTCGAACCCGAGCACGTAGAGGTCCCACTTCTCGGCCAGTCCCGGCTCGCTGCGGTGCGCCCGGGTGAGCGGGCTGGTCTCCTCCGGGTAGTCGCGGACGAAGGTGGGTGCCTGGAGGCCGGGGACGACCAGTTCCTCGAACAGTTCCTCGGCGAGCTTGCCCGGCCCCCACTTCGGGTCGACCGCCAATCCGACCTTGTCGGCGTACTCGACGAGGCGGGCGTGCTCGGTGCGTACCGTGACCTCCTCGCCGAGCGCCTCGGAAAGCACCCCGAAGAGGGTCACCGAGCGCCACTCCCCGCCCAGATCGAACTCCCGGCCGTCGGCGTGGGTGACCACGGTCGAGCCGGCGACCGCGATCGCCGCCTGCTGCACGAGATTGCGGGTCAGCTCCGCCATCGTGTCGTAGTCGCCGTACGCCTGGTATGCCTCGAGCATCGCGAACTCCGGGGAGTGCGAGGAGTCGATGCCCTCATTACGGAAGTTGCGGTTGATCTCGAAGACCCGGTCGACGCCGCCGACGACGGCCCGCTTGAGAAACAGTTCCGGCGCGATTCGCAGATACAGATCGGTGCTCAGCGCATTGCTGTGGGTCACGAATGGCCGGGCCGCCGCGCCGCCGTGCAGCAACTGCAGCATCGGGGTCTCCACCTCGATGAAGTCCCGGTCGTGCAGCGAGTCGCGCAGGCTGCGGACGGTCGCGGCCCGGGTGCGTACCATCTGGCGCGCCTGCGGCCGGACGATCAGGTCGACGTAGCGCTGCCGGACCCGCGCCTCCTCGCTCAGCGGCTTGTGCGCCACCGGCAGCGGGCGCAACGCCTTCGCCGTGACCGCCCACTCGTCGGCCAACACGGACAGCTCGCCCCGGCGGCTGGTGATCACCTCGCCGGTCACCCCGACGTGGTCGCCGAGGTCGACGAGGCGCTTCCAGTCGTCCAGCCGCTCGGCGCCGACCCGGTCCAGCGAGAGCATCGCCTGCAACTCGGTGCCGTCGCCGTCCCTGAGGGTGGCGAAGCAGAGCTTGCCGGTGTTGCGTACGAAGATCACCCGGCCGGTGACCGAGGCACGGTCGCCGGTGGCGGTGTCGGTGGGCAGCTCGGCGTACCTCTCGCGGATCTCGGCCAGCGTGCTGGTCCGGGGGAATCCGACCGGGTACGGCTCGACGCCCTCGGCGAGCATCCGGTCCCGCTTCTCCCGGCGGACCTTCATCTGCTCGGGAAGGTCGTCGGCGGGATCGACTGGCACGGGAGTCTGCTCGGTCACGGCACGCTTCCTCAGAAGGAGATTTCGGGCGGGGTCAGGCCCCGAGCGTACTCAAGGCGCCAGGGAGGCGTTACGGGATAACCTGCCCGCCATGACCGACCCCACTCACGCCCTGTCGTTCGGTGCGGCGGCGGGCGAATACGACCGGTTCCGGCCCCGCTATCCCGACGAGGCGGTGCGCTGGGCGCTCGACGGGCTGGACGCGCCCGCCCGCGTCGTCGAGCTGGGCGCCGGGACCGGCATCCTCACCCGCGGGGTGCTCGCCCTCGGACACGAGGTGGTGCCCGTCGAGCCGGACCCCGGGATGCGGGCCCGCCTGGACGCCGTCACCCCGGGCACCACGGCCGTGGCGGGCAGCGCCGAGTCGGTGCCGCTGCCGGACGGCGCGGCCGACGTGGTGCTGGCGGGGCAGGCGTACCACTGGTTCGACCGGGAGCGGGCGCACGCCGAGATCGCCCGGCTGCTCCGGCCCGGCGGCGTTTTCGCGCCGATCTGGAACCTGCGGGACGAGCGGACCGGCTGGGTGGCGGAGCTGACGAAGATCGCCCGGATGGGCGGCAGCGCCGACGACCTGGCCAGCCGCGTCGGCGACTTCGGGCCGGCGTTCGCGCCGGCCGAGCAGGCCGTTTTCGCGCACCGCACCACGCTCACCCCGGACGAGCTGGTCGGCATGGTCCGGACCCGCTCGTACTACCTGACGGCCGACCCGGAACGGCGGCGGGACCTCGACCGGGAACTGCGCGACCTGCTGGACACCCACCCCGACCTGGCCGGGCGGGAGCGCTTCGACCTGCCGTACCGCGCGCTCGTCTGCCGCGCCCGGCGGCGCTGAGGCCGGCGGCGGCGCCCGGCCCCGGCGGCGGCCCGGGACCGGGGCCGGCGGGGTCAGACGTTGCGGTCGTAGACCATCCGCAGGCCGATCAGGGTGATCATCGGCTCGTGGTGGGTGATCGTGCGGCACTCGTTGATCACCAGGCCGGCGAGCCCGCCGGTGGCGATGACGGCCCGCACCTCGCCCAGCTCCTCGGTCATCCGCTCGACGATCCGGTCGACCTGACCGGCGAAGCCGAAGTAGAGGCCGGACTGGAGGCACTCGACGGTGTTCTTGCCGATCACCGAGCGGGGCCGGGTGGCCTCCACCTTGCGTAGCTGGGCGGCTCGGGCGGCGAGCGCGTCGAAGGAGATCTCGATGCCCGGCGCGAAGGCGCCGCCGAGGAACTCGCCCCGGTCGCTGATCACGTCGAAGTTGGTCGTGGTGCCGAAGTCCACCACGATCGACGGCCCGCCGTAGAGGGTGTACGCGGCCAGGGTGTTCACCACCCGGTCGGCGCCCACCTCCTTCGGGTTGTCGATGGCGAGCTGCACACCGGTGCGCACCCCGGGCTCGACGATCACGCTCGGCAGGTCGGCGTAGTAGCGGGACAGCATGGTGCGCAGCGAGCGCAGCGCGGCCGGCACGGTGGAGCAGGCCGCCACGCCGGTGATCTCGACGGCGTCCCCGGCGAGCAGGCCCCGGAACTTCAGGCCCAGCTCGTCCGCCGTCGACCGCGCATCGGTCTTGATCCGCCAGGAGTGCACCAGCTTGTCGCCGTCGAAGGTCGCCAGCACGGTGTTGGTGTTTCCGATGTCGATGCAGAGCAGCACGATCGCAGCCTAGACAACGGCCTGCCGCCGGTTCACTCGGTGCGCAGGTCCATGGCGATGTCGAGGATCGGCGAGGAGTGGGTCAGTGCCCCGACCGACAGGAAGTCGACGCCGGTCGCCGCGTAGCGCGCCGCGACGTCGAGGGTCAGCCCGCCGGTCGCCTCCAGCTCCGCCCGGTCCCCCACGGCGGCAACCACCTCGGTGAGCATCTCCGGGGTCATGTTGTCCAGCAGCAGGAATTCCGCTCCGGCCTCGACGGCCTCCACCGCCTCGGCGAGCGTGTCCACCTCGACCTGCACCGGCACGTCCGGGAAGGTCTCCCGGACCCGGCGGAAGGCCGCCGTGATGCCGCCCGCCGCCAGCTTGTGGTTGTCCTTGATCATGGCGACGTCGTGCAGGCCCATCCGCTTGTTCGTGCCGCCGCCGGCGCGGACCGCGTACTTCTCCAGGACACGCAGGCCCGGGGTGGTCTTGCGGGTGTCCAGCACCATCGCCTTGGTGCCGGCCAGCGCGTCCGCCCAGGCCCGGGTGTGGGTGGCCACCCCGGACATCCGGCAGAGCAGGTTCAGCGCCGTCCGCTCGGCGGTGAGCAGCAGCCGGGTCGGGCCGGTCACCGTGGCCAGCACGTCGCCGCGCGCCACCCGCGCGCCGTCGTGGGCCACCAGCGACACCTCGACCGTACGGCCGGCGCCGGTCACCTCGCCGACCAGCTCGAACACGGCCGCCGCCACGGCCAGCCCGGCCACCACGCCGTCGGCGCGGGCCACCAGGTCGGCCGTGTCGGTCTGCCCCGCGGGGATGGTAGCGACGCTCGTGACGTCGAGGAAGTCGGGCCCCAGGTCCTCGGCCAGCGCGTTCCCGACCACCCGCCGCACCTGCGCCGGGTCCAGGCCGGCGTCCCGCAACGCCCGCTCCGTCGACTCCGTCATCGAATCCCCTCCCACTGAGACGTCAACCGGCCCTGCGCCCCGACCGCGCCGACGAGGTGGCCGAGCCACCGCTCGTCGGCCGTCGGGAAGTCCTCCCGCCAGTGGCAGCCCCGGGTCTCCCGGCGGGCGTACGCGGCGGCGACCAGCGCCGACGCCACGGTGATCAGGTTCGTCGCCTCCCAGTCGGCCGTCCGCGGCCGGCCCCGGCCCCCGCCGAGCCCGGTCAGCGCGTCGGCGGTCCCCGCGAGGGTCTGCGCCGAGCGGAGCACGCCCGCGCCCCGGGTCATCGCCCGTTGCAGGGTCGGCGTCGCCTCGGCCGGCACCACCCAGCCCTCGCCGCCGACCCAGGCGCCGGTCGACGCCGGCTGGGCCTGCTCCGGCAGCCCGACGGCGACGTCCTCGGCGATCCGCCGGGAGAACACCAGCCCCTCCAGCAGGGAGTTGCTGGCCAGCCGGTTCGCGCCGTGCACGCCCGTGCAGGCGACCTCGCCGCAGGCGTACAGGCCGGGGATGGAGGTGCGGCCGCGCAGGTCGGTGCGGACGCCGCCGGAGGCGTAGTGGGCGGCCGGGGCCACCGGGATCAGGTCGGCCGCCGGGTCGACCCCGATGGCCAGGCAGGACGCGACGATGGTCGGGAAGCGCCGGGCCAGGAAGTCGCCGCCCAGGTGCCGGGCGTCGAGGAAGACGTGGTCCGCGCCGGTGGCCAGCAGCACCCGGTGGATGCCCTTGGCCACCACGTCCCGGGGCGCCAGCTCGGCCAGCTCGTGCTGCCCGACCATGAACCGCTTGCCGTCGCCGTCGACCAGGTGGGCGCCCTCGCCGCGCAGGGCCTCGGAGACGAGCGGCTGCTGGGCGTGCCCGGCGCCCGGCACGCCAGCGCCGGCCGGGGTGATCAGCGCGGTCGGATGGAACTGGACGAACTCCACGTCGGTGACCGCCGCGCCGGCGCGCATCGCCAGCGCCACCCCGTCCCCGGTCGACACGGCCGGGTTGGTGGTGGCCGCGTAGATCTGGCCCATCCCGCCGGTGGCCAGGACGACCGCCCGGGCCAGGATGGCGCCCACCCCGTCCTCGCTGCCCTCGCCGAGCACGTGCAGGGTGATGCCGCAGGCCGCGCCGAGCCCGCCCGGGCCGTCGCCGGGCGCGCGCAGCAGGTCCAGCACCAGGGCGTGCTCGACCAGCCGGATCCACGGGTCGCGGCGGACGGCGGCGTGCAGGGCCCGCTGGACCTCGGCCCCGGTGGCGTCGCCGCCGGCGTGCACGATCCGATCCGCCCGGTGCCCGCCCTCGCGGGTGAGCATCAGCGAGCCGTCCGGGTTGCGGTCGAACTCCGCCCCGATCCGCATCAGCTCGCGCAACCGGGTCGGGCCCTCCTCGACCAGCACCCGCACCGCCGCCGGGTCGCAGAGCCCGACGCCGGCGATCTCCGTGTCGGAGGCGTGCGCGGCCGGGGTGTCGTGCGGGTCGAGCACGGCGGCGATGCCGCCCTGCGCCCAGCGGGTCGAACCCTCGTCGATGTTGACCTTCGTGACCACGGTGACGTGCAGGCCCGCCTCCCGCAGGTGCAGCGCGGCGGTGAGCCCCGCCACCCCGGAGCCGACCACGATCACGTCGGTGGTCTCCACCCAGCCGGGCGCGGGGGCGGCCAGCAGTCGGGGCAGCGCCGGCAGGTCCACGGTCGGAAGGTCCATGCCCACAGTCAACCCGAAGGGCCCTCGCGGGGGGCGGCGGGGGCGGGACGAGTGGTTTGGACCATCGCGTCCGGTGGCCGGGAGGGTGCCTACCTCGTCCGGACCGGCAGGGCGGCCGGGCCCGCGCCCCTCAGGGAGCCGGTCACCGTACGGTCGTCGAGCCACAGGTAGCAGCGGACGCCGCGGTCGCCGACGCGCCAGCGCCCCGCCCCCGGCGGTCGCACCACCACCCCGCTGCGGAAGCGCAGGTCCGCGTCGTCGGGCACCCCCACGTAGCGGCCCAGCACAGAGCGGCAGCCGGCGTAGAGCGGGGCCCAGTCGGCGGGCCGGGTCGGGTACGGGCGGTCCGGCGCCCGCCACACCCCGACGAACTCGGCGTCGTGCCGGGTGGCGCAGTCGACGGGGAGCAGCGTCCGCACCGCCCCGCCGCCGGCCCGGGTCTGCTCGCAACCGAGCCGCAGCGGCGACGGCCCGCGCAGCGCGTCCCGCAGGCTGCCGGAGCGGGTGACCACCGTGGCGGCGGCCTCGACGGTGCTCACCTCGGTCAGGTCGCACCGGTACCAGCGGGAGCCGGCCGCCCAGCCGGGCCCGGACGGCAGGGCCACGGCCAGCCGGAGCCGCCCGGCCCGCCAGTCGTCGCCGACGTGCCCGGTGACGCGCGCGTCGCAGTCGGCGAACGCGCCCCGCAGCTCGGCCGAGCCGCCCGGTGGCGGGGTGGCCCGCTCGGCCGGGAAGGCGCCCACGTGCACGGTCTCGACCCGGTGCGGCGCGGCGCAGTCCACCGGCGCGTACGCCGCCAGGGTCACCACGTCGGTGAAGTCGGCGGCCTGGCAGACGCCGGCGGCCGGGGTGAACGGGCCGGGCGCGGGCAGGGCCGCCCAGTCGTCGGCCAGGTCACCGTCCAGCCCGGCGGAGCCGGCGCAGCCGACCAGGAGTACTACCGCGCTCACGGCGGCGAGCAGGGTGGTCATCGAACGGCGCATCGCGGCCTCCCCCAGCCACCGCGTCTCTTCGACGGGCACCCAGACTACCCACCGCCGCCCTCCGGTGACAGACCGCGCTCGCGCTCCCATTCACCCCGTACGCCGCGCACCCGCGGTCACCGCCCCGACAAACGGGACTTGTGGCGGCAGAAGGCGAGCGGGGCGGGTCAGACGGCGGCGTAGGGGTTGGGGACGGGGGCGCCGGCGGTGCCGGGGGCGGCGGTGGTGGGATCCGTGTTCAGCTCGACGATCCGGTTGTCGGCGTCGACGTGCACGACCCTCGGCCGAAAGGCCCGGGACTCGGCGTCGTCCATCTGCCCGTACGAGATGAGGATGACCAGGTCGCCCGGGTGCACCAGGTGGGCGGCGGCACCGTTGATGCCGATCACGCCGCTGCCCCGCTCGCCCGGGATCACGTACGTCTCCAACCGGGCCCCGTTGGTGATGTCCACGATCGCCACCTGCTCGCCCGGGAGCAGGTCGGCGGCGTCGAGCAGGTCCTCGTCGATGGTGACCGAACCGACGTAGTGCAGGTCGGCCTGGGTCACCGTGGCCCGGTGGATCTTCGACTTGAGCATGGTGCGCAGCATCGGGATGCCTTTCGGGAAGTGGTGGGGGCCGGATTCAGGAACGGGGGGCGAGCCGGATCGCCGCGTTGTCGATCAGCCGGGTGCCGCCGACCCAGGCGGCGACGAGCAGCCGTGCCGGACCGGACACCGGCCCCGGCTCCAGGTCCGGGTCGGTGAGCACCAGGTAGTCGAGCCGCGCGCCGGGCGTACCGGCGCCGAAGGCGGCGTGCGCGGCGGCGAGCACGGCCCCCGCGTCACCGCCCGCGTCGGCGGCCTCGGCACCGGCCCGCAGCGCCGCCGACAGGCTCAACGCGGTCTCCCGCTCGGCCGGGGAGAGGTAGCGGTTGCGGCTGGACAGGGCGAGCCCGTCGGGCTCCCGCACGGTGGGCACGCCGACCACCTCGACCGGCACGTCGAGATCCCGGGCCATCCGCCGCACCAGGGTGAGCTGCTGGTAGTCCTTCTCCCCGAAGAACGCCAGGTCGGGGCGGGTGAGCTGAAGCAGCTTCAACACCACCGTCAGCACCCCGTGGAAGAACCCGGGGCGGCTCTGCCCCTCCAGGTCCTCGCCGAGCGGACCCGGGTCGACCCGGACGCGGGGCTGGCCGTCCGGGTACATGTCCGCCACCGACGGGGCGAACACCACGTCGGCGCCCGCCCGCCGACAGATCTCCAGGTCGGCGTCGAGGGTGCGCGGGTAACGGTCGAAGTCCTCGTTCGGCCCGAACTGGAGCGGGTTGACGAAGATCGTGACGAGCACGTGGTCGGCCCGCTCCCGGGCCGCCCGCAGCAGCGTCTCGTGCCCGGAGTGCAGGGCGCCCATGGTCATCACGACGCCGACGGTGCCCTTGAGCCCGTCCCGCGCCGCAGCCAGCTCGGCGCGGGTGTGCACCAACTCCGTCACGCGGTCCCCTCCGTCCATCGTCGGCCCGTTCACGCGGCGACCTCCCGCCGGGTCCCGGCCAGCACGCCGAGCAGCGACTCCGCGTCGACCGGGCGGAGCCGGCCGGCGGCGATGGCCCGGTCGGCCGTACGCCGGGCCAGGGCCAGGTAGGGCGCGACCGACTCGGGTGCGGTGGCGGCGAGCCGGGCCAGGTGCCGCTCGACCGTGCCGGCGTCGCCCCGGGACACCGGCCCGGTCAGCGCGTCGTCGCCGAGGCGCAACGCGTTCTCCAGGGCGGCCCGCAGCAGCGGGGCGAGCACCTTCTCCGGCTGGGCCACCCCGGCGTCGCGCAGCCGGTCGGCCGCCTCGTTGACCAGGGTCACCAGGTGGTTGGCGCCGTGCGCCAGCGCCGCGTGGTAGAGCGGCCGGTCGGCCTCGCCGACCCACTCCGGCACGCCACCGAGGTCGGCGACCAGCCGGGCCGCCAGGGGGCGCAGCTCCGCCGGGGCCGTCACGCCGTACGAGATGCCGGCCAGCCGGGCGAGGTCGTCCGGCGTACCGGTGAAGGTCATGGCGGGGTGCAGGGCGAGCGGCCGGGCACCCGCCGCGGCGGCGGGGGCGAGCACGGCCAACCCGTGCGCGCCGGAGACGTGCGCCACGACCTGGCCGGGACGCAGCGCGCCGCTGTCGGCCAGGTCGGCGACGACCCCGGCGAGCGCGTCGTCCGGCACGGCGAGCAGCAGCAGGTCGGTGGCCGCGCGGGCCACGGCGGCGGCGGAGCGGCGGGGCACCCGGGGCAGCAGCAGCGCCAGCCGGGCCTGCGAGGCGCCGGAGCCGCCGGAGGCGGCGGCCACCCGGTGGCCGGCGGCGACGAGCGCGGCGCCCAGCGCCGCGCCGACCCGGCCGGCGCCGACGACGCCGACGGTGAGCGTGCGCGGGAAGGAGAGCGGGGCGCCGGATGTGGCGCCGCCCGACGGTACGGCGGCCGTAGGCGGGGTGGCCGCCTGCGGGCGCAGCGGTGCGCTCATGGCAACGATCCAGTCCTCGGAGGGGGTACCGGTCGATCGCAAGTATGCGCCGCCGCGACGGAGCCGAAACAGGGTCTGTGAAAACCTTCACCGGGCGGTGCGCGGGGGCGTTCCCGGCGGCGTGGGCGGCCGGCTGCGGCTACAGTGCCGCCTGTGACGGAGCGGGTCGTGGTGGACGAGGTCGGCATCCGGACGGAGGACGACCGGCACAGCTTCGGCTGGCCCTGGGCCGAGATCCAACACGTCTCGGTCGCCGCGCTGCCCCCCGCGGAGCACCGGTTCCTGTACTTCGAGGTCACCCATGTGTCGGGCGAGTTCATGGAGGTCGGCGAGACGGTCGACGGGTTCCGGGAGGCGGTGGCCGTCATCTCCGCCCGCGCCGGGCGGGCGGCCCCCGACCTCGACGCGCTCCGACCGTCCGACCCCGTGCTGGAGATCTGGTCGCCCCTGCGGGACGAGGGATGAGCTGATGCTGGTCCGCTGGCGGGACGCCATGGACCGGGCGCTCTACGGGCCGGGCGGGTTCTTCGTCGCCGGCTCCGGCCCGGCCGACCACTTCCGCACCAGTGTGCACGCGTCCCCCGCCTTCGCCGCCGCGCTGCTGCGGCTCGTCGAGCAGGTCGACGCCGCCCTCGGCCACCCCGCTGTCCTCTCCGTCGTCGACGTGGGAGCGGGTCGGGGTGAGTTGCTGCGCGCGCTCTCCGCCGCCCTGGGGGTTGCCGGGGAGCCCGCCCGCTCCGGGCGGTCAGGCTTGATCCCTCCGCGGGCGGGCTCCCCGGCAACCCCGACTCCCTCGGCCGCCGCCCGGCCCTCGCTCCCGTCCGGCCCGTCGCCCGCCGGTCCCGCCCCGTCCGCGCCGGTTGCGCTCGCTCGACGGGTACGCCTCACCGCCGTCGAGAAGGCGCCCCGACCGGCCGACCTGCCGGACGGGATCGACTGGCTGGACGAGATCCCCGACGGGATCACCGGGCTGCTGGTGGCCACCGAGTGGCTGGACAACGTGCCGCTCGACGTGGCGGTGCACACCGCCGACGGCTGGCGCTACCTGCTGGTCGACCCGGCCAGCGGAGCGGAGACCGTGGGTAACCCGGTAAACCCCGCCGACGCCGACTGGCTGGCCCGGTGGTGGCCGGCGCCGGGGGCCGGCGCGGACGGGATCGGCCCGACCGGGTCAGGGTTCCGGGCGGCCCGACCCGCGGAGGGCTCAAGCCTGACCGCCCGGAGCGGGTCGGGCCGCCCGGAACCCCCCACCGGCGTGCGAGCAGAGATCGGCCGGACCCGCGACGACGCCTGGGCCGAGGCGGTGGGAAAGCTCGACCGGGGGCTGGCGTTGGCCGTGGACTACGGGCACCTCAGGGACGACCGACCGGTCGACGGGAGCCTGACCGGGTACCGGGGCGGGCGGCAGGTGCCGCCGGTGCCCGACGGGACCAGCGACGTCACCGCACACGTCGCCGTCGACTCCGTCGCCTCCGCCGGTGGGCGGGTCGCCCGGTGCGCGTACGACCTGGTGTCGCAGCGGGCGGCGCTGCGGGCGCTCGGGGCCGACGGCGGGCGACCGGCGCTGAGCCTGGCCGCCAGCGACCCGGTCGCGTACGTGCGGGCGCTCGCCGCCGCCTCGGCCGTGGCGGAGCTGACCGACCCGGCCGGGCTGGGCGGGCACTGGTGGCTGCGGCAACCGGTCGGCGTCGACCCCGAGCGGTTCATGGCACGATGACGGACATGACCACGGACGCCGGCGACCTCCGCGAGCTGACCGTCGGCACCGGAGCGGGCCTGGTGGCGGGCACCGGCGGGGAGCAGCTCGGCACCGACATGGTGCTCAACATCGGGCCGCAGCACCCCTCCACGCACGGCGTGCTCCGGCTGAGGCTGGTGCTCGACGGCGAGCGCGTGGTGGCCTGCGAGCCGATCGTCGGCTACATGCACCGGGGCGCGGAGAAGCTCTTCGAGGTCCGCGACTACCGGCAGATCATCGTGCTGGCCAACCGGCACGACTGGCTCTCGGCCTTCTCCAACGAGCTGGGCGTGGTGCTCGCCGTGGAGCGGCTGATGGGCATGGAGGTGCCGGAACGGGCCACCTGGCTGCGGATGGCCCTCGCGGAGCTGAACCGGGTGCTCAACCACCTGATGTTCCTCGGCTCCTACCCGCTGGAGATCGGCGCGATCACGCCGATGTTCTACGCGTTCCGCGAGCGGGAGACGATCCAGGCCGTGATGGAGGAGGTCTCCGGCGGCCGGATCCACTACATGTTCAACCGGGTGGGCGGCCTCAAGGAGGAGGTGCCGTCCGGCTGGACCGGCCGGGCGCGGGCCGCCGTCGCGGAGGTCCGCGGACGCATGCCGGACCTGGACAACCTGATCCGGCGCAACGAGATCTTCCTGGCCCGCACGGTCGGCGTCGGCGTGCTCACCGCGGCGGACGCCGCCGCGTTCGGCGCGTCCGGGCCGGTCGCCCGGGCCTCCGGCCTCGACCTCGACCTGCGCCGCGACGAGCCCTACCTGGCCTACGACCAGCTGGACGTGCCGGTGGTGACGAAGACCGCCGGGGACTGCCACGCCCGCTTCGAGGTGCTGCTCGACCAGGTGTACGCCTCGCTCGACCTCGCCGAGCAGTGCCTGGACCGGGTGGACCGGCTCACCGGGCCGGTCAACACCCGGCTGCCGAAGGTGCTCAAGGCGCCGGAGGGGCACACCTACGCGTGGACCGAGAACCCGCTCGGCATCAACGGCTACTACCTGGTCTCCCGAGGCGAGAAGACGCCGTGGCGGCTCAAGCTGCGCACCGCTTCGTACGCGAACGTGCAGGCGCTGGCCACCCTGCTCCCCGGCTGCCTGGTGCCGGACCTGATCGCCATCCTCGGCTCGATGTTCTTCGTGGTCGGCGACATCGACAAGTGACCCGCGCGGCCGCCGGTCAGCGCCAGCGGTCGGCGGAACGCGAGCCGCCCGCGCGGGGGGCGTCGTCCTGCGGCGGGTAGCCGTAGCGCTCCTCCTGCCGTCGGCCGTACCGCTCCGGCTCGGGCTCCGGCTGACGGGCGCGGTGCGCCTCGGGCTGGTGCCCGCGCTGGCGGGGCGGGCGCCACTCCTCGGGCACCGGCACCCCGCCGGCCGGCAGCGCCGGCGCGTCCCCCGGCTCCGTCCAGCCGCCCCGCCATCCGTCGTCCGCCCGTTCCCGATGCGGCTCGTCCCGGCGGACCGTCGCCCAGCGGTCCGAGACCCGGTACTCGGTGCCGGTGGCGTCCGCGTGCACCTCGGCGCGCCGCTCCCCGACCCGCAGTTCCCGGCCCCGGTCGTCGTCCCGCACGGCCGCCCACCGGTCACCGGCGCGCAGCTCCGACCAGTACTCACCGCTCTCCGGCCCCGCCTCGTCGGGCTGGTGCGGCCGGCCCCGCCCCGGCTGCTCGGCCGGCACGGCCCAGGCCGCCGGCCCGCCCGTGCCGTCCCAGCCCCGGTCGTCCCAGTGCTGCCCGCGCTCCTGCCGCTGCCCGCGTTCGTCCCGTCGGCCCGGCCACTCGCGGTCGGTCCCCTGCCCGGACCACTCGCCCCCGTCGCGCGACCGCGACCGGTCGTCGTCCCGGCGCACGCCGGCCGTCGCCCACGACCGGTCGTCGTTCCGCCGGGAACGGTCGTCGTCGCGCCGGGACCGGTCCTCCGGGTCGCCGTGGCCGGCCCGGGGCCGGTCGTCCGACTCGCCGGACCACGGCCGCTCCTCCGGTGCCGGCGACCACCGTCCCGCGTACCCGCCGCCGTACCGGGTGCCCGGGTCGCCGGGCACGGACGCGCCACCGTCCACGATGGTGTGCCGGGTGGTGACGTGGACGGTCTCGGTGTGCCGCACCACCCCGAGCGGGCGCGCGGCGGGCTGGCTCTCGGGCTCCGCCGGCCGGGCCGCCCCGTACACCCCGGCCGCTCCGCCGGCGGGTCGGTCCCCGCCGTACACCCCGGCGGACCCGGTGGTGGCGGGCCGGTCACCGCCGTACCCGCCGGCCGAGCCCCCGGTGGGCCGGTCCCCGCCGTACGCCCCGGCCTGGGCCGCCGGCCGCTCGACGCGCGGGCCCGGCTGGGGCCGGCGGCCGGGCTCCTCGTCGTCCCGGTCGGCGCGTCCCCAGCGGGGCGCCGGATCGTCCTGGCCCGGTGCCCGCCCCCGGCCGGAGAACCCGTCGTCGGCGGATCCCGGGCCCCGGCCGGGATCCGCCTGGTCGTCGACTCCGGCCAGCGCGGCGCTGCTGGCGTCCAGCCGCCGGCGCAGCGCGGCGACCGCCTCCTGGGCCCGCTGGGCCTGGTCGAGCGCCTGGTTGCCGCGCTGGGCGGCCGCCACGATCTCCCCGCGCAGCTCGTGGCGGAGCTGCTCCATCTCGTCCAACAGCTCCTCGGTGCGGGCCGGGCCGGCGCCGTCGGCGCGCAACGCGATCGACAGGCCGATCAGGACCACGGCCAGGATGGCGAGCACGGCGGCGAACCGCAGCGGACCGTTGCCGTCGGCGACGAGCAGGATCAGCGCCGCCACCGGCGCCAGCGCGACGCCGATCCAGAAGAGCACGGTGAGCAGCGGTGGATTGCGCTTGTCGGCGGGGGCGACCGGGGCTGGCATGGGTCCGCAGCCTACCGAGAGTTCCCCCGGCTGGAAACGGCTGGAGAGGCCCGGCGGGACGGGACGGCGCAGCCGGTAGCCGGCGGCACGGGGCCGTCGGCTACCGGCCGGGGATCAGCTGGCGGCCAGCGCGCCGTCCGACGAGAAGACCAGGCCCACGCTGGCGGCGCCGGTCTTGAGGGCGTTCTTGGTCTGCGGGCCGCCCTGGTCCAGCGAGCTGAACGAGCCGGCCTTGAAGTCGTAGACCTGGACCAGCCCGGCCCCGCACTTCGGCCGCTGCGGGCACTCCGGCGGCCCGGCCAGCACCGTGGCCTGGCCCGAGCACTTCGCGGCCAGCTCCGAGAGCGTGCGGACGCCGTACTTGTCGGCGAAGGCCTTCGTCACGGCGAAGGCGTTCTGGTCCTGGGCGGCGGCGGGCGTGCCGAAGACGAGGCCCACCTTGTCGCCGGCGGCCTTCAGCGCGGCGACGGTCTTCGCCAGCTCGGGCGAGGACACCGGCTGGGCGTCCTTGCCGTTGGCCTTGGTGTTGAGGAACTCGGCCATGGTCGCCGCGTACTCCGGGACCACCTGGATCTCGCCCCGCTCCAGGGCCGGCTCGTAGAGCTCGCGGTTGCCGATCTGCTGCACCTTGGCCTCGTAGCCGGCGGCGGTCAGCGCGATCTTGTAGAGCTCGGCCAGGATCTCGTTCTCCGTGAAGTTGGCCGCGCCGACCACGATCTGACCGCCGGGCCCCTTGGCGATTCCCGTGGTGACGCCGTTGGCCGCGGCGAACTCCTCGGCCGCCTTCTGCGCCGTCTTGCGGTCCACGTCGACGGCCTTGTTGAGCTGGATCAGCTTCGGCGTGTCGAGCGCCGCCGAGACCTTGTCCAGCGCCGCGAGCAGCTGCGGGTTGGCCGCCTTGGCGTTGACCGCCGGGATGACGTTGTCGGTGTTCTGGAGCTTCTTGTCGTCGTCGAGGACGACGAGCTGGTCACCGGCGACCGGGGCGCAGCCGGCCCCGGAGGCCGCCTGCTCCGGGGCGTCCGTGCCGGAGGAGCCGGCGTCGCCGCATCCGGTCAGCAGCCCTGCCGCGGCGAGGGCTCCCACCGCACCGACCGCCAGTCGTGTACGTGCGCGCATCAGTGCCCGCCTTCCGTGTCCCGGCGCGACCCGTCCGGGCCGGCCGCGTGTCCGACGGGCGATCCCTCTCCGGCCGCCCGCTGTGTCCGCCGGGCGGCCCCCTGTCCGGCCGCCCGCGATTTTCCACCCAACATCTTCCACACGCGTCCGACAACCCGAGGAAAGCTTTGTCACCGGATCGTCACCCGTCGACGGTCACCGGGCAGCGGACATCGATAAGCGGTAGCGGGCATCGACGACCGGCAGCGCGGGTCGGTGAGCGGCAGCGGGCGTCGGTGACCGGCAGTGCCCGTCGGCGTGCGTCGGCGGGCACTCCCGGGTGCGGCGTCCGCCAGGGGCGGACCGGAGCTCAGCCGCCGGCCAGCGCGTCCGCCGCGCGGCGGCGGGCCCGGCGGCGGGTGGCCCGCAGCGGGCGCGGGGTGACCAGTCGCTCGACCAGGGCCAGCACCAGCTCGACCAGGACGGCGAGCCCGGCCACCAGCACGCCGCCGGCGAGGATCTGGCCGCCGCCGGCGGCGATGTCCAGCCCGAACCCGGCGCGGATGATCTGCCCGAGACCGCCGCCGTTGACGAAGGAGGCCAGCGCGGCGGTCGCCACCACCTGCACCGCCGCCGTGCGGAATCCGGCCGCCAGGTAGGGCACCGCCAACGGCAGCTCGACCCGGCGCAGCAACTGCCACCCCGAGAAGCCCATGCCGCGCGCCGCGTCCCGGGCCTCCGGATCGACCTGCCGCACCCCCGTGTACGCGTTGGCCAGCAGCGGCGGCACCGCGAAGACGGCCAGCGCGACCACCACCGACGGCTGGCCGAAGCCGAGGAAGGTCAGCGGCAGGATGGTGAGCAGGGCCAGCGTCGGCACGGCGAGGGTGACGTTCGACACCAGCACCACCAGGCCCCCGCCCCGACCCGTGTGCCCGAGCCAGAGCCCGATCGGCCAGGCGACCAGGCAACCCAGCGCCACCGCCGCCGCCGACATCGACAGGTGCTCGCCGAGCCGCTCCAGGATCCCGCCCGGATTGGTCCAGTTCAGCGGGTCGTTGAGCCAGACCAGCGCCGCCTCGACGGGGTTCATCGGGCCCGCCCTCCGTTCGCGACCGCGGGACTGCGCCGCGCGGCGTTCCGAGCGCTCACGCCGCCCTGCTCCGCAGCCAGGGGGTCAGCAGCCGGCCCACGCCGGCCAGGATCAGGTCGAGCACCAGGGCGAGCAGGACGCAGAGCAGCGTCCCCGTCATGATCTGCGCCTTGTAGAAGTTGTTCTGGAAGCCGGCGAAGATCAGCTGCCCGAGACCGCCACGCCCGATCACCACGCCCACGGTCACCAGGGCCACCGTGGAGACCGTGGCCAGCCGCAGGCCGGTGAGGATGCCCGGCAGGGCCAGCGGCAGCTCGACCCGGAACAGCCGGCCCCAGCGGCCGTACCCCATCCCCTCGGCCGCCTCACGCACCTCGGGAGGCACCTGGTTGAGCCCGGCGAGGGCGTTGCGGACGATCACCAGCAGCGCGTAGAGGACCACCACGCTCAGCGCCGTCACCGCGCCGATGCCCAGGTAGGGCGCGATGAACGCGAACAGCGCCAGCGACGGCACCGTGTAGAGCACCCCGGTGACGGCCAGCACCGGCCCGGCCAGCGAGCGGAACCAGTACGCGGCCACGGCCAGCGGCACGGCGACCAGGGCGGCGATCAACACCGCGCGCACCGTCAGCGAGGTGTGCTCCCGCACGGCGGCGAGGATCGTGTCAGAGTTGTCCCGCACGTACTGCCAGGAGAACCACGGGTTACCCGGGTCGGCCCGGTAGCTCAGGCGGAAGGACATGTGTGGACGTTACCCCGGCAACCACGGATCACGGCGGGCCGCGTGCGGCGTCCATCGCGCTGGAGGGCATCCACAAGCGCTACCCGGACGGCACCGAGGCCGTACGCGAGCTGAGCCTCGACATCGCCGCCGGGGAGCTGGTGGTGCTCATCGGACCGTCGGGCTGCGGCAAGTCGACGGTGCTGCGGATGGTCAACCGGCTGATCGAGCCGACCGGTGGCCGCATCCTGCTCGACGGTGAGGACGTCACCCGGGTGGACCCGGTCGGGCTGCGCCGCCGGATCGGCTACGTGATCCAGAACGTCGGGCTCTTCCCCCACCAGACGGTCAGCGCCAACGTCGCCACCGTGCCCCGGCTGCTCGGCTGGCCCCGCGAGCGCAGCCGCCGCCGGGTCGACGAGCTGCTGGAGCTGGTGGGGCTCGACCCGGCGACGTTCGGCCGCCGCTACCCGCACGAGCTCTCCGGCGGTCAGCGGCAGCGGGTCGGGGTGGCGAGGGCCCTCGCCGCCGACCCGGTGGTGCTGCTGATGGACGAGCCGTTCTCGGCCGTCGATCCGATCGCCCGGACCCGGTTGCAGGAGGAGTTCCTGCGGTTGCAGGCCGAGGTGCGCAAGACGATCGTGCTGGTCACCCACGACCTCGACGAGGCGGTCCGGCTGGGCGACCGGATCGCGGTGCTCTCCCAGGGCGGTCGCCTGGAGCAGTACGACACGCCGGCCGCCGTGCTCGGGGCGCCCGCCACGCCCTTCGTCCGCGAGTTCGTCGGCGCCGACCGGGGCATCCGCCGGCTGGCGGTCACCCCGCTGACCGGCGCGGCCGTCGAGCCGCTGCCGGCGACCGGGGTGGCCGAGCTGCCGACGGTGTCGCGGGGCGACTCGGCGTACGACGCGCTGGGGGCGCTGCTGACCTCGGCCGCGGACCGGGTGGTGGTGACCGACGAGGGGCGGCCGGTGGGCGTGCTCAGCCGGACGCGACTGCTCGAACTGGGCCGGCCCGACCGGTGACCGGGGCGGCCGCCCCGACGCCGGCCGGGAAGGCGGGCGGGCAGCGGGGCCGGGTCGGACGGCGGGGCATCGCGGGCCGGCGGGTCAGGCCCGGCCGCCGAGGCTGGCCGTGCCGATGATCCAGCCGGAGAGGAAGCCGTACGTCGCACCGGTGCCGGCCGACTGGATGGCGGTCAGCAGCGACGGATCGGGGCCGAGGAACGCGGCGAGCAGCGAGGCGAAGCCGCCGGCCAGGACGTAGGCGGCCCAGCCGGAGAAGAACTGGCTCGCCGACCCCTGCACCCGGGCCACCTGCGTGGCGGGCAGCAGGTAGAGGAAGACCACGGCGAGGATCACCAGCAGGACGGCCCGCAGGTTCGCGACGAGCAGGCCGCCGGAGGCATCGCCGCCGTCGAACCGCCAGGCCGGCCAGGCGAGCAGTTGCAGGAACCAGCCGCCGGCGGAGTTGGGGTCGGTGCCGGTGGCCCAGCCGACGTACGCCGGGCTGCCGCAGACCGCGACCAGCAGGAGCGCGGCGAGCGCGCCGGTGCCCGCCGCCGTCCCGTAGCGGCCGCCGGCCCGCGGCGGGTTGGTGAGCGCCATGATCGGATCAGTTCCCGGCGGACCTCGGGGAGCAAACCTGCCGGGGCCCGTCGGCCGCCGTCACTTCCGCGGGTGCGTCATCAGGTAGTCGATGAAGGCGGCCCGCAGCAGCGGCGCGGACTCCTCGTAGCCGTGCCCGGTCAGCTCCCGCCACAGCGCAGCGGCCTCGTCGATCGTCGGCCCCACCGAGTTGGGCGCGCCGTCCAGTACGGCGGCCTCGTCCGCGTTCGGCAGGTGCCGCAGCACCGACCAGAAGAAGCCCACGTCGCGGCGCTCCCGGGCGACCGCGAAGGCCCGCTCCCGCAGCTCCTCAGTGGACAGCGCGTCGAGCTCCTCGAACGACGGGCCGGCGGAGGTCGATGGTGTGTCGGTCATGCCGCCGAGCCTAACCGCCGAGATCACCGCCGGCAGGGTGGACGCGACACCGGCCGGCACCGCCGGCCCGCCCCGCGGCCGGTCAGGGGTGACCGCTCAGCGGTCGTCGCTCTCCCACCGGCGGGGCCCGCTCTCCCACCGCGGCACGCTCCAGGGGTCCGCCGGGCTCTCGGTGGACTGCGCCGGCAGGGCGGGCGGCCAGTCGCCGACCGGGTCGGGCCGGGGCGCCGCCCAACCCGTGCCGATCCGGCCGTCCCCGACCGGGACCGGTTCCGCCGCCGCGCCGACCGCCGGCCGCCCGTACGCCTCGACCAGGCGGGTGACCAGCAGCCCCACGCCGAGCGCCGCCGCGCCGACCGCCCAGCGGCTCACCGTCCAGCCCCGGGCCTGCGCGTACGCGACGAAGATCGCGACCAGGCACACCGCCAGCAGGGTGCCGAACACGCCGCCCCGCCGGCCGTAGGCACTGGTGCCGGCGAGCAGCGCCACGCCGACCGCCAGCACCGTCCAGTCCAGCCCGGCGTCGGGCGCGACCGGCCCGGTGGCGCGGGTGGCGGTGAGCATGCCGGCGAGGGCGGCCAGCACGGTCGAGCAGACGAGCGCGCCGGAGACGACCACCGCCGCCACCACGCCGCGGCGACGGGCCGGGTCGACGACCGGGCGGAAGCGGCCGACCAGCCGGCGGACCGCCCGCACCGCCCCCAACAAGCCGCCGAGCACGGCGACGGCCGCGAGCCCGGCGAAGAGGTGCAGCGCGCCACGCCCCGGGTCGTAGTCACCCTGCGGGAGGACCGGCGCGGAGCGCTGCTCGATGTACACGACGACCGCCGCCGCACCGGCGAGGCTGGCGGCCCAGCCGGGGACGTGCAGCACCACGACGGCCAGCGCCAGGGCGAGCCCGCCCAGCGCGGCGACCGTCAGGGCCGGCCCGGTGGCCGCCGTGACGCCCCGGTCGCCCTGCTCGGCCATGTGCAGCGCGGCGGCGACCGCCACCGGGCCCACCGCCAGGTTCACCGCGGCGGTACGCAGGCTCAGCCCGGCGGCCAGCGCCAGCAGCCCGAGCACGACCGCGTCCAGCAGCAGCGAGCGCAGCCCGGCGCCGCGCAGCGCGTCCGGGTTCTCCCGCCAGAGCAGGAACGTCCCGACGCCCAGCGCGACGAGGAGCAGCGACTCCCAGGCGACGTGGACCGCGAACCGGTCCCGGCCGGGTTCCCCGTGCGCGGGGTCGTCGAAGACGTTCTCCAGGACGGCGGCCGGGATGCCGGACGACGGCTCGGCGGACGCGTCGCGCCCCGGTTCGTCGTACCCCATAGCCGCCGCCTCCCACGTGGCCGCTCGTCCAGGTCCGACGCGCGGGCGGGCCGGGGCGGCCGTTGCTCTCCGGTCGCAGGCACGCTACCCGTGCGGGAGGCCGGGCGTAACCCCCGGATCAGCGCGGGCCGGGGCGGTTCTCCCGGTCGCCGGGCTCGCGGTCCTCGTCGTCCTCCTGCTCGGGGACGCGGCAAGCGCGCTCCAGCCAGAGCGCCGCCGCCACCAGGGCCAACCCCGCGAGCAGACCGGCGCCGGCGACCGGCCGGTCGTCCATCGCGGCGTCCGTGCGCTCGAGGAAGAGCCAGCCGGTCAGCCCGGCGTAGAAGCCGGCGAAGATCGCGCCGGCCAGCGAGGACGCCTTGGCCAGCACCACGAACCGGGCGACCAGCAGCGGGTTGACCGGGTCGCGGCCCGGCCGGCGCTCGATCCGCCCCCGGGTGTTGACCGCGGCGTACCCCTCCAGCACGGCGAGCGCGGCCAGGGTGACGACCGGCAGCCACGGCAGGTCGGGCAGGTAGTCGTAGTAGAGGGTGCTGATCAGCAGCCAGGCCACGGCGGCGGCGCCGAGGCCCGCCACCACCAGGGTGGAGATCCGGGTGGGGCCCATCCGGAACCGGTCCGGACCCGTCCCGCCCGGGCGTGGGGATCGCGCCTGCGTCATGCCGGCCGGCTCCACTGGGTCATGCCGTCGACTCTATCGCCAGATCCGGCCGGGGGCGCAGATCCAGGGCGTCGGCGGCGGCCGGGCCGGTGTTGAGCAGGTCCGTCAGCCAGCCGTGCCCGGGCAGCCGCCCGTACGGCTGGATGTCGATCCACGGCCGCAGCACGAACGCCCGCAGGTGCGCCCGGGGGTGCGGCAGGGTCAGCTCCGGGTCGTCGCTGACCACCGGCTCGTCGTCGGCCCAGACGGCGATGACGTCGACGTCCAGGGTGCGCGGCCCGAAGCGCCGCTGCGGGTCGCGGGTGCGGCCCGCGGCGCGCTCCGCCGCCCGGGCCCGCTCCAGCCAGTCGCGCGGCGTCGCGGCCGGGTCCTCGGCGAGCAGCACCGCGTTGAGGTACGCGGGCTGGTCCTGGTCCCCCCACGGTGGAGTCTCGTAGACGCCGGAGAGCAGGAGCACGTCGTCGCCGAACGCCGACACGGCGGAGCGCAGGTGCGCCAGCCGGTCGCCGAGGTTGCTGCCGAGGGAGAGGACGGCCCGGGTCACCGGTCGCGCCGCCGGGTCATGGTGACGGCCACGTCGGTGAAGGCGTGCGGGACGGGCGCCTCCGGCTTGTGCACGGTGACCGTGGCGACCTCGACCCTGGGGTCGGCCAGGCAGACGGTCAGCAGCCGGTCGGCGAGCGTCTCGATCAGGTTGACCGGCTCGCCGGTGACGACGGCGACCAGCCGCTCGGCCAGTTCGCCGTAGTGGACGGTGTCGCCCACCTCGTCGGAGCGCGCCGCCGGGGCCAGGTCCATCTCCAGGACGGCGTCGACGACGAAGTCCTGCCCCTGGGCGCGTTCGAAGTCGTACACCCCGTGCCGGCCGTGCGCCCGCAGGCCGGTCAGTTGGATGCGGTCGGTCATCGGTCTCCTCCGTGGTCGGCGGTGCCGCCCGCCCGGCCGGCGCCCGCGTGGGCCGCCCGGGCCGCGGCGGTGGTCGGGGGCGTCAGGCGGGGCGCGCCGGTGGCCCGCCAGACGGCGAGCGCGTCCGCGGTGGCGCGGACGTCGTGCACGCGGACGCCCCAGGCGCCGGCCGCCACCGCGAGCAGGCTGGTGGCGACGGTGGCCGCGTCCCGGCCGTCCGTCGGGCGGGGGGCGTCGTCGGGGCCGGCCAGCAGCCGACCCAGGTACGCCTTGCGGCTGGACGCGAAGAGCAGCGGGAAGCCCAGCTCCAGCAGCTCGGGCAGGCGGGCGCTCAGCTCCCAGTTGTGCGCGGCCGTCTTGGCGAAGCCGAGCCCCGGGTCGATCACGATGCGGTCGGCGGCGACGCCGGCCGCCAGCGCCTCGTCGACACGCCGGCCCAGCTCGGCGCGGACGTCGGCGACCACGTCGGTGTAGCGGGCCAGCTCGCCCATCTCGCGGGCGTGGCCGCGCCAGTGCATCAGCACCCAGGGGCAGCCGGCGTCCCGGACCACCCGGGCCATGTCGGGGTCGGCGAGGCCGCCGGAGACGTCGTTGACCACCGCCGCGCCGGCGGCGAGGGCGGCCTCGGCGACCCGCGCGCGGGTGGTGTCGATGCTGATCGGCACGCCGGCGGCGGCCAGCTCCCGGACGACCGGCAGCACCCGGGCCGTCTCGGTGTCGGCGTCGACCCGGTCGGAGCCGGGCCGGGTGGACTCCCCGCCCACGTCCACCAGGTGGGCGCCGTCGGCCCGCAGCCGCACGCCGTGTCCGACGGCGGCGTCGAGGTCGGCGTACCGTCCGCCGTCGGAGAAGGAGTCGGGCGTGACGTTGAGGACGCCCATCACCACCGGGGCCGAGGCCCGTACCAGATCGGTCACGACTAGACGGTACCGGTCGGCCGGAGCACCCCGGGCGGGCCGGGTCGAGGGCGGTGACATGCGCATTCGAACGGGTGTACGATCGGTCGCCCGGGTCGGATCGGGCAGACTCTTCGCGGCTTGTCGCATTGAGGGCCTGCCCGTACGCTTTGGAATTGCCCGGCATCGAGATGGCGAAGCCTGGAGGGAGGGCCGAAGCGGGAGAATCCGCCCAAAGCTCGCCACCCTCCGTGGCGGGCAAAGAACGCAGGGTCATCGACTCTGCGCCCAGTGAGCACCATTCCCGCCAGGCATGCCTACTGCACCACCGCGGCGCCGCCGGCCGCGACTTGGGGAGGTTCCAGTGATCGCCATCGAGCTGATGGAGACGGTGACGTCCGCCGCCGCCCACACGCTCTCCACCCTGGCGTCGACTCCACTCGCCGAGCCCGCGCCCAAGGGCATCGACACCGAGGGTGTCGTCACGTTCTTCGCCAGCAAGATCGCTCCGATCCTGCTGGCCGTGCTGGGCGTCATCTTCATCGGGCGGGCCAGCCGGGGCGAGATCTCCAAGGTGCTGACCAGCTCGGCCATCGCGATCGTCGGGCTCGCCTTCATCGCCGGAGCCGCCACACTCTTCTTCATCGGCGACTACCTGATCGACCTGATCTTCGAATAGGCGCGGGCACGACATGCGGCTGCGCACCGACGACGACATCTACCGGGCTCGCCTGGTCTACCTCGGGCCGCCCGGCTACACCCTTCCGGTCCACCTGCCCTACGCCCAGTACGGGCTGTTCATGCTGCTCGTCCCCCTCTACATGTTCATCCACTGGTTGTTCACGCTGCAGGTCGAACTCTTCCCGGCCTGGGAGATCGCGCTGGCCATCGTGACCACCTCGTTCATCTTCCGGTACGTCGACCCGGACCGGCCGGCGCGCATGGTGATCCGCACCGCGCTGACCGACTGGCGACGGACCCGGGAGCCGGCCGCCGAGCAGCGGGACCCCCGCCTGGTCGGCAGCCGGATCAGGATCCGGGAGGAGCTGGCATGACCGGGCGTACGTCGATCAGGCAGTCGCACGACGCGGGTGAGGCGGTCGCATGAGTCGCTCTTCCACGCCGGGCTCCCCGGCCGGGCGTCCGATCGCCCAGCACGGTAACCGTGCGCGGTCGTTCGACTACCCGGACGAGCCCGAGCGGGACGAGGTCGCCCTCGACCCGGCCCTCGTGACCACCCCCGGGCACGGCGGCGTCGGCGTCTTCCAGGCGCCCCGCCCGGTGCAGCGCCGGACGCCGCCGGTCGACCCGGGGCCACCGGCCGACAGCGCCGACATCGACTCGCCCTTCCTCGACCTGTTCGGGGGGACGCGCCCCGGCACGCGGCCGGCCACGCCGCCGCGGGTCAGCGGGCGGGAGCACGCGGCCATCCCGCAGCAGCCGGCCGCCGTCGAGCCGGCCCCGGCCGCCGCTCCGGCCCCGCCGCGCGCCGCCCGGCCGCCCGCCCGTTCCACCGGCACGGCCGACCGGGCGCCCGCGGTGGAACCGCCGCCGGCGGACGCCGACGACGAACCCCCGGCCGTCGCGTACGACCCACCCGCCGTCGCGTACGAGCAGCCGGCCGTCGCCTACGACCCACCCGCCGTCGCGTACGAGCCACCGGCGGTCGCGCACGAGCCGCCGGCCCGGGCGGTCCGGGTGCCGCACCAGCCCGGGGACCGGCTGCCGACGCTCCGCCCACCGGCGGACGACGCGGCGGCCGGCGTGACCCCGCCGCCCCCACCGGCGCCACTCGACCCGGTGCCCCCGGAGCGCCCGTCGCGGCGGGCCGGGGAGCGGCTGCCGGAGCGCACGGGGCGGGACGTGACGCCGCCGCGCCAGCGCTCCGCCGGCCGGCGCAACCAGCCCACCAAGCCGGTCCGCGTCAAGCCGCCGAAGATCAAGTTCGGCGACCGGGACCCAGCGGTCGAGCTGGCCATCACCGAGATCGCCGGCCACCTCACCTTCACCCCGAACACCGTCACCGCCTGGTACTGGCTGCCCGAGGTGCGCTGGGCGTTCCGGCCGGACGCGGAGCGGGAGGCGCTGCTCTCGGCGATCTCCGAGCAGTACGCCGGCCTGGCCGGCTTCCGGCTGCACCTGCGACGCACCACCCGGCCCTTCCCGGCCGACGAGTGGGCCCGCACCATCGACGCGCACACCCGGTCCCCGCTGCCCGACGTCCCGGGCACCGCCGGCTGGGCCGATCACCTGGTGGCCGCGCAGCGGCACCTGCTCTCGGTCAACCACGCCGAGGGGCAGACCTACCTCGGCGTCACCTTCGCCCGCCGCTCCCTCGGCGACTCGTTCACCGAACGCCTGCTGCGCACCTTCGGGCGCGGCGTGGCCGAGGGCGAGCGCCGCAAGCTCGGGCGCACCGTCGAGCAGTTCGACGAGGTGCTGGGCGCGTTCGGCATGCGCGGGCGACGGGTCACCGCGCAGGAGCTGGAATGGCTGCTCTACCGCTCCGTGGCGCTCTGCATGGCGCCCCCCGGCCGGCTCTCCCCGATCACCGACGGCCGGTGGGAACGCGGCGACCTGCTCGCCCTCACGGAGCAGGTGGAGCGCTACCGCACCCCGTACGGTTCCACCGTCAAGCTGGTCAACCGCATGACCGGCGAGGAGCGGCACGTCGCCGTGCTGGCGGTGGGCCGGATGGAACCGCTGGAGATCCCCGAGCGGCACGAGCCGTGGCTGCACTTCCACGAGCGGCTGCCCTGGCCGATGGAGCTCTCCACCCGGGTCGACATCCTCGGCTCCGGCGACTCCTTCCGTAACCTCGAGCACCGGCTCCGGATGATCCGCTCCCAGCAGCTCGACTACGCCGAACACGGCATCGACGCCCCGCCCGAGCTGGAGCGGCTGGCCAAGCGGGCCCTGGTGATCGGCGACGAGATGACGACCGGCCTGCCGGTCGACTCCGCCCGGGCGCACGGCTGGCACCGGATCGCCGTCGGCGGGCGGACCCGCGAGGAGTGCCTGGAGCGGGCCCGGCGGCTGATCCAGCTCTACTCCCGGGAGCTGCGCATCTCGCTGCAGCACCCGAAGAACCAGGACTGGCTGGCCCGCGAGTTCATCCCCGGCGAGCCGATCGCCAACACCGGCTACGTCCGGCGGATGCCGGTCAACCTGCTCGCCGCCGCCCTCCCGCAGGCCGCCTCCACGGTCGGCGACCGCCGCGGCGACCTGATCGGGCGGACGGCGGGCACCTGCCGCCGGCCCGTCTTCCTCGACCTGCACTTCCCGATGGAGGTGCGTGAACGCTCCGGCCTCGCCGTCTTCGTCGCCGAACCGGGCGGCGGCAAGTCCACCCTGCTCGGCGCCCTGGGCTACCTCGCGGCCCGGCGCGGCGTCCAGGTGACGCTGCTCGACCCGTCCGGCCCGCTGGCCCGGCTGTGCGCCATGCCCGAGCTGCGGCCGTACTCGCGGGTGCTGAACCTGACCGGCTCCGAGCACGGCACCCTGGCGCCGTACTCGCTGATCCCGACCCCGCTGCGCACCGAGTTCGGCAGCGGGGCGGCGGGCGACCGGGAGTTCGAGATCGCCGTCTCCAACGCCCGCGCCGAGCGGCGGATGCTCGTACAGGACATCTGCATGATGCTGGTGCCGCCGCAGGTGGCCCGCGAGGCGTCCACCGCCACCCTGTTCCGGCACGCCGTACGCCAGGTGCCGGCGGAGGAGACCTCCACCCTGGACGACGTGGTCGCCTGCCTCAGCCAGCTCGACGACGACGCCGGCAGGGAACTGGCCAACCTGCTGCTGGACACCGCCGAGATGCCGCTGGCCATGCTCTTCTTCGGCCGGCCGCCGGAGGGGCTGCTCGGCGCGGACGCGGCGCTCACCGTGATCACCATGGCCGGGCTGCGGCTGCCCGACCTGAAGATCGAGCGGGAGTACTGGTCGGCCGAGGAGGCGCTCGCCCTGCCGATGCTGCACACCGCGCACCGGCTGGCCGTACGCCGCTGTTACGGCGGGTCGATGTCGTCCCGCAAACTCGTCGGCCTGGACGAGGCGCACTTCATGGAGGGTTGGCGCTCCGGCCGCTCCTTCCTGGTCCGGCTCGCCCGCGACTCCCGCAAGTGGAACCTCGCCGCGCTGGTGGCCTCGCAGAACCCGCGCGACATCCTCGGCCTCGACGTGCAGAACCTGGTCTCGACCGTCTTCGTCGGTCGGATCGCCGAGGACGCGGAGATCGCCTCGGAAGCGTTGCGCCTGCTGCGGGTGCCGGTCGACGACGGCTACGAGGCCACCCTCGCCTCGCTCTCCACCGCGGACGCGACCTCCGCCACCCGGCTCGGCTTCCGCGAGTTCGTCATGCGGGACGTCGACGGTCGGGTGCAGAAGGTCCGGGTCGACGTCTCGTACGTCGACGGGCTGCTGGACCACCTCGACACCACTCCCGCCGCGATCGCCGCGGCCGCCGGGGTACTGCCGGCCGTCCTGCCGAACCTGGAGGCGTGACATGGCGGGGGCCCGGGCACGGCTGGCGGCGTTCCTTCTCGCACTTGGCGTACTCGCCGGGGCCACGATCGGCTGGCCGGCCCTCGGCGCCGCACCTGCCGTTGCCGCGCCGCCGACAGCCCAGGCAGCGGCGGCCGACCTCTGCACCACACCGGAGTGGCAGGCCGACTTCCGCGCCTGCGTCGCCAAGCTCAAGGAGGTCGCCGAGGACGACGTCAAGTGCCGGAACGCCCCGACCCCCGGCGCCCCGGACTCCGGGCTCGCCGGCTGGTTCGCCTCGCGTCCGGAGTCGGCCACGAAGCCGGGCCCGAAGGGCTTCTACAGCGACTACGGCTACGCCGGTTACAGCTACTCGACGTACGACGTCGACAGCGGCTGCGCGACTGCGGTGCTACACCCGGACTACAAGTTCACCAACACGGTGGCCAACGGCGAGTTCATGATGGCCACGGCGATCGTCGGCGCCTCGAACGCGCTCCGGGAGCGCGCCTGGGATCCGCGCTCGATGTGGGGCTGGGCGGACCCGCTGGTGGACCAGGCGACCAAGGCCGTCTACCAGAAGGTGTTCAGCGTCTTCGGCATCGTCACGCTCTGCGTGGTCGGTCTCTACCTGCTCTGGCGCTCCCGCCAGTCCGACATGAGCAACGCGATGACGACGGCGGGCTGGGCGCTGCTGGTGATGGTGGCGGTGACCGCCCTGGCCGCCTGGCCCGTCAAGTCAGCGAACATCGCCGACGGAACCCTCGTCACCACGCTGGGTGTGGTGCACGACGCTGTCGGTCCGGCTTCCAAGGACACCCCACCCAGCCAGTGCGACGACCCGAACCCCGAGGCGTGCAAGGACAACCGTCCGCCCGCTGTCCGGGCCAGTGACACGGCGACCGAGGCCATGCTCTACCGCAACTGGCTGCGGGGGGCGCTCGGCTCGGCCGACAGCGAGACCGCCAAGAAATACGGCCCGGCTCTGTACGACGCGAAGTCGCTCTCGTGGGAGGAGGCGGCGAAGCTCCGGTCGAATCCCGCCACCCGCGACGCCACCATCAAGGCGAAGCAGCAGCAGTGGGCCAGGGTGGCGCAGCAGATCGAGACCGAGGACCCGGAGGCGTACGAGTACCTCCAAGGGGTCCGGGACATGGACCGGATCGGGGCCGGCTTCATCGCGGTGCTCGCCGCCGTGCTCTTCGCGATGTTCGACCTGACCGCCTCGTTGCTGGTGCTGCTCGGCTTCCTGATCTTCCGCTGGGCGGTGATCGCCGCGCCGATTCTCGGCACGGTGGGTTTGCTGCGACCGGCCAGCGCCGGGCTGCGCCGGCTGGGAAACGCGGTGGTCGCCGCCGTCTTCAACATCGCGATCTTCGGCACCGGCGCCGCCATCTACCTCTTCGCGGTCGACCTGATCATGAGCACGCCGACGCTGCCGGGCTGGCTGCAGGTGGTGCTGGTCTGGCTCTGCGGTGTGGTGGGCTGGCTGCTCCTGCGCCCCTACCGCCGGATCACCCAGCTCGGCGGCAAGGACAGCAGCGAGGCGGTCAGTTCGGCCGGCTCCTGGCACCGGCGTTTCTTCCGGGACATGCGCACGGCCGCCCGGCTGGACGTCGCGGAGCCCGGCGGCACGGCCGAGCCGGCGATGGGCCGCCGTCGCGCCGCCGTGGCGGAGAAGAGCACCCTGCGGCCGGAGGCCCGCCGGGAGGACCCGTCGCACGCCCACACGGGTGGCGATCAGGAGCGGCAGCGGCCGGACGGCCGCGAGTCGGCCGCCGAGGCACCGGAAACCGCGGAGCGGGACACTCCCCGCCCGGTCGCGCCCCGGCCTCGTCGGCGCCAGCCAGCCGCCTGGACCGAGCCGGACGTGCCCGATGAGAACCCGTCATTCGTCATCTACCGTCCGGGCTCGGCCGAGCGTGAGCCGGCACGACCCGCGCCGCGGATCCGCTCCGAGGCGCGGTGAGTTCGGTGCGTCGGGCCATCGAATTCCTTGTCACCCGGGTGCTGCGGTCCCGGTTCGGCATCGCGCTCGCTCTCGCCGTGGTCGTGTTCGGGGTCATCGGGGCGGCCCGGCTGCTCTCCGGTCCCGGCGACCCGACGGACGGGCTCAGCAACCGTCCGAGCCGACCCATCACCACGGTCGCCCCGACCGCCGGTGACGACGGGGCGTTCTCGACGGGCGCTCCCCCGTCCCCGGTCACCCGCGCGGGTGAGCCCAGGCCGGAGGAGATCGCCGAGCGCTTCGTCGCGGCGTGGCTGGGCAAGCCGGGCGTCACGGCGGACCAGTGGCAGGAGGGGCTGCGTCCCCTGTCGACTCCGGCGCTGACCGAGAAACTGGCGGGCGCCGACCCGTCGGGGGTGCCGGCCGGGCAGGTCAACGGTGACGTCACGCTCCGGCCCCGGACCGAGAACTTCGTCGAGGTGCTGGTCCCGCTCGACGCGGGACGGCTCCGCCTCGAACTGGTGGCGCCCGACGGGCGGTGGCTGGTGGACGCGGTGGACTGGGAGCAGGAATGAGCGACGAGACCCGACCGCGCCGTCGACAGCCCCGGCTCGGGGCCCTGGCCGCCGCGCTGACCGCGACGTTCGCCCTGCTCTGCTGCACCGGCGGCGCCGGCGCCTTCTTCCTCACCGAACTCGGCGGTGACGCGGGTGACCGGATGATGTCGGCCAGCCTGGACTGCACGGAGGACTTCCGGGTCGACATCCAGGGCAGCATGCCCCGAATGTCCCAGTACGGCGAGGTCGAACTCCGCAACGCCGCTCGGATCATCAAGGTCGGGCAGGAGATGAAGGTGCCGCCGCGCGGCTGGGTCATCGCCGTGGCGACCGCCATGCAGGAGTCCCGGCTGCGCAACCTGGCGAACCCGACCGTCGGCGAATCCGAGAACCTGCCCAACGAGGGCATGGGGGCCGACCACGACTCTGTCGGCCTCTTCCAGCAGCGGGCCAGCTGGGGCAGCGTCGCCCAGCGGATGACGCCCGAGTACGCCGCCCGGAAGTTCTACGAGAAGCTGGTCAAGGTATCCGGCTGGGAGCGGATGCCGCTGACGCGGGCCGCCCAGGCAGTGCAGATCAGCGCCTTCCCGGACGCCTACGCCAAGCACGAGGAAGTCGCCTCGCAGATCGTCAACGCCCTGGCCGGTGGGGCGGCCCGGACCGTGCTCGTCGGCGGGAAGCAGGCATGTGACCGCGCCGCCGGCGGAGAGATCGCCGCCTCGGGCTGGACGGCGCCCATCCCGGGTGGCGTCGGGTCGGGCTTCCGCACGGCGAGCCGGCCCGGGCACAACGGAGTCGACATCGCCGCCCCGAAGGGCACCCTGATCCGGGTCGCCGCCACCGGCCGCGTCCTGGTCTCCCGTTGCGACCCGGACAATCGCGGGCGGCTCAGCTGCGACGCCGACGGTTGGCCGGACAAGGGCGGCTGCGGCTGGTTCGTCGACGTCCTGCACGCTGGCGGCCTCATCACCCGCTACTGCCACATGGTGAGCAAGCCCCGGGTCTCCGTCGGCCAGACCGTCCAGGCCGGCGAGGTCATCGGCGAGGTGGGCAGCAGCGGCAACTCCTCCGGCCCGCACCTGCACTTCGAGGTGCACGAGGACGGGGACCGCAGCAGCCGGGGCGCGATCGACCCGGTGCCGTTCATGCGCTCGCGGGGAGCGCCGCTCAAGGGCGCTGCGTGAGGCGCCAGCCGTCATGAACGAGCCGCTCCCCGATCCGTTCGCCGACCAGCCCGACTGGGCTCCCCGGCCGCCCCGGCCGATCGAGATCGTGCCGGCCACCGGGCGCGTCGAGCTGCGCGGGCACCGGGTCCTGGTCGGCCTGCCCGGGCTCGGCTGGCGCGGGGACCTGCGGGCCGACGAGCGGGTGGTGCAGGGCAGCCGGACCTACGTCCCGGTGATCCCCGAGCACGAGTGGTACCGGGCGGAGTCCGACCAGGTGGAGGTGTTCGCGCCGCTGGTCCCGGTGGAGCGGGTCTGGGTGGAGACGGTGGGGAGCCGGCGGCCGGACACGTCAGTGGACCGCGAGGCGGGCATCCGTCTCGTCTCCCTGGACGCCCCGGCGCACCGGGTGCCGACCCCGGTCTTCGAGGCGGACGCCGTCACCGGCCGCCGGGTCGTGCACGTCGTGGAGTCTGTCGAGCACCGGGACCTGCGGGCGGTCACCGAGACCTACTCGGGCGCCGACGGAGACATCTGCGTGCGGGTCACGCCTGAGGTGGAGTGGTACCGCTGGGCCTGGCGGGGCCAGTCACCGACCACACTGGAGGTCCCGGTCCACCTGCTCTGGATCGAGTGACGGCTCAGGCCGTTTTCCTGCCGGCACAAACCCGCCATCCTTCTTCGCCATCCTTCACGTCGAACACCCAGTCCTCTCGGCGACTGCTACGGGGCTGCCCGTTGGCGGAGCTGGAGATGGAGAGAGTTGTGGCGACCGATTCGCCCTCTCCGGTCTCGGTCCGCGTGAGAGGTCCCCAGCTGACTCGCACCACGACGCCGAAGTTGGCCTCGCGCTGCTCGATCTCCTTGCGCAGGCCGGACAACGTGCTCAGCCCGGTGTTTTCCTGGCAGGTGAAAAGCTCGGCGCGGGTGTCGTTGCGATCCACGAGGAACGCCCGCAGGTAGTTGTCCACCACCACGTCGGGCGCGCTGCGGTCGGGGGCAGCAGCGCGGTTGTAGAGGACGTATCCGGCGGCCACGCCGCCAAGGCAGAGCGCCGCGACGATGGTCGCGACGACCGTGAGCACAGTGCGCGCCCGTCGCCTCGGCCGCTCCGGTGCCGGGGCCGGCGACGGCGGCGCCAGGTGGTCGGAGGGGGGCCGTTGCGCCGGTACGCGGGAGACCTGGGAACCGGCGGGGGGCTGCACTGATTCCACCCTCTGAGGCTAGCGGCTGGGCGCCGGAGACCCAATGCCCCAGATGCAGCGGATCGTGACGGACCACTCCCCATTGGTGAGATCCACGACAACACCGGCGCAGCGCCGCCGCGCATCCCGGACGAGCCGCTCCGGCTGGGTTACCGTCTCTGCGCGGGGAGGGGTTGCCAACCTCGGACAGAGGGGGTGGACGCGGTGACCGGTCCGAAGGCACGGACGAACCGCGCCGCCGCACTGCACCGGCAGGCCGCCGCCACCGCGACCGCCGCCGCCGGAATCCTCGACGACACCCGTCCCGTTCCCGCCGACCAGCACCGCCAGTACGAGTTGGCCGACCGCCTCCGGTCCGCGGCGGCGGTGCTGGCCCCGGGCTGGGCGGGTGCTCCCCTGGAGGCGGTCGCCCCGACCGCGCCTGCCGGCGAGGGGCCGCCCGCTTTCGTCCGGGTCGGCACGGCGGCGCCGCTCGACGACGCGCGCTTCCCCGCGCTGGTGCCGCTGCTCGGCACGGCACATCTCGCCGTGGACACCGACGCCCGGGATCCCCGGGTGGCGGGGCTGCTCCGGGCCGTACTGCTGCGGCTGTTGGCGGCGACCCCAGCCGGGGCGCTGCTGGTCCGCGCGGTGGACGCGACGGGTGCGACCTTGGAGCCGTTCGCGGCGCTCGCCGACGCGGGCCTGCTGCCGCCCCCGGCGGTGGACGTGGCGGGCCTGCGGGCCGTGCTCACCGAGGCCGAGCAGTGGGTGGCCCCGGGGGCGAGCGGGCGTCGCCGGCACGACCGGACGCTGCTGCTGGTGATCGCGGCGCTGCCCGACCTGACGGGCCCCACCGACCTGGCCCGGGTGGAAGCGCTGGCCGAGCAGGGCCGCTCCGCAGGGCTGCACCTCGTGGTGGCCGGCTGGCCCCCGGCGGGCCCGTACGCCGATCGGGCCCCGCTGCCGCAGGCGACCACGCTGGAGATCCGCAACGCGTACGCGCTGCTGGGTGATCCGCCGGGCGGTTCGTTCGCGGGCCCCGGCGCGGAGCCTCCGGGCGGGTTGAACTCGCCGGTCTTCGTCGAGGCGGATCCGCCCAGCGACCTCGTCGACGCGGTGTGCCGCCGGTTGGCCGCGCAGGTGGAGGCGGGTTCCCGGCTGGCCCTGACGGACCTGCTGCCGCCGCCCGACGGGGAGTTGTGGACGGCGACCGCGACTGACGGGCTCGCGACGACCGTCGGCGACGCGGGTGGGCGGGTGGTGTCGCTCGGGTTCACCGAGCTGACCCCGCACTGGCTGGTCAGCGGCCGCTCCGGCGCGGGCCGATCCACCTTCCTCACCACGGCGCTGCTCGGTCTGGCCGCCCGGTACGGTCCCGAGGAGCTGGCCCTCTACCTGGTGGACCTCGCCGACGCCGAGTCCTTCGTGGAGTTCCTCCAGACCGAGCGGGACCGGTCGTGGATCCCGCAGGTCCGGGCCGCGGCGATGGCGGCCGACCGGGAGTACGTGCTGAGCCTGCTCGACGAGCTGACAGCGGAGGTGCGCCGCCGCGAGGAGGCCGGCAGCCGGGCGGGCGGGCAGCGCTTCGCCGAGCTGCGGCAGCACCGCGCGATGCCCCGGATCGTCTGCGTGCTGGACAATCTTCCGCTGCTCTTCGCCGAGCGGGACCGGCTGGCCGTGGACGCCGCCGCCCGGCTGGACGCGCTGGCCCGCACGGGGCGCGCGTACGGGGTGCACCTGGTGCTGGCCGGCGAGGGCGACCTGGGGTTGGGCTCGCGTACGGACCGCGACTCGGTGCTGGGGCAGTTCCCGGTGCGGGTGGCGCTGCCCGGCGGGGGCGCGGTGCTGGAGCCGACCAACGACTCGGCGGCGGGGCTGCCGGTGGGCAGCGCGGTGGTGAACACCGCGGGCGGGCTGGGCGGGCCCCGGGGCGCCATCCGGGGGCACGAGCGGATGGTCCGCTTCCCGGACCCGCAGGACCATCCCGACACGGTCGGGCAGCTGCGGCAGCGGCTCTGGTCGGCACGACCGGAGGGGTCCGCCCCGCCGGTGGTCTTCGCCGGTTACGCCCGCCCGCTGCTGCGCAACGATCCGCGGCACCGGGCCGCGCTGGCCGGGCGGGCGCCCGGCCCCGCCGCCCTGTTGGGCCGGGCCGTGGACGTGCCCCGGACCACGGTCGCGGTGCCGCTGGGGCCGGCCCCGGGGCGCAACCTGGCCGTCCTCGGCCCCGGCCCGGAGGCGGCCCGGCTGCTGGCCACGGCGGCGCGCAGCACCGCCGCCCACCACGCGCCGGGGACCGCCCGCTTCGTGCTCGCCGCGCCGGACGACGACTGCCGGCCGCTGGCCGACGCGCTGGCTGCCGAGCTGGCCGGTCGGCACCCGGTCGAGACGGTGGACGCCGGCGGCCTGCTCACCGCCGTGGACGCCGTCGAGCCGGCGTACCTGGTGGTCTTCGGCCTGGATGTGCCGTCGCCGGAGCAGTTGCCCCCGGAGCGGCTGCGCGCGCTGCTTCGGGAGGGCCCGCCCGCCGGGCGGCACCTGCTCGGCCGTTGGCGCACGGCGCCGTCCTTCGCGGCGCTGTTGGAGCCCGACGGCGAGGTCGAGAAGCTCGCCGCGGTGGCGGTGGTGGACCTGCCCGGCGCCCAGCTCGCGTCGGTCTTCGGCCGGCCGGTGGAGTGGCGACCCCGCCCGGGCCGGGCGGCGCTCTGGGACGGGCCGGGTGAGCAGGGCACGGTGCTGGTTCCCTTCGCGGAGCAGGGAGAGCCGACATGACCCGCAGCGGGGCGCGGAGCAGGCCGTCGCACGCCGTGCCGGGACGCCAGCGGGGCGCCGCCGGGCCACCGCCGGGTGGGCCCGACGCGGCGCCGTCGGGGGCCGTCGCGGGCGGCGACCCGGTGTCCGCCGCGTGGAGCGACTACCTCGCCGCCGCCCGGCAGCTCGACGGGGTACGCCGGGACGCGGCCACCGCTGCCGGTGAGCAGGCCCGGTCGGTGCAGGCTGCCCGCGAGGAGCTGACCGCCGTCCGCACCCGGCTCGCGGCGCAGGAGACCCGGCTGCGGGAGCGGGGCGTACCACCGATCTCGCTGGTCCCGACGCCGCCTGAGCTGACCGAGGCGGCCCGGTCGATGGCGGGTGGGCCGGCTGCGGTGCTGTCCGCGCTCCGCGCCGCCCGGGGCCGCGCGGACGCCGCGGACGCCGCGCTGGCCGCGCGCGGCCTGCCCCGCCTGGCCGCCTGGCCGGCGCGCCCGCGCAACCTGCTGCTGTACGCGCCGCTGGCCCTGCTGGTGCCGCTGCTCCAGGTGGCGCTGTTCGTGGCGACCGGTTCCGGGGCGGCGAGCGTGGCGGCGCTGCTCTGCGGGCTGCCGATGCCGGCGGTGGCGTTCGCGGCGGGCTGGCTCGGCGTCGGGCGGCTCTTCCCGGCCGGGGAGGGTGGCCGGGTGGACCGCACGGCCCGGCTCGGCGCGCTGGTGTGCCTGGTCCCGGCGGTGCTGGTCAGCGCGGGCCTGCTGCTCGCGATGCTGGCGGGCTGAGGGGGCCGGAAAGGCAGGATGCTGGCCGGCTGAGCGGAGCCGCCGCGCGCGACTCGGAACCCGACTCGCGATGCCGGTCGGCTGGGCGCGCGGAGTCGCCGCGCCGCGCCTCGGAAACGCGACTCTCGATGCTGACCGGTTGGGCGGGGCCGTCGCGTGACGTCCGGACACGCGAGCGGCCGGCCGACCCGGAGTGCGGGTCGACCGGCCGTTTTCGGGTCGGTCGCGGTCAGCGGGGGATGATCAGCGCCATCGCCTCGGCCCGCGACTTGGCGTCGTGCTGGAGCGTGCCCCGCACGGCCGAGGTGATGGTCTGGGCACCCGACTTCTGGATGCCGCGCATCGCCATGCACATGTGCTCGCACTCGAGCACCACCACCACGCCGCGCGGCGCGAGCTGCTCCATCAGCAGGTCGGCGATCTGCGAGGTGAGCCGCTCCTGGACCTGTGGCCGGCGGGCGAAGACCTCGACCAGCCGGGCCAGCTTGGACAGGCCGGTGATCCGGCCGTCCGGCCCCGGGATGTAGCCGATGTGGGCGCTGCCCCGGAACGGCAGCAGGTGGTGCTCGCACAGGCTCATCACGTCGATGTCCCGGACCAGCACCAGCTCCTGGTGGTTGGCCTCGAAGGTGGTGCTGAGCACCTGGGCCGGGTCGACCCGCAGGCCGGCGAAGAGCTCGGCGTACGCGCGGGCCACCCGGGCCGGCGTCTGCTGGAGCCCGTCGCGGTCCGGGTCCTCCCCGACGGCGATGAGGATCTCGCGGACCGCCTTCTCGATCCGCCCGAGGTCCACGGTGTCCTCGACGGGTCGGCCGGTGAGCTTGCCGCTGATCAGGCGCGCGGCCACGTAGTCGAGGTCGCCGTCGGGCTCGGTCGCGGAGACGGCCAGTCCCCGGTCGTCCCGGGAACTGGCCGTCGGGTCGGTGCTCAGTGCGTACCGTCCGAGTTGTTCGAGCTGGTCGAGGTGGTGCCGCCGACCGTCGCCTGGGCGCCGTCGGCCTGGGCCTGCACCTTGAGCGCCTCCTTCTCGGCCGGCGTGAGCACCGGCGGCTCGGTGGAGGGCTGGCGCTTGCCGAAGCCGTTGTACGGCGCCATCGGCGGCCGCTTGGCCACCCGGGCGCAGATCCGGGCCATGTCGGCGGTGGAGAGAGTCTCCTTCTCCATCAGCTCCAGCACGATGTTGTCCAGGACGTCCCGGTATTCCACCAGGATCTCCCAGGCCTCGTCGTGGGCCAGCTCGATCAGCGCCCGCATCTCGCCGTCGATCTCGGCGGCGACGGCGTCGGAGTAGTCCCGCTCGTGGCCCATGTTGCGGCCGAGGAACGGCTCGTCGCCGCTGGTGCCGTACTTGATCGCGCCGAGCTTGGAGCTCATGCCGTACTGCGTGATCATCGCGCGGGCCAGCTGGGTGGCCTTCTCGATGTCGTTGCCGGCGCCGGTGGTCGGCTCGTGGAAGACCAACTCCTCGGCGGCCCGGCCACCCAGCGCGTACGCCAGGGTGTCGACCATCTCGGCGCGGGTCTGGGTGTACTTGTCCTCGGTGGGGAGCACCAGGGTGTGGCCCAGCGACCGGCCGCGGGACAGGATCGTCACCTTGTGCACCGGCGCGGCGTGCGGCAGCGCCCAGGCGACCAGCGCGTGCCCACCCTCGTGGTACGCGGTGATCTTCTTCTCCTGGTCGCTCATCACCCGGGTCCGGCGCTGCGGACCGGCGATCACCCGGTCGATCGACTCCTCCAGGGAGTCGTTGGTGATCGCCCGCTGGTCCTTGCGGGCCGTGAGCAGCGCGGCCTCGTTGATGACGTTGGCCAGGTCGGCGCCGCTGAAGCCCGGGGTGCGCCGGGCCACCGAGTCGAGGTCGACGTCGGGGGTGAACGGCTTGCCCTTGGCGTGCACCCGCAGGATCGCCTTGCGGCCCTCCATGTCGGGGGCGTCCACCGGGATCTGCCGGTCGAAGCGGCCCGGGCGCAGCAGCGCCGGGTCGAGGATGTCCGGCCGGTTGGTGGCGGCGATCAGGATGACGCCGCCCTTGGTGTCGAAGCCGTCCATCTCGACGAGCAGCTGGTTGAGGGTCTGCTCGCGCTCGTCGTGGCCGCCGCCCATGCCGGCGCCGCGGTGCCGGCCGACGGCGTCGATCTCGTCGACGAAGACGATCGCCGGGGCGTTCGCCTTGGCCTGCTCGAAGAGGTCGCGGACCCGGCTCGCGCCGACACCGACGAACATCTCGACGAAGTCGGAGCCGGAGATCGAGTAGAACGGCACCCCGGCCTCGCCGGCGACGGCGCGGGCCAGCAGCGTCTTACCGGTGCCGGGCGGGCCGAAGAGCAGCACGCCCTTCGGGATCTTGGCGCCCAGGGCCTGGTACTTCGCCGGGTTCTGCAGGAAGTCCTTGATCTCGTGCAGCTCCTCGACGGCCTCCTCGGCGCCGGCCACGTCCGCGAACGTGGTCTTCGGCGTGTCCTTGGTGATCATCTTCGCCTTGGACTTGCCGAAGTTGAGCACCCGGGAGCCGCCGCCCTGCATCTGCGACATGAAGAAGAGCAGCAGGAGCACCAGCAGGGCGATCGGGAGCAGGTTGACCAGCAGGCTCACCCAGATGCTGTCGGACGACACCTTGGCGTCGGCCGGGCCGGTGACCCGGTTGTTGGCCTTGGCCTCGAGGACCTCGTTCCAGACCTCGTCGCCGACCTCGTAGGGGAACTGCGCCTCGATCCGGTCGGTGGTGGTGTCACCGAACTTGGCCTTGTCCTTCAGGTCGAGCTGGAGCGTCTGCTCCTTGTCCTGGAAGACGACCTTCTCGATGCCGCCCTTGTTGAGCTGGTCGAGCGCGATGGACGTGTCCACCCGGTGGTAGCTGGGACCAGCGGTGAACAGTTGACTGAGCACAACGGCGCCGAGGATGACCAGGATGATCCAGACCACCGGTCGGCGGAAGAAACGCGTACGTTCCATGCTGTTGTCGAGCGCTAAGGCGCCCGCATCCTCCTGATCGACGTCCTGTCCGTCTGATGGTGTCGCCGCCTGCGGCGGCGGCCGGAGCCGCCGTGCGGGCCGACTCGACCCCGAGGCGCGAAGTTTGCCGCGCCGCGGTCATTCGACGGTACACCGTGTGCGCGAGGAGTGAGCTTGCGAGCCCCGCAGTCGCGCACGAACGGAACATCGTGCGCGCGGAGCGAGTTCGCGAGCCCAGCAGCCTGCGCGTCGGGCGAACCGGGTCCAGCCGACGTGGCGGGAGCTCCGCGCCCGGCCGCCCGACCGCCCGGTCCAGCGGTTCGAGGGGTCGGGCGTGGAGGATGCCTCCACGCCACCGACCTATACCGTAGTCCGCCTGGCTGAGAGCCCGCTGAACGTCCGCTCGATGGACGCCGATGCGAGAGGGGCTCAGGCCCGGGCGTAGACCTCGGGCTTGAGTACGCCGACGTACGGCAGCTCGCGGTAGCGCTCGCCGAAGTCGAGGCCGTAGCCGACGACGAACTCGGTGGGGATGTCGAAGCCGACGTACTTCACCGGCACCGGCACCTTGACCGCGTCCGGCTTGCGGAACAGCGCGACGACCTCGACGCTGGCCGCCGAGCGGGACTCCAGGTAGCGCAGCAGCCAGGAGAGGGTCAGGCCGGAGTCGACGATGTCCTCGACGACGACCACGTGCCGGCCGGCGATGTCCCGGTCCAGGTCCTTGAGGATGCGGACCACGCCGGAGGAGGTGGTGCCCTGGCCGTAGGAGGAGATGGCCATGAAGTCCAGCTCGGCGGGCGGTCCGTTGCGGCCCAGCGCCCGGGCGAAGTCGGCCATGAACATCACCGCGCCCTTGAGCACGCAGACCAGCAGGAGCCCGTCATCGACGTCGGCGTAGTCCGCCGAGACCTGCTTGGCGAGTTCCGCGGTCTTCTCGCGGATCTGCGCCTCGGAGATGATCACGTGGTCGATGTCGGCGTCGTACCAGGAGCCGTCAGCCATGGCTCCTAGCCTGCCGTACGCCGGATGGCCTCCGTCGGCGGGGCCGCCCCTTTTGGAGCGGTCCCGCACGGGATGAATGACGCGAAGGCTACCAATCACCTCAGCAGGTACGCGACCGCCAGCGGCGGCCGTCGTCGGTCGGCTTCCAGTCGGCCGAGTCCCGGCTGTCGGCGGTGAGGCCGGCGGCCGAGGCCGCGGCGAGGAGGAGGAAGAAGAAGAGGAAGAGCAGGAACTCCATGGCGGCGCTCGCTTTCGCATGATTGCTGTCGGTTTCGCCGCCGGTGCGCACCGGACTGCACCCAGTCTGCGCCGAGCCCGACAGGCCGGACAGTGGCAGGAATGCCACGCGCCCTCGATTTCCTGCCACTCGTTCGGTTACCCTCGTCACATGCTCAGTTCGGTCGCCGTCCTCGCCCTGGACCGGGTCGCCGCGTTCGAGCTCGGCGTCCTCGCCGAGGTCTTCGGCACCGACCGCACCGCCGACGGGTTCCCCGGCTACCGGTTCCACGTGTGCAGCCCCGACGGCGGGCCGGTCCGCACCACGTCGGGCTTCCAGCTGACCCCGCACGCGGACCTCGGGCCGGTGGAGGACGCGGACCTGGTCGCCGTGCCGGCCCACGAGCACGGCTCCACGGTGCCGGCCCCGGTGCTCGACGCGCTGCGCCGGGCCGCCGACCGCGGGGCGTACGTGTTCAGCGTCTGCTCCGGAGCGTTCGTGCTGGGCGAGGCCGGCCTGCTCGACGGCCGGGAGTGCACCACCCACTGGCGGTACGTCGACGAGCTGCAACGCCGCCACCCGACGGCGAAGGTCCGGTGCAACTCGCTCTACGTGCAGGACGACCGCCTCATCACCAGCGCCGGCACGGCGGCCGGCATCGACGCCTGCCTGCACCTGGTCCGCCAGGAACACGGCTCGGCGACGGCCACCCGGTTGGCCCGCCGGATGGTGGTCCCCCCGCACCGCGACGGCGGGCAGTCCCAGTACGTCGAGGCCCCCATTCCGAGGACCCCCGAGGCGCCCACGCTGGAGCCGGTGCTGGAGTGGCTGATGGGGCACCTGGACCGGCCGGTGACCGTGGACGAGCTGGCCGCCCGGGCCGGGATGGCCCCGCGCACGTTCGCCCGGCGGTTCCGGGCCGAGACGGGCACCACGCCGCACGACTGGCTGACCAACCAGCGGGTGCTGCTGGCCCGCCGACTGCTGGAGGAGACCCGGCTCAGCGTGGAGGCGGTCGCCGACCGGGCCGGCTTCGGCGACGCGGCGGCGCTGCGGCACCACTTCACCCGCCGCGTCGGCGCCACGCCCCAGACCTACCGGGCCACCTTCCGCGACCGGGTCGGGGTCTGAGCCGCCCACTTCCCCGGTCCAGCCGCCGCCCGGCCCGCTCACCGGCCGCCGTCGGCTGACCGGACGCGGTCACCAGCCGCCCATCGCGCCGTCCACCCGGGATTCCGAGCCGGCGACGTAGCCGCCGTCCGGCAGCCGCCAGATCGCCTGCCCGTACCCGAAGACCGCCGGGTCGTCGGCGACGGCGATCTCGTGGCCACGGACCCGCAGTTCGGCGACCGCCGCCCGGCCCTCGGCGGTGCCGACCAGCTCCGGCTCGACCAGCACCGACCGCCCGGCGTGCCAGTACCAGCGCGGCGCGTCGAGCGCCGCCTGCGGGTCGAGCCCGCCGTCGAGGGTCGCCGACACGAGCTGCACGTGCCCCTGCGGCTGCATGTGGCCGCCCATCACCCCGAACGGCCCCACCGGCCGCCCGTCCCGGGTCAGGAAGCCCGGGATGATCGTGTGGAACGGCCGCTTCCCCGGCCCCACCGCATTCGGGTGCGCGGGGTCCAGGCGGAACCCGAGCCCCCGGTTCTGCAGGGCGAAGCCGTGCCCAGGCAGCACCACGTGCGAGCCGAAGGCCAGGTAGGTCGACTGGATCAGGCTGACCATCATGCCGCCGGCGTCGGCGGCGCAGAGGTAGACGGTGCCGCCGCGCTCCGGCTCGCCCGCGGTCGGCTCCCCGGCCCGCTCGGTGATCAGCGCCCGGCGGGACGCCGCGTAACCGGGCGAGAGCAGCGCCCGCGTCGGCACGGGCACCCGCTCCGGGTCGGCGACGTGGGCGTGCGCGTCGGCGAAGCCGAGCTTCACCGCCTCGACCTGCCGGTGCAGCCGCTCGGCGAGGGGCAGCGCGGCGAGGTCCGCCCCGTCCAGGATGTGCAACGCCAGCAGCGCGGCCAGACCCTGCCCGTTCGGCGGCAGCTCCCAGACCTCGTGCCCCCGATACCGGGCGGCCACCGGGGCCACCCAGGTCGACCGGTGCCGGGCCAGGTCGTCACCGGTGAGGAGACCTCCGGTGCGGGCCGCGTGGGCGTCGAGCGCCTCGGCGATGCCGCCGGAGTAGAAGTCCTCCGCCCCGGTGGCGGCGATCCGCCGCAGGGTCTCCGCCGCGTCGGGGTTGCGCCAGCGCTCGCCGGGCCGGGGCGCCCGGCCGCCGGGCGCAAACACCCGGCCGAACTCGGCGTACTCCGGCCCGGTCAGGCCGGCGTGCGCGGCGAGCGCGCGGGACCAGGTCGCCGCCACGCCCGTGGAGACCGGGTAGCCGTGCTCGGCGTAGCCGATGGCGTCGGCGAAGAGCTCGGCGAAGGGCAACGAGCCGAACCGGTCGTGCAGGTCCCGCCAGCCCGCTGGCGCGCCGGGCACGGTCACCGGCAGCCAGCCCCGGGCGGGCATCGCCGGCCCCGCCGACTGGGCGCCGCCGAGCGCCTCGACCGGGGCCGCGCCACGCCCGCCGGTCGCGGCGAGCACCAGCTCGTGGGTCAGCGCCGCCGGGGAGCGGCCGGAGGCGTTGAGGCCGTGCAGCCGCTCACCGTCCCAGACGATCGCGAAGAGGTCGCCGCCGATGTCGTTGGACGGGGGCTGCACCACGGTGAGGGTGATCGCGGTGGCCAGCGCGGCGTCGACGGCGTTGCCGCCGCGCCGCAGCACCGCCAGGCCGGCCGCCGCGGCCAGCGGCTGGCTCGTCGCCACCGCGCCGTGCGGCGCGAAGAGCGGCTGTCTGGGGTACGCCATGCGCCATGTCTACCGCCTCCCGGCGGCTCCCGCGCCCCCGCGAACGGCGTCGACGCCCGCCACGTCCCCTCCCGCCCCGCGGTGACAGACCCCGTCAGCGGGGGACGGCGGGGGTGAGCCGGCCGTCGCGGCGGACCACCCGCAGCCCGCCCGGCAGGTACGCCGCCCCCTGCCCCCGCCAGCCGGTGACCAGCGTGTCCAGCGCGGTCACGTGCCGGTACGACAGGGCGGCGGGCGGGGCGCCCAGCTCCCGGGCCCAGGCGTGCAGCACCCGGCCGCGCACTGCCGGCGAGAGGGCGGCCAGGGCGCCCACCGAGAGCCCTCCGTCGGGGTGGCGGACGTCGGCCAGCGCGGCGGCGGCCAGCTCGTCGAGGACGGCGTTGTCCGCCGCCACCAGCCGGGCCGTCCGGGCCAGGTTGTCCAGCACCCCCGGCCCGAGCGCGCGGACCAGGGCGGGCAGCACGTCGGCCCGCACCCGGGCGCGGGCGTACGAGGGGTCGGCGTTGTGCGGGTCCTCCCACGGGCTCAGCCCGAGCACCGCGCACGCCTTGCGGGTCTGTTCCCGGCCGACCTCCAGCAGCGGGCGCAGCAGGGGCACCCCGTCGAGGTCCCGCCGGGCGGGCATCCCGGCCAGGCCGCGCGGGCCAGCGCCGCGGGCGAGCGCGAGCAGCACCGTCTCCGCCTGGTCGTCGCGGGTGTGCCCGGTGAGCAGCGCCGCCGCCCCGTACCGGCCGGCCACCTCGGCGAGCGCCCGGTAGCGGGCCTCGCGGGCGGCCGCCTCGGGCCCGCCCGGTCGCCCGGCGACGTCGACCCGCACCGACTCGACCGGCGCCAGGCCGATCTCGCGGGCCCACGCCGCCACCGCCGCGGCCCGCTGCGCCGAGCCCTCCTGGAGGCCGTGGTCGACCGTCACCAGGCCGGCGGCGCGACCCAGCCGGGGCGCCACGAACGCGGTCGCGGCGGCCAGCGCGAGCGAATCCGCCCCGCCCGAGCAGGCGACCAGCACCGGGCCCCCGGGCGGCAGGTCGGCCAGCGCGCGGCGGACCGCCACCCGGATCGCCGCCACCGGCGGGGCGAGCGCGGCCACGGCGTACGGTCAGCCCGTGGCCTGGACCGGGCCGACCGGCCCGTGTACCCGGGCCACCCAGGCGTCCGGGTCGCCGAGTTCCTCCAGCCGGGGCAGGGTGAGCGGCGAACCGAAGATCTTGTTGAAGCCGTCCATGCCGACCCGGTCGACCACCCCGTGCACGAACTTGCGGCCCTCGGCGTACTGGCGCATCTTGACCTCCACGCCGAGCAGCCGGCGGATGGCCTTCTCCAGCGGGTTGCCGGCCTCCCGGCGCCGGTTGAAGCCCGCCCGGATCCGCTCGACGCTCGGGATCACCTCCGGACCGACGCCGTCCATGACGAACTCGGCGTGCCCCTCCAGCAGGGTCATCAGCGCGGTGAGCCGGTCCAGCACGGCCCGCTGCGCCGGGGTCTGCACGATGTCCAGCACGCTGGTGCGGCTCTCCGGGTCCTTCACCGCGTCGGCAAGGGTGGCCACGCCCCGGCGCAGCCGCTCCAGCAGGTGCTCCCCGCCGCTCGACGACGCGTCCACGAAGGCCTGCACCTCACTGAGGAAGTACGCCCGCATCCAGGGCACGGCGGTGAACTGGGTCCGGTGGGTCACCTCGTGCAGGCAGACCCAGAGCCGGAAGTCGCGGGGGTCGGCCTCCAGCTTCCGCTCCACCTCGACGATGTTCGGCGCGACCAGCAGCAACTGCCCCGGGTCGGCGGAGAAGACCTCGTACTGGCCGAGGACCCGGCCGGAGAGGTACGCCAGCACGGTGCCGGCCTGCACGCCGGTCAGCCGGGAACCGATCGCCTCGGTCAGCGGGCCCGGCTGCTTGTCCTTCGTGAGCCGGCCGACCAGCGGCGTGATCACCTCGCGCAGCCCGGCGATGTTGGCGGCCGCCCAGTCCCGGCGGTCCACCACCCGCACCGGTGGGTGCGCCACCTGCGAGCGCAGGCCCGTGTAGTCCGCGACGTGCCCCGCCGCCTCGTCGGTCAACCGCCGCAGGTCGCCGACCACGTCGGTGGCCTCGGCGTACGACACCCGGGGGCCCGACTTGCCCAGTGCCCCCGCGGTCGCGGCGGCCAGATCCCAGTCCACGAACTGCGCCATGCACCCACCGTACCCGCGCCGGGACACCCCGGCCCGGGCTCGCGTCGGCGTGATCGCCGCCGGCCGCGCCCCGCCCTGTCCGGTCAGCGGCAGCCGCAGCCGGCCAGGGCGGCGCCGATCCGGTCCAGCGCCACCCGGGCGGCCTCCTGGCCGTCGGGCGGCACCGCGTCGGTGAGCACCGCGAAGGTGAGCAGCCGCCCGTCGGCGGTGCTGACCACGCCGGCGATCGCGTGCACCTTGGTCAGGGTGCCGGTCTTGGCCCGGACCACCCCGGCGCCGGCCTTCGTCGCCGCCGTGCCGTACCGGTCGGCGAGGGTGCCCGACCAGTCGGCCACGGGCAGGCCGCCGAAGATCGCGGCCAGTTCGGGGCGGCTGCCGTCGCCGGCGAGCGTGATCAGGTCGGTGAGCAGCGAGGGGCTGATCCGGTTGCTGCGCGACAGCCCGCTGCCGTCGGCGAGGGACAGCTCGTCGGCCGGCAGGCCCAGCTCCCCCGCCACCGCGTCCATCGCCGCACCGGCGCCCTCGAAGGAGGCGGGCTCGTTGCGGGCCAGCGCGACCTGGCGGGCCAGTGCCTCGGCGATGATGTTGTCGCTGTCGCTGATCATGATGTCGACCAGCCGGACCATCGGCAGCGACTCCACCTTGCCCAGCTCGGCGCCGGGCCCGGGCGTGCCGGTCGCGGCGCCGCCGTCCGCCGCGGGTGCGGTGCCGCGCTTCACCGTGTCGGCCGGCACGCCGAGCAGCCGGGCGAAGGCCCGGCCGGCCGCGAGGTCGGGCTGCGCCACCCGCTCGGCCCAGTGGTTGCCGGCCGCGTCGTCCTTCTTGGCGCGCGGCACGTCGCCGCGGGCGCCGTCGGTCATCAGCGCGGTGATCGCGCCGCCGTAGCCGCCGGTGGGGATGTCCTCGTCCCATCCCGGCTCGTAAACGGGGCCGGAGTAGAGCGACGAGTCGACCGTCACCTTCGTCGGCTCCGTGCCACCGAGCGCCGTGCGTACCTGGCCGGCGAGGTCGTCGAGGCGCGCCGCCCCGGGATAGAAACCCTTCTTGTCGACCGCCAGCGTGGGGTCGCCGCCGCCGACGAGCACCACCTCACCGGGGTTCGGGCCGGCGACCGCCCGGGTCGGGATGCGGTACGCGGGGCCGCGGGCGGCGAGCACCGTCACCCCGGTCACCAGCTTGGTCACCGAGGCAGGCACGGTGCCGTCGTCCTCGCCCCGGCCGAAGAGCGGCTGGCCGGTGGCCACGTCGGCCACCGAGACGTTGACCCGGTCGCCGAGCGCGGACACGTCCACCAGCGGGGCGAGTGCGGCGCGTACCCCCTCGGGGGTGGGCAGCGGGGCGTTCGCGTCCGCGCCGGACAGCACCGCCCCGGGCGCCGGCTCCGCCGCCTGCGTGGCCCTCCGGTCGGCCGGCTCGTCGCCCAGCCAGTCGGCGACGGGGCCCGGCCGGACCACGGCGATCCCGACGGCGGCGAGCACGAGCACGAGCACCGCGGCCAGGGCGACGGGCAGGCCCCGGCGGCGTGCCGGGCCGGGCGTCGGGGGAGCGGCCGGAGGAGGGGCGACCGGCTCGGGAGGCCCGCCGGCGGGGCGGGTCGCGGCGGCGGCCCAGAGGTCGGTCGGCCCGGGCCGGGGCGGCCGGCCGTACGCAGCCGGGCCGGCGTCGCCGGGCGACCCGGGCGTGCGGGGAAGGTGGGCGTCGGGCACCGGGAACCGCCCGGTGGCCCCGCCGGAAGCAGATCGACCGGTCCCCCGTCCAGCACCGCCCTCCGGGCGGTAGTGTGAATCTTCCCTCCCCACGACCCCCTCCTCCCCCCGCGAAATCTGCTTGGGTGACACTACTTCGGTCCGAACACTATGCGGCGGCCGGAGCCGGCGGGTGGGCATTCACCCGACGGGAGCGGCGTGCCGCTGGTTTCCGTTAGCCAGCGTGGGCAACGAGGGAGCGTGCAGATGGATTTCGACGTGACGGTTGAGATCCCGAAGGGTCACCGCAACAAGTACGAGGTCGACCACGCGACCGGCCGGATCCGGCTGGACCGCACGCTCTTCACCTCCACGCAGTACCCGGCGGACTACGGCTTCATCGAGGGCACCCTGGGCGAGGACGGCGACCCGCTGGACGCGCTCGTGCTGGTGCCCGAGCCCACCTTCCCGGGCTGCCTGATCCGGTGCCGCACCATCGGCATGTTCCGGATGACGGACGAGAAGGGCGGCGACGACAAGGTCCTCTGCGTCCCCTACGAGGACCCGCGCCAGGAGCACCTGCGGGACATCCACCACCTCGGCGAGTTCGACCGGCTGGAGATCCAGCACTTCTTCGAGGTCTACAAGGACCTCGAGCCGGGCAAGTCGGTCGAGGGCGCCACCTGGGTCGGCCGGCAGGAGGCCGAGGCGGAGATCGCGGCGTCGTACCGGCGCGCCAAGGAGGCCGAGGAGCGCGGCGAGTCCACGCACTGACCCGGCACGCGAAGACGTCGACGGGCCCGGGGGCCGCTCAGCCGAGCAGCCCCCGGGCCCGTTCGTACAGGTCGAGCACCGCGCAGGCCACCGGCACCACGGAGACCACCAGGGCGGTGTCGGTCAGGTCGGCGACCCGACCGACGTACGGGGAGACCGGGCGGCGGGCGTACGTGGTGCCGGCGGCCACCGCCAGCAGGGCCAGCGCCAGCCCGCCGACGACCAGCGCGAGCCGACCGGCCGGACCGGAACGCTCGGCGAGGACGGCGCCCAGCACGGCGTACCCGGCGAGGCCGGCGACCACGGTCGGCACCCGGTGGCGCAGCGCCACGAAGAGCCGGGAGCGGAGCAGCAGCACGGTCGCGGCGACCGCCACCAGCAGCCGGCCGGCCAGCCCGCCGGAGAGGCCGAGGACCAGCGCGGCGGCCACCGCCAGCACGGCGTGCCCGAGCAGCATGCCGGTGAGCATCTCCTCGGTGCGGGCGACCGCCGCGTAGACCCGGTCCCGGTCGGGCAGGTCCCGGGCCCGGTCGGCGTCGCCCGGCTCGCCGGTCGGCAGGGTGATCGGGGGCAGCGGCACCTTGCCGAGCCGGATGGCCAGCAGCGGGACCGCCCCCACGGCGAAGACCAGCACGCAGAGCAGGACCGCCGCCGTCCCGGCCGGGCTGAGCAGCAGGCCGCCGAGCGCCGCCAGCGCGCCGGCGGACCCCGCGGTGGCGCCGGCCACGAAGACCCGGAGCCGGGTGGCGATGCCGACCAGCCCGAGCACCGACACCAGCAACAGCGCCACCGAGCCGGCCAGCAGCTCGGGCGCCCCGAGCCAGCGCAGGCCGGCGACCGGCCCGACCGGGTCGCCGGAGCTGACCGCCAGGGCGCCCGCGAGGGCCGCGTACGGCAGGGCGTAGCCGCCGAGGGTCGCGCCGGTCGAGGCGTCCCCGTGGGCGCGGGACGCCACCACCCCGGCGAGGGTGAGCAGCAGCGCCACCACGGCGGCGGCCGGCCAGCCGGCCCGGTGTCCGGGCCCGCCGGCCGCCAGGGCGAGCAGCCCGACGGCCAGCGGCACGGCCGCCCCGGCCAGGGCGGCGGCCCGGGTGGCGGCGGGCGACCACGCGCCGCCGCGCCGCCGGGCCCCGTCGGCGATCGCCTCGACCACGTCGTCGTACTCCAGCTCGGGCCACTGCGCGTGGGCCGGCACGAGGTGCAGCACCTCCCCGTCGCGGACGCCCTGCGGCAGCAGCGCCTGCGCGGTGGCCAGCACCGCGCCGTCGGTGCGCCGCAGCACCCAGCCGCCGTGCCGCTCGCCGTCGTCGGCGAGGCCCTCGCCGGCGTGCCGCAGCACCTCGGGCAGCAGCTCGGCCAGGGGCACCTGCTCGGGCAGGGCGACGTCGACCCGCCGCTGGGGGGCGCTGATGGTGACCCGGGCCAACCCGATTGTCATCGACCGGTCTCCATATCGAACGGGGTTGGTGGCTGCGCGGACGACAGGACTTTACCTACCATGTGTCGGGCTCGGGTCACCGAGCGCTGTCAGGAGGTCGAGTGTCCACCGTCGTCATCAAGCGGCCACCCCGACGTCCGGCGCCGGAGATCCCGGTCGGCGAGCTGCCGGTGGACGCGCCGCCGGAGATCCCCGCCGTCGCCGGCGGGCGCTGGCAGCAGCTGCTGATGGTGCTGCCGATGCTCGGCGGCACGGTGGCGATGGCGATGATGTTCGGTCGCGGCGGCGGGGCGTACTCGTACGTGGTCGGGGCCATGTTCGGGCTCTCCTCGCTGGCCATGCTGGTGACCTCGTGGGGCAGCGCCTCGGGCACCCCGAAGAAGTCGGAGATGATGGCCGCCCGGCGGGACTACCTGCGGCACCTGACCGCGCTGCGCCGCCGGGTCCGGCACACCGCCGGGCAGCAGCGCGCCGGGCTCTACTACCGGCACCCAGATCCCGGCCGGCTCTGGTCGACCGTCGACAGCCACCGGGTCTGGGAACGGCGCCCCGCCGACCCGGACTTCGCGGTGGTCCGGGTCGCCGTCGGCCCGCAGACCCTCGCGACCCCGCTGGTCCCGCCGGTCACCCGCCCGCTCGAGGAGCTGGAGCCGATGACGGCGGGCGCGCTGCGCCGGTTCCTGGACGCGTACTCCGTGGTGCCCGACCTGCCGGTGGCACTCTCGCTGCGCAGCTTCGCCCGGGTCTTCGTCCGGGACGCCACCGGCGGTCCGGGCGACGGGTCGGCCGGCCAGGCGCTGGCCCGGGCGATGCTCGCCCAGCTCGCGGTCTTCCACGCCCCGGACGAGCTGCTCGTCGCGGTCTGCGCCGGGCCGGAGCGGCGGGCCGCCTGGGAGTGGGTCAAGTGGCTGCCGCACGCCCACCACCCCACCCGCACCGATGCCCTCGGCCCGGTGCGGCTGGTCACCAGCGCGGCGGCCGAGCTGGAACGGCTGCTCGACGAGGTGCTGGCCAGCCGGTCCCGGTTCAGCCCGGCCGGGCCCGCCACCGACGGCCCGCACGTGGTGGTGGTGCTCGACGGGGGCGACCTGACCGGCGCCACCGACCTGACCGGGGACGGCGGCATCGACGCGGTGACGGTGATCGACCTGGACACCCCGCCGCCGCGCCTGCTGGACCGGTTCGCGCTGCTGCTGGAGCTGCGCCACGGCCGGCTGCACTCCCACTCCGCCGAGGGGCACGCCGAGGTGGGCACGGCGGACCGGCTCGACCCGGTCGACGCCGAGGCGATCGCCCGACGGCTGGCCCCGCTGCGGCTGGCCACCGCCGTACGCGGCCCGGACGCCCCGCCGGGCGCCGAGCCGGGCCTGCCCGAGCTGCTCGGTCTCGGCGACCCGGCGGGCTTCACCGCCGAGCAGGGCTGGGCGCCCCGCTCCGCCCGGGAGCGGCTGCGGGTGCCGATCGGGGTGGGCACCGACGGCGGCGCCATCGAGCTGGACCTCAAGGAGTCGGCGCAGGACGGGATGGGGCCGCACGGCCTGCTGATCGGGGCGACCGGCTCCGGCAAGTCGGAGCTGCTGCGCACGCTGGTGCTCGGGTTGGCCGCCACGCACAGCTCGGAGCAGCTCAACTTCGTGCTGATCGACTTCAAGGGCGGCGCCACGTTCGCCTCCTTCGACCGGCTCCCGCACACCGCCGCGGTGATCACCAACCTGGCCGACGCGCTCCCGCTGGTCGACCGGATGGTCGACGCGATCAACGGCGAGCTGGTCCGCCGCCAGGAGCTGCTGCGCCGGGCCGGCAACTTCGCCAGCCTGCGCGACTACGAACGCGCCCGCGCCGCCGGCACCCCGCTCGCCCCGTTGCCGTCGCTGCTGCTGATCTGCGACGAGTTCTCCGAGCTGCTCTCGGCCAAGCCCGACTTCATCGACCTCTTCGTGCAGATCGGCCGGCTGGGCCGGTCGCTCGGCGTCCACCTGCTGCTGGCCTCGCAGCGGCTGGAGGAGGGGCGGCTGCGCGGGCTGGACACCCACCTGTCGTACCGGATCGGGCTGCGGACCTTCTCCGCGCTGGAGTCCCGGACGGTGCTCGGCGTGCCGGACGCGCACGAGCTGCCCCGCTCCCCCGGGCACGGCTACCTGCGCTTCGGCACCGAGCCGCTGGTGCGGTTCAAGGCCGCGTACGTCTCCGGGGTGCTCCGCCGACGCGACGCGGCACCGGGCGCGGGCGGCGCGGGAGCCCCGCGCCTGCTCGCCTTCTCCACGCACCTCGTGCCGAAGCCGGAGCCGGTCGGGCCGCCCGCGCTGACCGCCTCGGCCGACGAGGGCGACACCGGGAGCCTGCTGGAGCTGATGGTCGACCGGCTGGCCGGCCAGGGCCCGCCCGCGCACCAGGTCTGGCTGCCCCCGCTCGGGCGGGCGCCGGCGCTGGACGAGCTGCTCGGGCCGGTCGCCGCCGACCCGGCGCGCGGGCTCGCCTTCGGCAACCCGGAGCTGCACGGCGCGTTGCAGGTGCCGGTGGCGGTGGTCGACAAGCCCTTCGAGCAGCGCCGCGACCTGCTCTGGTTGTCGCTGGAGGGCGCCGCCGGGCACGTCGCGGTCGTCGGCGGGCCGCAGAGCGGCAAGTCGACGGCGCTGCGCACGCTGATCTGCGCGCTGGCGCTCACCCACACCCCGGCCGAGGTGCAGGTCTACTGCCTCGACTTCGGCGGCGGCGGGCTGGCCGCGCTGCGCGACCTGCCGCACGTCGGGGGCGTCACCGGCCGCGCCGACCCGACGGCCGTCCGGCGTACGGTCGGCGAGATCGCCACCCTGCTGGTCGACCGGGAACGCCGCTTCGCCGAGCTGGGCGTGGAGTCGATGGCCGCCTGGCGACAGCGGCGGGCCGCGGCGGCCGGCACCGGCCAGCCGGGCGCCGACCCGTTCGGCGACGTGTTCCTGGTGGTGGACGGCTGGGCCACCCTGCGCGGCGAGTACGACGACCTGGAGCCGCTCGTCACCGACCTGGCCACCCGCGGCCTGTCGTACGGGGTGCACGTGGTGGCGACGGCGGTGCGCTGGCTGGACTTCCGGCCGGCGATCCGGGACCTCTTCGGTTCCCGGCTGGAGCTGCGCCTCGGCGACCCGTCCGACTCGCTGGTGGCCCGCCGGGCGGCGACGAACGTACCGGAGAAGACCCCCGGCCGGGGCGTCACCGCGGAGAGCCTGCACTTCCTCACCGCGCTGCCGCTGCTGGCCGCCTCCGGCGGGGACACCACCGATCTCGTCAAGCAGGTCGCCGGGAACTGGACGGGGCCGGCCGCGCCCCCGGTGCGGCTGCTGCCGCCGGTGCTCCCGTACGCCGAGCTGGACCTGACCTCGACCACCGGCCTGCGCATCCCGGTCGGGATCGCCGAGGCGGACCTGCGCCCGGTGGTGCTGGACTTCGCCACCGAGCCGCACTTCGTGGTCTTCGGCGACGCCGAGTGCGGCAAGTCGTCGTTCCTGCGCGCGCTGGCCACCTCGATCATCACCCGGTTCACCCCCGAGCAGGCCCGGGTGATCCTGGTCGACTACCGGCGCAGCCTGTCGGACCTCACCGAGGCCCCACACCTGATCGGGTACGGCTCCGCCGCGGCGCACACCACCGAGCTGATCGACTCGGCCGCCGGCTACATGCACGGCCGGGCTCCCGGGCCGGAGGTCACCCCCGCGCAACTGCGGGAGCGGTCGTGGTGGTCCGGGCCGGAGCTGTTCGTGCTCGTGGACGACTACGACCTCGTCGCCGGCGGGCCGGCCAACCCGCTGCGCGCGCTGGAGGAGCACCTGCCGCACGCCCGGGACGTCGGGCTGCACCTGGTGCTCGTCCGGCGCTCCGGCGGCGCCGGCCGGGCCCAGTACGAGCCGATCGTGCAGCGCCTCCGCGAGCTGTCCACGGCCGGGCTGGTGATGGCGGGCAGCCCGGACGAGGGGGCGCTGGTCGGCCCGGTCCGGCCCGGTCCGCTGCCCCCGGGACGCGGCCGGCTCGTCACCCGGCGCGAGGGCGTACGGCTGGTCCAGCTGGCGTATCTGCCGTCGCCGTGACGGGTGTCCCCGGATCGCCCCGCAAGGCCGCGGGGAACCGGTAATCTCCGATCGTCATGTTTGCGTCTGGGATGAACGGCTTGAGGATGTGACCACGGTGCGGCACAGCTGTCCGCCGGCGGGCCGGCGGATCGCCGGACGCGCGTTGCTCGGGGTGGCGGCCGCCGTCGCCTCGGTCGCCGGGCCGGTCACCCCGGCCGACGCCGCCCCCCGACCGGTCGCCGCCGCCCGGCCGGCCGCCGCCGTCCCGGTGCCGCTCGCGCCCACCGACAGCCAGAGCCGCCCCGACCAGATCCGCGACGAGCAGTGGCAGCTCGACGCGTTGCAGGCGAAGGCGGCCTGGCGCAGCTCGACCGGGCGCGGGGTCACCGTCGCGGTGATCGACTCCGGGGTGGACGCCTCCCACCCCGACCTGGCCGGTCAGGTGCTGCCCGGCCTCGACCTGGTCGACCCCGGGGGCTCCGCCGACGAGCCCGACCCGGTCGGCCACGGCACGACCGTGGCCGGGCTGATCGCCGGGCGGAACGACGACAAGCGCGGCGCGGTCGGCCTCGCGCCGGAAGCCCGGATCCTTCCGGTCCGTGTCCTCGACGCCGAGAACCGCTACGACGACGCGATGATCGTCGCCAAGGGTGTGCGCTGGGCCGTGGACAACGGCGCCCAGGTGATCAACCTGTCCCTCGGCGGCAGCGGCGACAGCGCCGCCCTGGCCGCCGCGATCGACTACGCCTTCGCCCGGGACGTGGTGGTGATCGCCTGCACCGGCAACGTGGCCGCCTCATCCAGCTCAGAGGTCTGGTACCCGGCCCGGGAGCCCGGCGTGATCGCGGTCGCCGGGCTGGACCGCGACAGCGACGACCTCTGGTCCGGGTCGATCACCGGGCAGGCCACGGTGCTCGCCGCCCCGGCCACCGGCCTGGTCGGGGCCCGCCCCGGCGGCTACTGGCGCGTGCAGGGCACGAGCTTCGCGGCGCCGCTGGTCGCCGCCACCGCCGCGCTGGTGCGGGCCCGCTACCCGCGGCTGTCCGCCGGCGACGTGGTGAACCGGCTGCTGACCACCGCCCGCGACATCGGCCCGACCGGTCGGGACGACCAGTTCGGATACGGCCTGGTCGACCCGGTCGCCGCGCTGGACGCCGAGGTGACCCCGGTGGGCCGCAACCCGCTCGACGACCAGTCCTCGCCCGGCGTGGTCGGGTTCGGTCCCGCGCCCGGCTCGGCGCAGGCCGACGTCTCCGGGGCCGGCAGCGACCAGCTCGGCTTCACGGTGCCGCGCGGGCAGACCCGCTGGGCGGCGCAGCCGGCGGGCACCCACGAGGAGGCCACGCCGGAGCGGCTCTGGACCGGGGCCGCCCTCTTCGTCGCCCTGCTCACCGGGGCCGCGCTGATGGTGCGCCGGTTCCGCCAGTGGACCCCGCTGGCCGCCCCGCGTCGCCCGGCCCGGGTGGAGCGCCGCCCGCCCGCGAGCTGAGCCGGCGGGCGAGTTGGCAGTTCGGGCCGGCGGGTTGGGGCGGCGGCCGGGCCGACCCGACCAGCACCCGCACGGCGAGGGCGATCCGACTGCCCGGTCCGCGTCTGACCGGCCCGTGTCCCGGGTAGAACAGATGCCATGAGCACGTCGGGCCCGCGTACCCTCGCCGCGCCGCCGCGACCCTCGTGGCGCAGCCGCCGCCTGCACCCGGACCACTCCCGCGGCCTGCGGCTCACCCTCGCCGTCGGGGCCGCGTTCCTGGTGGTGGTGCCGTTCACGCTGCTGGCGCTCCTGGTCCTGGGAGACTGGCCCCCGCTACGCCGGCTGGACACGGCGGTGACCGACGCGCTGGCCGGCTACGCCGCCGACCACCCGGCGTGGGTACGCCTGATGTCCCTCTGGACCGACGTGTTCGCCCCGATGCCGCTGCGTGTCGGCGCACTGGTCCTGGTCCTCTGGCTGGTGGGGCGGGGGGCCCGGCAACTGGCGGTCTGGGTCGCCGTCACGATGACGGTGGGCGGCCTGCTCAGCCCACTGCTCAAGCTGCTCTTCGGCCGGTCGCGGCCCGACCTGCCCGACCCGGTGGCCCAGGCGCCCGGCCTGGCCTTCCCGTCGGGGCACGCGCTCAACGCCGCCCTGGCCGCCGGGGTGCTGCTGGTGGTGTTCCTCCCGCACGCCGGGCCGGTCGCCCGCCGGCTGGTGGTCGCGGCCGCGCTGCTGCTCGCCCTGGTGACCGGCTTCAGCCGGGTCGCCCTCGGCGTGCACTGGACCAGCGACGTGCTGGCCGGCTGGCTCCTCGGCGTGGCCGTGGTCGCCGCGACCGCCGCCGCCCTCACCGTCTGGCGGGCCACCCCGCCCGGCCGCCCGGCCCGACGCGGGCAGCGCCCGCCGGACGCGGACGGCCCGGGCCGGCCGGCAGAGCCCGGCCCATCGGGTGCCGACCGCCGGGAACGGCCGTCAGGACATGGGCCGGCGCGCGCCGGGCGCCCGGGACCGCCGTCGGAACCCGGGCCGGCGGGCGGTGTGGCACCGCGCTGACGGGTCTCCGCGCCGACGCCGACCGGGATGCCTCCCGTCGCCCCCGCGACCCGGCGGGCAGCGGTCAGGTGCACTCGCCGGTGCCGACGGCGCGGGTGCGCTCGGCACCGGCCAGGGCGACCGGGCGGGCCTCGGCCGCGGTCACCGCGAACCCGGTGTTCGGGTCGTCGGCCGCCGCCGCGAAGATCACCCCGAGGACCAGCCCGTTCGACGAGACCAGCGGGCCGCCGGAGTTGCCGCTCTGCACGAGCGCCCGGATCGTGTATATCTCCCGGGTCACGTTGCCGGCGGAGTAGATGTCCGGCCCGGTGATCCGGTCGACGTCCCGGACCCGCGCCGACTGGGCGTTGTACGGCCCGTCGAGCGGGAAGCCCAGCACGATGGCGTCCGCGCCGCTACCCGCGTTGCCGGCGGCGAAGCGCATCGAGGGGCCGGGCAGCCCGGGCACGTGCAGCACGGCCAGGTCCCGATCGGGGTCGTAGACGACCACCTTGCTGTCGTACCGGTCGCCGTTCAGCTCGACGACCGTGGAGCGGGTGCCGGCGACGACGTGCGCGTTGGTCATCACCCGGTCGTCCGCGTAGACGAAGCCGGAGCCCTCGATGCGGCGCGAGCAGCTCGGGGCGGAGCCGAGCACCTTGACGACCGACCGCTGGCTGTTGACCACCACCTGCGAGCCGGCGAGCGCCGGGTCGGGCGGGGACACCTGCCGGGCGCGGGTGGGCGCCAGGTCGCCGAAGACGTCGGGGAAGCCGTTGGTGTCGACGGTGTCCCGCAGCGCGGTGGAGAGCTGCTGCGCCTGGTCCGGCAGGACCCGGTCCACCACGGTGAGCAGCGCGCTGTTGCGGACCGAGGAGGCCAGCCAGGGCAGTGACGACGAGCCCAGCGGCACCGCGACGAGCCAGGCGACCAGCAGCACGGCGAAGAGCGAGACGAACGCCCCGCCGACGTCGTCGGCCCGCCTGCCCACGTCGCTGGTGATCACCTTGCGCAGGTGGGAACCGACCCAGCCGGCGAGCGCCTGGCCGACCACCGCCAGCCCGAAGACCGCCACCAGGGAGATCAGCACGCGGGTGCCGCTGTCGACGAACTGCTGCGCCAGCAGCGGCCCGACCTGGAGACCCACCAGCGCGCCCAGGAAGAAGCCGCTGAACGACAGCACCCCGATGACGAAGCCCTGGCGGTATCCGCTGATCGCGAACACGAGCATGAGCAGCAGCAGTACGAGATCCACGGCGGACACGCGTCAAGCGTACGGGCACCCGGCCCGCGAAATTACCATCGCGTGCGGAAGGTGACCGTCCGTTCAGCGCACCGGAGTCTCGTCCACCGCGTCCGTACCGGCCGAGGGCGCCGGGGTGGCCCCGGTCGGCGGCAGGTCGACGACCCGGTCGCGCGGCCACGGGCGGGCCCAGCCGCCCATCTCCAGCAGGGCGGCCAGGACCCCGGCGGTGAAGCCCCAGACGAGCATCCCGCGCGCCGAGAACGCCGGGCCGATCCAGCCGCTCGGGTGGCGTACGCGCATCCGGTTCTCCGGGTCGACCAGCTCGCTGACCGGCAGCCGGGCCACGTGCGCCACCTCGGCCGGCTCCCGGGGGTGCACCGGGTGCGGGGCGTGCCACCAGGCGAGCACAGGGGTGACCACGAAGTCGCTGACCGGGATCCAGAGCTTCGGCAGCTCGGCCAGGACGGTGACGCTGGCCGGGTCGAGGCCGACCTCCTCGTTGGCCTCGCGCAGCGCGGTCGCCAGGGCGTCCGCGTCCTCCGGGTCGGCCGCGCCGCCGGGGAAGGCCGGCTGGCCGGCGTGGTTGCGCAGGGTGGCCGCCCGCTGGAGGATCAGCACGTCCGGGCCGGCGCCGGGCTCCTCGCCGAGCAGCACCAGCACGGCGCTCTCCCGCCCGCCGGTCTCCGGGGTGGCCAGCCTGGTGAAGTCCTCGCTGCGCGCACTGCCGAGCCGGGCGAGCAGCGGGTCGAGCCAGCCCGGCGGCTGTCGGCTCACGCCGTCACCTCCGCGCCCCACCGCGCCCACCGGCGGCGCCCGCCCGCACCTGCGCGCCCGCGGCTCACGCCGGCACCGTCAGGCCGAGGTGCTGCCGGACCAGTTCCGCCAGGCGGGCGTCGTCGAGCGTGCCGGAGGAGTCGACGTGCCGGACGTTGCCCTGCCCGTCGACGAAGACGGTCAGGGGGATGGCCTTGCGCCTCAACTCCTGCTTCAGCCGCTCGCCCCGGTCGACCAGCACCGGGAAACGGATCCCGAAGTCCTCGCCGATGGCCTGGGCACCCTCGCGACTGTCCCCGCTGTTCACCCCGATCACCCGGAGCTGGCCGGCGGCCCGGTCGCTGAGCCGCTGGAAGGCGGGCAGTTCGTCGCGGCAGGGCGGGCACCAGGAGGCCCAGACGTTGACCACGGCCGGGCCGCGCAGCTCCCGGAGGGCGACCGGCGCGCCGCCGGTGAAGCAGTCCAGGGTCAGGTCGGGCAGCGCCTGCCCCGCACCCCCGGACGCCGACGCCGGGGCGCCGGACGCGGGCGGGGTGCCGAGCGCCGTGCAGTCCTGGAACGGCGACGGCCGGTTCGCGGCGGCCTCCTGGCGGCCGGTCGGGGCGCTCTCCTCCTCGGTGCCGTTGCCGGCGGTGCACCCGCCCACGGCCAGCAGCACGGGCACGAGCAGGGCAACGAGTCGGCGGTTCACCGTGGTTCGCGCCTGCGGGGCTCGCAACACCGGCTCACTCCTCGCGCTCATCGGTTCACCGTGGTTCGCGACTGCGGGGCTCGCAACACCGGCTCACTCCTCGCGCTCACGGTGCCTCCGCCACGACGGCCTGGACGGGCACCAGCTCCGGGTCGACCCCCGCGGCCACCGCCAGGTCCCGGGCGCGGGGGCCCTTGAGCAGCCGCGCGGCCGCCGCCGGCTCGGTCGGCCCGGTGCCGTACGACGGGCAGAGCTTCGCCAGCGTGCACGCGCCGCAGGCCGGCTTGCGGGCGTGGCAGACCCGCCGGCCGTGGAAGATCACCCGGTGCGACAGCATGGTCCAGTCCCGCCGGGGGAAGAGCGCCCCGATCGCGTGCTCGATCTTCACCGGGTCGGTCTCGGCGGTCAGCCGCCAGCGCTGCACCAGCCGCCCGAAGTGGGTGTCGACGGTGATCCCGGGCACACCGAAGGCGTTGCCGAGGATGACGTTGGCGGTCTTGCGGCCGACGCCGGGCAGCGTCACCAGGTCGACGAGCTTGCCGGGGACCCGGCCGTCGTACCGCTCGACGAGGGCCTGGCCGAGCTTGATCAGGGAGTCGGTCTTGTTGCGGTAGAAGCCGGTGGGCCGGATCAGCTCCTCCATCTCCGTCCGGTCCGCCCCGGCGTAGTCGGCGGCGGTCGGGTAGCGGGCGAAGAGCTTCGGGGTGACCTCGTTGACCTTCTTGTCCGTGCACTGCGCGGAGAGGATCGTCGCGACGGCCAGCTCCAGGGGGCTGGAGTGGTCGAGTTCACAGTGCGCGTCGGGGTGGGTCTCGGTCAGCGCCCGGCCGATCCGCCGGGCGCGGCGCGTACGCCCGAGGTCGGTCTCGGTGAAGCCGGAGGAGCTGGTGGTCACGCCGGCCAGCCTACGTCGCCGGTGTGACCGGACGCCGGGGCCACGCGCCCGCGCCGCCCGGTCAGCCGCCCTGCGGCGGGCTGATCGCCCCGGAGTCGTCGAACCGGGCGCCGGTCTCCGGGAAGTCGCTGCGGGTGAGCTGCTTCACGAGGCCCAGGCCGCGGTCGTCGCCGTCCATCGTCGGCTTGCCGGCGGAGTTCATGTACGTCGAGACGAACGAGCCCCCGGCCCAGCTGCCGTCCGGCTTCAGCGACACCTTGAGCACCCCGCCCCAGCCGAGCCGGCCGGTGTTGCTCAGCGAGTTGCCCCCGCCGGCGAAGTTGCCCAGGCTGTACGCGATCAGCCGGCCCTTGTAGAACTCCATGCCGCGCAGCACGTGCGGGCCGTGCCCGACGATCAGGTCCGCCCCCGCGTCGATCATCGCCTTGGAGAACTTGACGGGGTCGCCCCGGTTCTCGCCGAGGAACATCTCGGTGCCCGGCCGCACCCGGGTCTTGTCGGCCCCCTCGCCGCCCATGTGCACCTGCACCACGACCACGTCGGCCTGACCGGCCGCCTTGGCGATCACCTGCTTCGCCTCGGCGATGTCGACGAGGCTGTTGGACCAGACGTACGACGAGAAGCCGGCGACCGCGACCTTGACCCCCTTGACGTCGACCACGGTGATCTGGTCGGGCGCCCCGGTGTGCGCGAGGTCGTACTTCTCCAGCGCCTTCTGGGTGTTCTCGTAGCCCTTCGGGCCGTAGTCGTAGCCGTGGTTGTTGGCCTGGTTGAGCAGGTCGAAGCCGGCGTCGCGCAGGTGCGCCGCGTAGTCCGGCGGGGCACGGAACTGGAAGCAGCGGGTCGAGTTCGGGCCGCACTTGCCGGTGCCGGTGTCGACGGTGAGCGGCTCCTCCAGGTTGCCCATCACCAGGTCGGCGGCGAGCGCCTTCTCGACCGAGTCGAAGAAGCCCTTGCCACCGTTGGCGGGCAGCCGGTTCGGCGCGTTGCCCATGATGATGTCGCCGGTCGCGGAGAGAGAGATCGCCTGCTCTGCGGGCTTCGCGGGCTGGCTGGACCGGACCGGGGCGCCGGTGCCGCCGGCACCCGCGCCGGGCTGCCAGACGGGGTCGCCCCCGGACCCGGGCTGGCCGCAGCCGGCGGCGAGCAGGACGGCGAGCAGCGCGCCCAGGGCGAGTGCGACGCGGCGGGGCGGAGGGGAGGCGGCAGCGTACATCGAGCGCGACCCTATCGGGTATGCAACGCCGGGACGAGACCCGATCGGACGGATGTTCAGCCAGTCGGCCGATCGGACCACGGGACCACGGTGCCCGCCCCACCGGCCGTCACGGCGGCGTACACGGCCCGGGCCAGCGGGGCTCCCCAGGTGGAGCGCGGTCCGCCGTACGCCGACTCCGGGCCGTCGAGCGGGCAGAGCACGGTGACGGCGTCGGTGGGGGTGCCGGTGCCCGGCACGCCCAGCTCCGCGATCGCCTGCGCCTTCGCCTCGGTGGCGGTCGCCACCGCGTTGACCAGGGCAGCGTCGCCGAGCCGGGCCGGGACGTACACCACGATGTTGACCGTGCCGACCCGCTGGCCGGGCGCCGCCGGGGCGGGCTCGGCCGCCCAGACCGGGGTGCCCAGGCCGACGGTGGCCCAGACCCGCACCCCGGTGTCCGTGCGGGCGACCACCTCGGCGACGTCCACCCCGGTCAGCAGGCCCACCCCGGGCCCGTCGAGGTCGAGCCCGCCGGCCAGTGCGGCCAGGTGGTCGGCCGGGTCGTCCCGGTCGTACGACATGGGTACGGTCGCGTTGACGACCCAGCGCCGGACGCCGATCCCGCCGCCCAGCGGCGCGGAACTCACCGCGCGCAGCGGGCGGTCGGCGCGCCAGACCAGCAGCGGGACGTCCCGACCGTCCTCCCGACGGGCGGTCAGCACGGGTTCGCTCAGCACGCGGTGACCCTACGACCCGGCGCCCGCCGGCCCGCCGGCGCCCGGGACGGGCGCGCGATCTTACTGCTTGATCACGTCGGGCGGGTTACGCCCAACGATCAAGATTCCAGGGGTGCACCTCGGATTCCAGCTCACGTGCGCCTAGACTGGCCACGCGCGAGGGATCAGCGGACGGCGGACCCGGCCGACGGACGGCACGCGCAGGTGGAGGTGCGCGATGGACGAGGTACTGGCCCGCAGCGGGATCTTCCAGGGCGTCGACCCGGAGGCTGCCGAGGCGCTCGCCAAGGAGATGGAGACGCTCGAGGTCCGCAAGGGCGAGATCGTCTTCAACGAGGGCGAGCCCGGCGACAGTCTCTACATCCTGCTGTCCGGCAAGATCAAGGTGGGTCGCCGGGCGGCCGACGGCCGGCAGAACCTGATCGCCGTGATGGGCCCGTCGGACATGGTGGGCGAGCTGTCGCTCTTCGACCCCGGCCCGCGTACGGCGACGGCCACCGCGGTCACCGACACCCGGCTGGTGCGGCTGCGCAAGCAGGCCCTGCGCCCGTGGCTGAACAACCGGCCGGAGATCGCCGAGCAGCTGCTCCGGGTGCTCGCCCGCCGGCTGCGGCGGACGAACGACTCGTTGGCCGACCTGATCTTCACCGACGTGCCCGGTCGCGTCGCCAAGAACCTGCTCCAGATGGCCGGCCGCTTCGGCACCCGCGACGGCGGCGTGCTCCGGGTGACCCACGACCTCACCCAGGAGGAGATCGCCCAGCTCGTCGGCGCCTCCCGGGAGACCGTCAACAAGGCGCTGGCCGACTTCGCCTCGCGCGGGTGGCTGCGCCTGGACGGCAAGAGCATCATCATCCTCGACCCGGAGCGCCTGGCCCGCCGCGCCCGCGTCTGACGCCGCCACGGCCGGGGTCCACCCCGGCCGCCTCGGCAACACCGGTCCGGACCGCACGCCCGCGGCCGGGCCGGTTCGCGTTCGGGCCCCGCAGCCACCGGAACCCCGACTGTTGTCTGCCCGACTGCCCGACTGCCGGTCTGTCGGCCTGCCGGTCTTCCGGTCTTCCGGTCTTCCGGTCTTCCGGTCTGCCGGTCTGCCGGGGGCAGAATCGCTGGACTCCGGCCGGGTCGGTGGGCATGGTGGAGCGATGCTGGACCGCGTCGCCGTCCTCTCCGACATCCACGGGGTGCTGCCCGCGCTGGAGGCCGTGCTGGCCGAGCCGGACGTCGCCGCCGCCGACCTGATCGTGCTCACCGGCGACATCGCCGCCGGACCGCAGCCGGTCGAGGTGCTCGACCTGCTCGCCGGCCTCGGCGACCGGGTCTGCTGGGTGCGCGGCAACGCCGACCGCGAACTGGTCGAGGCGCGCGCGGGCCGCAAGTCGCCGATCGACGTCTCGAACTGGGCGGCCGAGCAGCTCCGCGCCGACCACCTCGCCCGGCTGGCGGCGTTGCCGCTGACGGTGACCCTGGAGGTCGCCGGCCTGGGTCCGGTGCTCTTCTGCCACGCCACGCCCCGCGACGACGAGGAGGTCGTGCTCGTCGACTCCCGGATGGATCGCTGGGCGGAGGTGCTCGCCGGGGTGCCGGCCGAGGTGGGGACGGTGGTCTGCGGACACACCCACATGCCGTTCACCCGGCTGGCCGACCGGCGGCTGATCGTCAACCCGGGCAGCATCGGGATGCCCTACGGCGGCCCCGGCGCCTTCTGGGCGCTGCTCGGGCCCGGGGTGCACCTGCGCCGCACCCGTTTCGACGTCGACGCCGCCTGCGCCCGGGTGGCCGCCGAGTCGGGCTTCCCCGACGCCGCCGAGTGGGCGGACGAGTACCTGCGCTCCCGACACAGCGACGCCGACGCGCTCGCGGTGTTCGCCCCCCGCGACGGCCGCTGAGCCGCCAGCCCCGCAGCCTGCGGCCCTGCCTGTCGCCCTGCGGCCCTGTCGCCCTACGGTCCTGCGGCCCTGCCTGCCTGCCTGTGGCCCTGGTCCCTCGACGCCGGGCCCGCTCCGGCGAACCGTGCCCCATCCATCGGGGCAGCTCGACAGCGTGCGAAAGGGGTCGCCTCGGCCGGCTCCGGCATCCTCGGACGACCGCGTGATCGGTCCCGTCGAAGGCCCACCCCCGACACGTCCGGATGGCCGGTCCCGCCGACGTCGGCCAGCCGGCCAGGACCGGGCCAGGTGACGCTCGACAGCCGGCCGACCCGGAAAAAGTCAGTCTTGACTGTTTGTTTCGGTGGCGGCACGCTGTCCCCGTGCCCACCACATCGACCCGCGTCCCTCAACAGGAGCGCAGCCGCGCCACCCAGGCCCGGCTGCTGGAGGCGACCGTCGAGTGCCTGGTGGAGCACGGCTGGGCCGGCACCACCACCACCGTCGTCGCGGCCCGCGCCGGCGTCTCGCGCGGCGCCCAGCTCCACCACTACCCCACCAAGGCCGCGCTGGTCACCGCCGCCGTCGCGCACCTCACCGAACGCCGGGCCGAGGAGCTGCGCAGCGAAGCCGAGGCGCTGCCGCCCGGCCCGCAGCGCCTCGACCGGGTGATCGACCTGCTCGGCGCGGCCTTCACCGGCCCGCTCTTCGTCGCCGCCCTCGAACTGTGGGTCGCCGCGCGCACCGACCGGGAGCTGCGCGAGGCCCTGCTGCCGCTGGAGGCCCGGGTGGGCCGCGAGATGCACCGACTCACCGTCGCGCTGCTCGACGTGGACGAGCGCCGCCCGGGCGTACGGGAGGCGGTGCAGGCGACCCTGGACCTGCTCCGCGGGCTGGGCGTGGCCAACCTGCTCAGCGACGACTCGTCCCGCCGCACCGTCCTGCTGCACACCTGGAAGCGCCAGCTCGCCGCCCTGCTCACGCCCTGACCGCCGCCCTGATCGGGCCGTCCCGCACCGGAGGCACCATGGTCGACCCGAAGGACCTGCTCGCGGATCTGGCCGACGAGGCCGAGCAGCTGGACGGCCTGGTGGACGGCCTGTCACCGGGCGACTGGGCGCGGCCCACCCCGGCGGCCGGCTGGAGCATCGGGCACCAGATCGCCCACCTCGCCTGGACCGACCAGGTGGCGCTGCTCGCCGCCACCGACCCGGAGGCGTTCATCGCGTCCGTGGCCGCCGCTCCCGACCCGGCGCGGCTCGTCGATGCCGGCGCGGAGGATTTCCTCGCCCCGCAGACCGAACTGCTGCCCCGCTGGCGTGCCGGCCGGGCCGCGCTCGCCGCCGCGCTGGCCGTGGTGCCGGAGGGCGGGAAGCTGCCCTGGTTCGGCACCCGGATGTCGCCCGCCTCGATGGCCACCGCCCGGATCATGGAGACGTGGGCGCACGGTGCGGACGTGGCGGACGCGCTCGGCGTCGTCCGCCCCGCCACGGCCCGGCTGCGGCACGTCGCGTACCTCGGCTTCCGCACCCTCGGCCACAGCTTCGCCGCCCATGGTCGGCCGGTGCCGGCGGCGCCGGTGCGGGTCGAGCTGGCCGCGCCCGACGGCGACACCTGGACGTACGGGCCGGCCGGGGCCGCCGACCGGGTCACCGGCCCGGCGCTCGACTTCTGCCTGCTGGTCACCCAGCGGCGGCACCGCGCCGACCTGGCCCTGGCGGCGACCGGCCCGGTCGCCGACGAGTGGCTGGACGTCGCGCAGGCCTTCGCCGGCCCACCCGGCCCCGGCCGCCCGCCAGAGGCCGCCGGAGCCGGCGCGACCGGAACGCCGGCCGGCACCGGCGCGGGAGTGGCCGGCACCAGCGCGGCGGCCCGCACCGGCGCCGGGGTGGCGGCGGGCGGGGCCGATGCGGGCGCGGGCCAGGTACCGGCATGAGCGGCGTGCTGCGCGTCGGCAACGCCTCCGGCTTCTACGGGGACCGGTTCAGCGCGTGGCGGGAGATGCTCGACGGCGGCGAACTCGACGTGCTGACCGGCGACTACCTGGCCGAGCTGACCATGCTGATCCTCGGCCGGGACCGGCTGCGCGACCCGTCCCTCGGCTACGCGAAGACCTTCCTCCGCCAGCTCGAGGGGTGCCTCGGCACCGCCCTGGATCGGGGCGTGCGGATCGTCACCAACGCGGGCGGGCTGAACCCGGCCGGCCTGGCCGCCGCGATCGGATCGCTCGCCGACCGGCTCGGTCTGACCGTGCGCGTCGGCCACGTCGAGGGCGACGCCCTCCCGCGCCCGGACGCGCTGACGGCCAACGCCTACCTCGGGGCGTACGGCATCGCCGCCTGCCTGGACGGCGGAGCCGACGTGGTGGTCACGGGCCGGGTCACCGACGCGTCCCTGGTGGTCGGGCCGGCCATCGCCCGGTTCGGCTGGGGGCGCGACGACCTGGACGCGCTGGCCGGGGCGACCGTCGCCGGCCACCTCGTCGAGTGCGGGGCGCAGGTGACCGGGGGGAACTTCAGCTTCTTCACCGAGTTGCCCGACGGCGGGCACCGCCCCGGCTTCCCGATCGCGGAGCTGCACCCGGACGGCTCCTGCGTGATCACCAAGCACCCCGGCACCGGCGGCGCGGTCACCGTGGAGACCGTCACCGCCCAACTGCTGTACGAGGTCGGCGGGCCGGCCTACCTCGGGCCGGACGTGGTGGCCCGGCTCGACACGGTCGAGCTGAGCGCCGCCGGGCCGGACCGGGTGCGGGTGAGCGGCGTCCGGGGCGCCCCGCCGCCGGACACCCTCAAAGTGGGCGTCACCAACCTCGGCGGCGTCCGCAACTCGATGACCTTCGTCCTCTGCGGGCTCGACATCCCCGCGAAGGCGGCCCTGGTCCGGGGCCAGGTCGAGGAGGCGGTCGGCACGGAGGGGCTGGAGTTCACCCTGGCCCGCACCGACCACTCCGACGCCACCGACACCGAGGCGGCAAGCGCGCTGCTGCACGTACACCTGCGGGACGGCGACCGGGCGCGGGCCGGGCGGGCCTTCTCGGCGGCCGCGGTGGAGCTGGCCCTGGCCTCCTATCCGGGCTGCACGCTGACCACGCTGCCCGGCGACGCGGCGCCCTACGGGGTCTTCACCGCCGACACCGTGCCGCAGGACGCGGTGCCGCACGTCGCGGTGCTGCCCACCGGGGAGCGGCTGCCCGTCCCGCCGCCGCCCCGCACCGCCGGCGCGCCCGACAGGCCGGCGTCCGCCGCCGACCCGCCCCCGCCCGTGTCGGCCGAGCCGGCAGCGGCCGGTGACCGACGCGGGGCCGCCCCGGGGCGGCCCGCCGCGCCGGCCGGCCGACCGACCCGGCGCGCGCCGCTCGGTGAGCTGGTCGGGGCCCGCTCCGGCGACAAGGGCGGCGACGCCAACCTCGGCGTCTGGGCCCGCACCGACGCGACGTGGTCGTGGCTGCGCGGCTGGCTCACCGAGGCCCGCCTGCGCGAACTGCTGCCGGAGACCGCCCCGCTGGCCGTGGAGCGGTACGAGCTGCCGAACCTGCGGGCGGTCAACTTCGTCGTCCGGGGGCTGCTCGGGCAGGGGGTGGCCGCCTCCACCCGCTTCGACCCGCAGGCCAAGGCGCTCGGCGAGCTGCTCCGCTCCCGGGTCGTCGACCTGCCGGCGGACCTCGCGCCCGGGGCGGCCGGCACGACCACCACCCGGGAGGAGCCGTGACCATCGTCGACACCCCGGAACGGCGGCAGCTCCGGGAGCTGACCCGGGCCTTCGTCACGCGGGAGGTGCTGCCGCACCTCGACGACTGGGAGCGGGCCGGCGAGGTGCCCCGCTCGCTGCACGAGACGGCCGCGAAGATCGGCCTGCTCGGCGTCGGTTTCCCGGAGGCGGTCGGCGGCAGCGGCGGCGACCTGCTCGACTCGATCATCGTCACCGAGGAGGTGATCCGCTCCGGCGGCTCGTCCGGGCTGGTCGCCGCGCTGTTCACCCACGGCATCGCGCTGCCGCACATGGTGGCCTCCGGTGACGGCGAGCTGATCGACCGGTACGTCCGGCCGACGCTGGCCGGGACGATGATCGGCGCGCTGGCGATCACCGAGCCGGACGGCGGCTCGGACGTGGCGGCCGTCCGCACCTGCGCACGGCGGGACGGCGACCACTACGTGGTCAACGGGTCGAAGACCTACATCACCAGCGGGGTCCGCTCCGACTTCGTCACCACCGCCGTCTGCACCGACTTCCCCGGATCCGGCTCGCTCAGCCTGCTCGTGATCGAGAAGGGCACCCCGGGCTTCACCGTGGGCCGGCGGCTGGAGAAGCTGGGCTGGCACTGCTCGGACACGGCCGAGCTGTCCTTCGTGGACGTGCGGGTGCCGGTCACCAACCGGATCGGCCCCGAGGACACCGCCTTCCTGGCGATCATGCAGAACTTCGCCAGCGAGCGGCTGTCGCTGGCGACCCAGGCGTACGCGACCGCGCAGCGCTGCGTCGAGCTGGCCGCCCGCTGGTGCCGGGACCGGTCCACGTTCGGCCGTCCCCTGGCGAGCCGGCAGCTCGTCCGGCACCGGCTGGCCGAGATGCACACCCGCAGCGAGGCGGCGCGGGCGTACGTGCACCAGGTGGCGGCGCGGGTGGCGGCCGGCGAGCCGGTGGTGACCGAGGTGGCGATGGCGAAGAACGTCGCCGTGGCGGCCTGCGCCGAGGTGGTCGACCAGGCGCTCCAACTGCACGGCGGCTACGGCTACCTGCGCGACGCCGAGGTGGAGCGGCACTACCGGGACTCGCGGATCCTCGGCATCGGCGGCGGCACCACCGAGATCATGAACGAGATCATCGCGAAGGGCATGGGCCTGTGAGTGCGAGGAGTGAGCCGGGTCTGCGAGCCCCGCAGCCACGAACGAAGGATGCTCCGTGAGTGCGAGGAGTGAGCCGGGTTCGCGAGCCCCGCAGCCACGAACGAAGGATGCTCCGTGACGACGCTGCGGAGCGCGATCGACCCGTCCTCGCCCGGCCACCGGGCCAACCGCGAGGCCCTGCTGGAGCGCCTCGCCGAACTGGAGGCCGCCCTCGACCAGGCCCGGGCCGGCGGCGGGGAGAAGTACGTGACCCGCCACCACCGGCGGGGCAAGCTGCTGCCCCGGGAACGGGTCGAGCTGCTGCTCGACCGGGACAGCCCGTTCCTGGAGCTGTCCCCGGTGGCGGCGTACGGCACCGACTTCCCCGTCGGGGCGAGCGTGGTGACCGGCATCGGGGTGGTCGAGGGCGTCGAGTGCCTCGTCGTCGCGAACGACCCGACGGTACGCGGCGGCGCGGTGAACCCGTGGTCCCTCGCGAAGACCCGCCGGGCCGGCGAGATCGCCCTGGCCAACCGGCTGCCGATGGTGAACCTGGTCGAGTCGGCCGGCGCCGACCTGCCCACCCAGGCGGAGATCTTCATCCCGGGCGGCCGGGTGTTCCGCGACCTGACCCGGCTCTCGGCGGCGAGGATCCCCACGGTCAGCGTGGTCTTCGGCAACGCGACCGCCGGGGGCGCGTACGTGCCGGGGATGTCCGACCACGTGGTCATGATCCGGGACCGGTCGCAGGTCTACCTGGCCGGGCCGCCGCTGGTGAAGATGGCCACCGGCGAGGTCACCGACGACGAGTCCCTCGGCGGGGCGGCCATGCACGCCAGCACGTCCGGCCTGGCCGACTTCCTCGCCGCCGACGAGCGGGACGGCCTCCGGCTGGCCCGGCAGTGCGTACGCCGGTTGAACTGGCGCAAGCAGGGGCCACCGCCGCGCGACCCGTTCCCCCGGCCGCCCAGGTACGACCCGGAGGAGCTGCTCGGCATCGCCAGCGCCGACCTGAAGGTGCCGTTCGACCCGCGCGAGGTGCTGGCCCGGGTGCTCGACGGCAGCGAGTTCGACGAGTTCAAGCCGGCCTACGGCACCGCCCTGGTGACCGGCTGGGGCGAGCTGCACGGCTACCCCGTCGGGGTGCTGGCCAACGCCCGGGGCGTGCTGTTCAGCGAGGAGGCGCAGAAGGCGGCGCAGTTCATCCAGCTCGCCAACGCCGCCGACACCCCGCTGGTCTTCCTCCAGAACACCACCGGCTACATGGTGGGCACCGAGTACGAGCAGCGCGGCATCATCAAGCACGGTGCGCTCATGATCAACGCGGTGTCGAACTCGACCGTGCCGCACCTGACGGTCAACCTCGGCGCCTCCTACGGGGCCGGCAACTACGGCATGTGCGGCCGGGCGTACGAGCCACGGTTCCTGTTCACCTGGCCGAACGCCAGGTCGGCGGTGATGGGGCCGGCGCAGCTCGCCGGCGTGCTGTCCATCGTGGCCCGGCAGGCCGCCGCCGCCCGCGGGCGCGACTACGACGAGGACTCCGACGCCGCGATGCGGATGATGGTCGAGCAGCAGATCGAGTCCCAGTCCGGCGCGCTCTTCCTCTCCGGGCGGCTCTACGACGACGGGGTGATCGACCCCCGGGACACCCGTACCGTCCTCGGGCTCTGCCTGTCGGCGATCCACAACGCCCCGGTGCGGGGCGCCGACGGCTTCGGCGTCTTCCGGATGTGATCTCCCGTGACCGCGAGGAACGCAACGGAGCGGAGTCCCGCAGCCGCGAACGAAAGGCAGGCACCGCGCGAATGATCACCCGACTCCTCGTGGCCAACCGGGGCGAGATCGTCCGCCGGGTCTTCGCCACGTGCCGGGCGCTCGGCATCGGGACGGTGGCCGTGCACTCCGACGCCGACGCCGACGCGCCGTTCGTCGCCGAGGCCGACCACGCCGTCCGGCTGCCCGGGAACATGCCCGCCGAGACGTACCTGCGGATCGACCTGGTCCTCGACGCGGCCCGCCGGGCCGGCGCGGACGCGGTCCACCCCGGCTACGGCTTCCTCGCCGAGAACGCCGAGTTCGCCACGGCGGTCACCGACGCGGGGCTGACCTGGGTGGGCCCGCCGGCCAAGGCGATCGCCGCGATGGGCGACAAGGTGGCGGCGAAGGCGCTGCTCGCCGAGGCGGGCGTGCCGATGCTCCCCACCTGGACCGACGCCGACGAGATCACGGACTTCCCGGTGCTGGTGAAGGCGGCGGCCGGCGGCGGCGGGCGCGGGATGCGCGTCGTCCGCGACGCCGCCGACCTGGCCGAGGCGGTCGCCTCCGCGCGCCGCGAGGCGGCGGCGGCGTTCGGCGACGGCACGGTCTTCGTCGAGCGGTACGTCGAGCGGGGCCGGCACGTCGAGGTGCAGATCTTCGGCGACGCGCACGGTACGATCGTCGCCCTCGGCGAGCGGGAGTGCTCGATCCAGCGCCGGCACCAGAAGATCGTCGAGGAGGCCCCGGCGGTCGTCCCGGCGGACCTGCGCCGGCGGCTGCACGAGGCGGCGTTCGCGGCCGGCCGGGCGGTCGACTACGTCGGCGCGGGCACGGTGGAGTTCCTGCTCGCCCCGACCGGGGAGTTCTTCTTCCTGGAGATGAACACCCGACTCCAGGTCGAACACCCCGTCACCGAGGCGGTCACCGGGCTGGACCTGGTGCGCCTGCAACTGCTCGTCGCCGAGGGCGGGCCGCTGCCGCTGGCGGCGACGCCGCCGACCCGCGGCCACGCGATCGAGGTACGCCTCTGTGCCGAGGACCCGACGCAGGGCTGGCGGCCGGCGACCGGCACCCTGCACCGGATCGCGGTGCCCGGGGTGTCCGCCGAGTTCGGCCCGCTGCCCGGCCCGGGCCTGCGGCTCGACTCCGGCGTGGTCGACGGCTCGCCGGTCGGCGTCCACTACGACTCGATGCTGGCCAAGCTGGTCGCCTGGGGGCAGACCCGGGCCGAGGCGACCCGGGCGCTGGCGGGCGCACTGGCCCGCGCCGAACTGCACGGCGTCACCACCAACCGGGACCTGCTGGTCCGGGTGCTGCGCAGCGACGACTTCCAGGCCGCCGAGCTCGACACCGGCTTCCTCGACCGGCACCCCGAGGTCCTCGCCCCGCTGCTGCCGGCCGACCGGCTGCCGCTCGCGGCGCTGGCCGCCGCCCTCACGGGTGCCGCCGGCCGCCGCGCCGCCGCGCCGACGCTGGCCGGGCTCCCCTCCGGCTGGCGGAACGTGCCGGCGTTTCCCCAGGTCGCCCGCTTCTCCGGCCCCGGCGGTGGCGAGATCGAGGTCCGTTACCGGCTGGACCGCACCGGCGCGCTCGCCGAGTGGTCCACGGATCCCGCGATCGACCACCCGGTCAGCCTGGTCGAGGCCGCCCCCGACCGGGTGGTGCTCGACGTCGACGGGGTGCGGCGGGCCTACCGCGTACGCCGGGCCGGGTCGGCGGTCTTCGTGGACGGCCCGGACGGGGCGGCGGGCCTGGCCGAGCTGCCGCGCTTCCCGGAGCCCACCGCGGAGCTGGCGGCCGGGTCGCTGGTCGCGCCGCTGCCCGGCGCGGTGACCCGGGTGCACGTCGAGGTCGGCCAGCGGGTGGCGGCCGGCGACCTGCTGCTGACCCTGGAAGCGATGAAGCTCGAACATCCCGTGCTCGCCCCGACCGGCGGTGTGGTCGCCGAGCTGCCGGTGCCCGCCGGCGGGCAGGTCGACACGGGCACCGTGCTGGCCGTGGTCGACCCCGAGTGATCCTGGAGGCCCCGCGATGAACTTCGACCTCACCCCCGAGCAGGACCAGCTCCGCGACGCGGTCCGCGCGCTGGGCCGGCGGTACGGCCACGACTACTTCGTCACCCGGGCCAAGGCCGGCCAGCACACCACCGAGCTGTGGGACGAGGCCGGCCGGCTGGGCTACCTGGGGGTCAACGTCCCCACCGAGTACGGCGGCGGCGGGGGCGGGATCACCGAGCTGGCCATCGTCTGCGAGGAGCTGGCGGCGGCCGGCTGCCCGCTGCTGCTGCTCGTGGTCTCCCCCGCCATCGCCGCCACGGTGATCGCCAGGCACGGCACCGAGGAGCAGCGCAAGCGCTACCTGCCCGGCTTCGCCGACGGCTCGCTGAAGGTGGTCTTCGCCATCACCGAGCCGGAGGCCGGGTCGAACTTCCACCGGCTGGGCACGGTGGCCCGCCGCGACGGCGACGACTGGCTGGTCTCCGGCCGCAAGTGCTACATCTCCGGCGTCGACGAGGCGTCGTACGTGCTGGTGGTGGCGCGGGTCGCTGTCGAAGACGGCCACGCCGGCGCGGGGGACGCGGCTCCGCAGAAACTGAAGCCGGCGCTGTTCATGGTGCCGACCGACGCGCCGGGGCTGACCCGGTCCAAGCTGGACATGGAGATCGTGTCCCCGGAGAACCAGTTCCTGCTCTACCTCGACGACGTGCGGGTGCCCGCCGACGCGCTGGTCGGCGAGTCCCTGGACGCCGGCCTGCCGGCGTTGTTCGCCGGGCTCAACCCGGAGCGGATCACGGTCGCCGCGATGGGCGTCGGCACCGGCCGGTACGCCATCGAGCGGGCCTCGGAGTACACCGCCGCCCGCAAGGTCTGGGGCGGCCGGAGCATCGGCTCGCACCAGGGCGTCGCGCACCCGTTGGCGCACGCGGCCGTGCAGGTCGAGCTGGCCCGGCTGATGATCCACAAGGCGGCCACCCTCTACGACGCCGGCCGGGACCTGGAGGCCGGGGTGGCCGGCAACATGGCCAAGTACGCGGCCGGGGAGGCGGCGGCGCTGGCCGTCGACACCGCCGTCCAGGTGCACGGCGGGGCCGGCATGACCACCGAGTACGGGGTGGCGACGCTGCTCGGCGCGGTACGGGCCGGCCGGATCGCCCCGGTCAGCCGGGAGATGATCCTCAACTTCGTCGCCCAACACGTCCTCGGCCAGGACAAGTCGTACTGACGGCGGGGCCGGGGTACGGCGGGCGCGCCCGATCGCCCGCCGTACCCCGGGTCCTCAGCGGATGGTCAGCGAACCGACCGCCGGCAGCGGCGCGACCACCGGCGGGAGCCGCTTCGGCTCGCCCCGGCCCGGCGCGCCCTCGGCCGCGAGGGCGCTCTTCGACGACTCCGCCCGCCGCGTCGCCCCCGGGTTCCCGGGCAGCTCGGCGAACGGCTGGACGTCGCCCTTGCAGACCGTGCCCTTCGCCGGCAGCGTGCCCCGGACCAGGTAGGCGTCCACCGCGCCGGTCACGCAGGCCGAGGTCCCGTACGCGGTGTGCCCCCAGCTGTCGCTGCTCAGCAGGCGGCTGTTCGGCAACAGCCTGGCCGCGCCGACCGCGCCCCGGTAGTTGGTCGACGGGTCCCAGTAGTTGCCGACCACCAGCACCGGCGCGGCGGTGCGCCGGTTGAACGGGCCCGGGTAGGCGTCCTCGTCCCGCACCGTCCACGTCTTCCGGGCGCAGGGCGAGCTGCCCCAGGTCCACAGCCGGCCGAAGTACGGATCCCGCTTGTCGGCCTTCGCCGCCAGCGCCGGGAAGGAGGCGGCGTCCGCCGGGTGGTAGGCGTCGGTGCAGTCCACCCCGAGGAACGTCTCCAGCCCGTTGTCGTACGGGAAGTCGTACCGGCGGGCCTGCTCGCGGGCCGTGGCGGCGCGCCGGACCACGTCGGCGCGCGCCTGCTGGCGGGCGGTCGCGCCCGACGCCGGGTCGGTGAGCACCAGCAACTCGGCGGTGAGGCCGACGACCTGGTCGTAGCCGGCGGGGCTGTAGAGCGCGCCCAGGGTGGCGGAGACGAAGTCGGCGTAGCTGACGCGGACGAGGCCCAGCTCGGGATCCTCGATCACCAGCGGCTTGGCCCGCAGCCGCTGCGCCACCAGCTCGAACGACGCGAGGGGGTCGCCCTGGGCCAGCGGGCAGACCTCGGCACCGGCCCTGTCGCAGCGCACCAGGATCTCCCGCAGCGCCTTGTACGCGCCCTGCGCGCTGCGCAGCCGGTCCTCCTGGGACAGCGTGCGCGCCCTGCCCCGGCCGACCCAGGCGTCCGCGTCGAGCACCCCGTCGATGGCCAGGGCACGGACCCGGTCCGGGAACATGTTGGCGTAGTACTGGCCGAGCGCGCTGCCGTAGCTGAAGCCGAGGTAGGTCAGCTTCGGGTCGCCGACGGCACGGCGCAGCACGTCCATGTCCCGGGCGACCTCGGCGGTCGACATCGCGCCGGTGAGCGGCCGGCCCGTGCTGGAGCAGCCCTTCCCGACCGCCTTCGACGACGCGACGTACGCCTTCTCCTCGGCCTTCGTCCACGGGAACGCCACGTTGAGCCCGGCGTACGCCCGGGTCTGCTCCTTGACCGACGGGAAGCACCTGACCTGCTCGCTCGCGCCGACGCCGCGCGGGTCCACGCCGATGATGTCGAACCGGTCGAGCACCTCGTCACCGAGGAAGTACGGCGCGGCGAGCGCGACGTCGGTGCCGGAGCCGCCGGGGCCGCCCGGGTTCAGGAAGAGGCTGCCGATCCTGCGCTGCTGGTCGCGGGCCTTCACCCGCAGCACGGCGATCTCGGTCGTCGGGCCGTTCGGCCTGTCGTAGTCCAACGGGAGCTGGACGGTGGCGCACTCGGCGTAGTCGTAGCAGGCGTACCAGTCGAGATCGGGCGTGGGCACCCGGTCGACCCGGCGTGCCTCCTCCGGGCTGGTCCGGTCGGACGTGGCCGGGCGGCCCCAGCCGGTCGGGGACGGTGCGGCGGCGGCAGCGGGCGCGACCGCCGATCCGGCGAGGATGACGCCGGCGATACCGGCGGCGGCGAGGGACCGGGTTCGTCGTGGCATGTGGACCCTTCCGGTGGACGACAGGACGGGTCGGGGCGAGGCCCGACCCTTCGCACTCTAGGGATCGCGGGCAATGAATGCCGCCCGACGTGGGGCCGCATATCCGACAATCCGTCGGCCCGGTGTAACGAGTTCCCGACGACCGACGCTGTTCTCGCCCGACCCGGCGGACGGCCACAACTCCCACGGGTGGGCCCGGCCGCACCCGGCCCGGCCGCCCGGCAGGTCCGGCTAGTCGAGGCCGGCCATCCAGGCGGGCGTGGACGCGTCCGGCTCGCCCGGCACGTGGTCGTCCACCACCCGCCAGCCGTCGGGCCCCTCGCGGAGCAGCAGGAAGCCGACGACCTCGCTGGACGGGGCTCCCACGCCGTAGACGTCGCCGCCGTCCACAGTGGCCATCTTGATCGCACAGACCGCGTCCGGGTCGGGTTCCGCCTGCGCGCACTGCCCCACGTAGCGGGCCCCGGAGGCGGCCGAGAGGTAGCGGGCCACCGCCTGGTCCACGGTGGCGGAGCCACCGCCGCCCGGGGACGACGACGCCCCGGGCGCGGTGGCGCTCCCGACGGTCGGCGTCGGCGCGGTTGCCGGCTCGGATGGACGGTCGGACCCGCAGGCGGCCAGCACGCCCGACACCAGCACGGCGGCGACGATCCGACAGAACCGGGACACCGGCGCTCCTCTCTCCTGGTAAAGACCTGCACCGGAGATCATCGCACCGGCGGTGGCGCCTCCGGTTGACAGCGGCTCCCTAGTGGACATGCTGGACCGGTGAGGTTTCCCAGGCCCGACGCGCGGACGAAGGCGGTCGTCGCGGCGCTGGCGGCGGTCTCGCTGCTGGCGACGCTGGTCGTGCGCGGCCGTCAGGATCTCCTCGGAGTGGTCCTGGCGCTGCTCTGCGTCCTGATGGTGATGATCGCGGCGGTGTCGGTGGCGGCGGCGCGTGAGGAGGGCGGGCGGCGACCGGCGGTCACGCCGACCGTCCCGGGGCAGCCGGCGGGCGGCCTGTACGGCATCGACGCCGACACGCTGGAGACGCTGGACGGCCGGGAGGCGATCCGCGCGATGCGGGAGCGCCACCGGGGGCGCGGCTCAGCGACCGGTGAGGGTGGGTGACGCGAGCGCGTCCAGCCCGCGTCCGGCCAGGCAGCGGTACGTCCGGTCGGCGTCGACCGCCGGGGGCAGCACCTCCAGGTTCCAGCCGTCGGCGTGGCCCATCCCGCTGGTGAGCCGGAAGGTGGTCTCGTTGCAGACCCGGCGCACCGCCGGGGCCTCGCTGACCCGGGTGTGGTCCGCGCCGACCAGGGTGTCGGGGAGCCTGCCCTCGGCGTAGCTCTCCCAGGTGTGGTCGCCGTCGCAGGGCACCCGGGCCGCCCTGGCCCGCGCGCCGCGCACCTCCATCGGCCCGAAGCACTCCAGCTCGTCGGCGCAGCCCGCCCCGTCGGGCAACCCGGTGGCCGCGGCGCAGGCGGGCAGCACTCCGCTCGTCGCGGCCACGTCGGCCGTCGGGGACGGGACCGGGGTGGACGCCGGGCCGGCGAGCCAGGCGCCGGCGCTGGCCGAGGCGGCCAGCGCGACCATCCCGGCGCCGCCGAGGAACCAGCGCCGCCGGCGCCGCCGGTCGGAGGTGGGCACCGTCGGGTGCATGTCCTCCACCGGCGGCCGGGGCGCGGGGCGGGTCGTGCGGCCGGCGGCGTACGGACCGGAGGCGGCGGGACCGCCGCCCACCGGGGAGCCCGACGCCGGTGCGCCGCCGGCCGGGTCGAGCGGCAGGCCGACCAGCAGGTCACGCAGCTCGACGGCCGACGGGCGCTCCCCCGGGTCGTTGGACATGCCGACCCGGAGCACGTCGATCAGCTCGTCCGGCACACCGGGCAGGCCGGGAACCGGCTGGTGGAACATCTCCAGCACCGTCACCAGGCTGGGATTGCGCTCGGACTGCCAGCGCGGCGGGCGGCCGTGCATGACCGCGTAGAGGGTCGCGCAGAGGGCGTAGACGTCGACGGCGGGAGACGGCGGCGCGTGGTTGAACATCTCCGGCGGCGCGTACGCCGGGGTGAGCACCTCCAGGGCGACCGAGGCGTCACGCATCTCGGCCACCACGGCCAGCCCGAAGTCGGCCAGCACCGCCGAGTTGAAGTGCGAGTAGAGGATGTTCGCCGGCTTGACGTCGCGGTGCAGCACGCCGGCCGCGTGCGAGTGGGCGACCGCGTCGGCGATCTTGACGCCGAGGTCGCGGGCCTCGGCCGGCCCGAGCGGCGACGTCCGCATCCGCTCCGCGTACGAGCCGTCGCAGAGTTCCATGATCAGGTAGGGGTGCTGGTCGACCGTGACCCCGACGTCGAAGAGGTCCACCACGTGCGGGTGGGACGACATCCGCCCGGCGGCCCGCGCCTCGCGCAGGAACCGGGCCTGGTCCCGTTCGCTGTCCAGGGTGCGATTCTCCACTTTGACCGCGACCTCGCGCCCCACCGAGATCTGGGTCGCCTTGTAGATGGTCGCGTAGCCTCCCCGGGCGAAGACCCTCAAATCAGTCAGACCGGGCACGATGGGCAACGGCAGGGCGCCGGGCGGGGTCGCGGTCACAGTTCTAGAAAATACCCAACCGGACGGGCCGCTCAGTGCACCGCGTCGGGGGCCGGGGCGGCACCAGCGGAAAGACGGCTCCCACCCCCGCCGGCCGCCGGGCCCGCGCGCCGTGCGTCCCACCAGAGCCCGGCGGCGGTCGCCACCGCGCCGAGGCCCTCCCAGGCGGCCACTCCGAAGAACCGGCCGGGCGCGATTTCCGTCAGCACCGCGATGGCGAACACGGTGAACGTGACCAGCCGGAACACGACCGTGAAGCGGTAGAACGGGCGCCACTCGGTCGCGGTGGCGAGCAGGTAGTAGACCCCCATGTTGAACGAGGCCATCGAGGACGCCAGGAGGAAGGTGCCGGTGTGGTCGCCGACCGCGCGGGTCGCCGGCACCTCGAAGCCGAGCAGGCGCAGCAGCGTCTCGGGCCAGAGCAGCCCGACCACGCCCATGAGCAGGGCCAGCACGCCGAAGACCGCGATCGTCCATCCCGCGGCCGAACGCGGCAACCTCATCCCGGCCCCTCCCAGACCCGGCGCGGTCGACACTGGACCGCCCCTCCGGCCTGACACGCTATCGGCCACCCCCGACATGCCACATCACCGGAACCGCCAGACCTGCCCGGGCCAGGGCCCCGCCGAGCCGGCCAGGGGTCAGCCGGCGGCGAGGCGGGCGCGGAGGGCGTCGGCGGCGGCGCGCTCGCTGCGCTGCTCGGTCCCGTACGCCAGGCGCACCGCCTCCTCGGCGGCGGCCAGCGCCTCCACCGGCCGGCCGCACGCGGCCAGCGCCTCGGCGAGCACCATCGCGCCGACCACCTGGCTGCGCACGTCCTCCGCCGGGGCGGCGACCGCCCGCCGGGCCCAGTCCAGCGCCTGCTCGCGCTGGCCGTGGGCGAGCAGCGCGGCGGCGTACCGGGCCATCGTCTGGCGGCGGGAGAAGAGCAGCGAGGGCACGGTCGCGGCGACGGTGGCGACCGGGGCGAGCAGCCCGACCGCGGTGGCGGAGTCGCCCGCGGCCAGCCGGGCGGTGGCCAGCAGCACCCGGGGCGCCACCTGGGCGGGCGCCTGCGGGTTGTGCGGCTCGACGGCGGTCAACACCGAGCGGGCGGCGCGTTCGGCCGTGTCGTAGTCGCCCATGTCCAGCGCCACGAACCCCCGCAGCGTGCCGGCCATGCCGGTGAGCAGCGGGTGCGACGTCCGATGGGCGTACCGCAGCGCGTCGGTGAGCAGGTCGGCGGCGTGTTCCGGCTCGCCCAGCCCGCGCGCCACCACCCCCCGGACGACCAGCGCGAAGCCCTGCCCCCAGTCGTCGGAGGCGGCGGCGAACTCCCGGTACGCGCGGCGGGCACCCCGGTCCGCCTCGCCCAGCTCGCCCAGCTCGGCGGTGGCGTACGCCTCCACCGCCCGCAGCGTGCCCACCGCCCACGCCTCGCCGACCCGCTCGCCGAACGGCAGGAAGACCCGCGCCATCCGGCACGCCTCCCGCAGCCGGCCCGCCAGCAGCCGGGCGAACGCGGTGGTGCCCCGCAGCCACGCCTGCCCGTACGGGTCCTTCAGCTCGGCGAAGAGCCGGGCGGCCCGGCCGAGCACCGCGTCGGTCCCGGCGAAGTCGCCCCGGGTGGTGGTGACCCAGGCCAGGTTCTGCAACGACCACGCCTGCCCCCGGCGGTCCTGCGCCTGGAGGCTCACCTGGTACGAGGCGGCGAGCCGGCTGCTCGCCTGCCCCAGCCGCCCGGCGATGAAGTCGGCCATGCCGAGGCGGCGCATCGCCGAGGCGCGCAGGGTCGGCAGACCGCCGTCGGTGGCCACCTGCAACGCCTCCTGCCAGCAGGCCGCCGACCGCGCCTGGTCGCCCATGGTCTGGTGGGCCTGCCCGGCGAGCAGCAGCGCGCTGGCCCGGACGCCCGACTCGTCGCCGGCGTTGGCCGCGATCTTCTCGGCGGAGGCGAGCGCGTCGGCGGGCCGGCCGATCTGGAGCAGCGCCCGGGCGTGCACCACCCGGTCGGCCGCCGGCACCCCGTCGCGGGCCAGCTCGGCGGCGCGTTCGGCGTACTCCACGGCGAGCGCGGGCTCGCCCGCCTGCAGCGACCGGCGGGCGGCCCCGCCGAGCGCGGCGACGCCCAGCGGGACGACGGTCCGCGCCGGGGCGTCCGGCCGCAGCCCGACCGCGTCGGCCAGCGCGGCGGCCCGCTCCACGTGCTGGGCCACGAAGACGTCCCGGGCCGCCCCGGTGAAGCCGCCCGGCGCGCCCGCCCCGGCCGGCGGTTCGGTCGCGGCCCAGCGGGCCAGCGCCGCGTGCCGCTCGGCCAGCTCGGCCTTGCTCACCCCGGCGTACGCGGCCTCCCGCATCAGCGGGGTGGCGAAGGCGTACCCGGTGCGGGTGCGGTGCAGCATCCGGCGTTGCAGCAGCTCCTCGACGGCCCGCTCCAGCTCGACGGCGACCACCGCCGCCGGGCGGCCGTCCCGGCCGGCGCGCTGCTCGCGCAGCGCCTCCAGGGCCCCGCCCGGCACGGTGTCGCCGACCACGGCCGCGTCCCGCAGCACCGAGCGGGCGTCGACGGGCAGCGCGTCGATACGCGCGGCGAGCACCGCGGCCAGGTCGCGGGAGAGCAGGCGGCTGCCGAGCGAGCCGGGCGCCAGCCGCCAGGCCCCCGGGCTCGGGGCGTTCCGGTCGGCGACGGCGGTCAGTGCGCCCCGCTCCATCAGCAGGGTGACCAGCTCGGCCAGGTAGAACGGGTTGCCCTGGGCGGTGGCGAGCAGTCGGTCGGTGTCGGCCTGCGGCAGCTTCCCCCCACCGAGATAGCTGGTGAGCAGCCGGGCCGCGTCGGCGCCGCGCAGCGGCGGCAGCGCGTGCACCTCGGCCTCCGACATCCGGGTCAGCGCCCCGGCGGTGCGCACCAGCTCGGGTCGGCCGAGCAGCAGCACCAGCACCGGGCCGGTGAGCCGGGACAGGGCGACCCCGAGCGCTCCGATGGTCTCCGCGGTCGCGTCGTGCAGGTCGTCGACGACGACCACCAGGGGCGCCTCCGCGGCGAGGGCGCTGAGCAGGTCCGCGACCGCGTTCGGCACGGCGTCGGCGTCGGCGGGCTGCTGGGCGGTGGTCCACTCGCCCTGGTCGGCCGGGCCGCCGGGCAGTTCGGCGTAGCCGAGCAGGGCCAGCAACTGGTCGGTGGCGACCGGGGCCGGGTCGCCACCCGCGCGGCCGAGCCGCTGGTTGAGCCGGCGCAGCCGCTCCTCGACGGCCGGGCGGGTCAGCGCGGTGGCGGCGTCGTTGGGCAGGCCGACCGCCGCCCGGACCAGGTCGGCCAGGGGCGCGAGCCGGCGCCGCTCGCCGAACGCGGCGCAGCGCACCGACAGCACCCGGGCGCCGGTGTGCGCGGCGTACCGGCCGGCGCCCACGTCGTAGCCGGCGGCGAGGCGTTCCACCTCGGCGGCGAACCGGGACTTGCCGAGCCCGGCCTCGGCGGTCATCAGGAGCACCCGGGGCTCGCCGCGGTCGATCACCTCGGCCAGCCGGCCGGCGACCCTTCCGATCTCGGTCTCCCGGCCGACGAACGGGGCCTCGTCACCGAGGCCGGACCGGGTGCCCGGCGCGTCCAGGAGGCCGAGCAGCTCGTACGCCTCGACCGGCTCGCGCTTGCCCTTGAGGCGCAGCGGGCGCAGCGCGCGCCAGGAGGCGACGTGCCGGGTGGCGGCGGAGGTGCGGGCCCCGGCGTAGACCGCGCCGACGGCGGCGGCGTCGGCCAGCCGGGCGGCGGTGTTCACGGTGTCGCCGATGACCGTGTACTCGATCGCGGCCTGGATGCCGGCGATCACGTCGCCGGTGTTCAGGCCGACCCGCAGACCGAGCGGCGCGCCGCCGCCCCGCTCGTCGTCGAGCACCCGGCGGACCGCCCGCTGCATGGACAGCGCGGCGCGGACCGCCCGCTCGGCGTCGTCCTCGTGCGCCACCGGCGCGCCGAAGACCGCCATGATCCCGTCGCCGGTGAGCTTGTCGACGTGCCCGCCGAAGGTCTTGACCGCGCCGGCCAGGGCGGCGAGCACCCGGTCGGTGACCGCGCCGACCCGTTCCGGATCGAGGTCCTCGGACCAGGAGGTGAAGTCCGACAGGTCGCCGAAGAGCACGGTGACCACGCGGCGCTCGGTCGCCGGCAGCGTCGCGGCGGCCGGCAGGGCGGCCCCGCAGTTGTGGCAGAACCGGGCGCCGGGGACGGCTACGGTTCCGCACACCGGGCAGGTCACGCTTGCTCCAACCCCGCGGTGCCCGCGCCGGATTCCCGCCCGAGGTGTTCCAGTTGGGCCCGCACCGACCACTCGGCCGCCCACCACAGCGACCGGTCGACGTCCGCGTAGACCTTCGCGACCACCTCCGCGGCGGTGGTGGCCCCCTCGGCGACCGCCGCCCGGACCTGGTCGAGCCGGGCCCGGCGGTGGGCGAGGTAGAACTCCGCGGCGGCGGCGCAGTCGGCCAGTGCCGGGCCGTGCCCCGGCAGCGCCGGGATCCCCCGGTACGTCGAGAGCAGCTCCAGGCTGGCCAGGTAGTCCCCGAGGTGCCCGTCGGGGTGGGCGACCACGGTGGTGCCCCGGCCCAGGATGGTGTCGCCGGTGAGCACGACCCGCTCGTCGCCGTGCGCGACGACGAAGCAGACCGAGTCGCCGGTGTGGCCGGGGGTCGGCACGAGCCGGATGTCCAGGCCGGGGCCGCCGAGGCTGTCGCCGGGCGTGGTCAGCGGCTCCCCGCCGAGGGTGTGCGCCGGGTCGGCCGCGCGCACGGGCACCCCGTCGAGCAGGTCGCGCAGGCGGGGCGAGCCCTCGGTGTGGTCCGGGTGGCCGTGGGTGATCAGCACCAGCCCGATCGGCCCCCGCGCGACGATCGCGGCCAGGTGCTCCTCGTCGGCCGGGCCCGGATCGACGACGACGGCGTGCTCCTGGCCGGGGGCGCGTAGCAGCCAGGTGTTGGTGCCGTCGAGCGTCATCGGCCCCGGGTTCGGGGCACGCAGCAGCGTCACCCAACCCGGCAGCTGGTCGGCGAGCGCCGCTGCCGGCGCGGTGAAGTGCCCGGTCATGGCTGCGATCGTACGGCCCCCGCCGCCACTCCCCGCGATCTTGCAGTTTCCGCCTGGGATACGTCCCGCTTCACGGCTTTTGCCGGGCGGTCAGTGCAAGATCGCGGGGTGGGCGCGGGTCAGGCGACCTCGACGATGACCTCGACCTCGACGGGGGCGTCGAGGGGAAGCTCGGCGACGCCGACGGCGGCGCGGGCGTGGCGGCCGGCCTCACCGAAGACCGCGCCGAACAGGTCGGAGGCGCCGTTGATCACGCCGGGCACGGCGGTGAAGCCGGGGGCGGCGGCGACGAAGCCGGTCACCTTGACGACCTTGACGACCTTCTCCAGGCCGACCAGCGAGTCGATCGCGGCCAGCGCGTTGAGCGCGCACCGCTCGGCCAGGTCCTTCGCCTGCTCGGCGGAGACGCCGGCGCCGACCTTGCCGGTGGCGAGCAGCTTCCCCTCGACCATCGGCAGCTGCCCGGAGACGTAGACGTGCTGCCCGGACTGCACGGCCGGCACGTAGCTGGCCACGGGCGGGACCACCTCGGGCAGCGTGTGCCCGAGCTCGGCGAGCTTCGCGTGGGGACCGTTGGTCATGCCGCTCACGCCTTCGGCCGCTTGAGGTACGCGACGAGCTGCTCCGGGTTCGGGCCGGGAACCACGGAGACGAGTTCCCACCCGTCCTCACCCCAGTTGTCGAGGATCTGCTTGGTCGCGTGGACCAGCAGCGGGACCGTGGCGTATTCCCACTTCTGCATCGGTGGAGGGCTCCCTCGGATGGAGTACGACTCTTCGACGCACAGCCTACGGTCCGGCGGCCGGCCGGGGCGCGGGACGCTGCTCCGGGGCGGTGGGCACTTCCCCGCAGGGGCCACTGTGCTCGTACGGCTGCGGGCAGCGCGACCGGTCCGGCAGCAGCAGGTCGCAGAAGACCCGGTGCCGGTTGTTCTGGTCGTCCGCGGTGGACACGGTCGTCTCGCCCGCGTCCAGTTCCAGCAGGAAGCTCAGCGACGTGGCGACGGTGCCGGCCAGCGCGGTGGCCGCCGCCAGGTCGGCGACCCGGATCGGCAGGTGGATGACGTACCCGGGCTCCTCCTCGTCCCGGCCGCGCGCGCCGGGGCGGCCAGCCGTGCGCATCACCTCTCCGGGCTGGGCGAACCGCCGGTACGACCGCTCGTTGATCGGCAGGCCGCCGGCCACGCCCTCGGTCTCGCCGGCGGAACCGGCCCCGGTCCGCCACGCCCGGTCACCCGCCGGGAACTGTGCTCGGGGGATGTTGTCCACGTCGCGCATGCCTTGCCTCCGGACGTCGTACCTGGTCACGTCATCGCCTTGCGGGCCCGGGCCCCGGTGCCCGACCCTTCCCCCGCGCCGGTGAGAACGTAGGACCGGAGGAAGAGTCCCGCCAACAGGACGCGCACGCCCGGTCACGCCGAGTCACATATGCGACACAACCCTGGTCAGGGACGAGGCCCCACCTGCCGCCCCGCGAAACCGGCCGAGCGACCGCTACCCTTCCGGTCGGACGGGCGCTCGCCGGCTCGCCGCCAGCTCGATCACGCTCGTCGCCGGGGCAGGCGACGACGTCGCACCCCGGGGGGAAGAGATGACCCAACCACCCAGCGGCGGCCCCACCGGATCGCCGGCCGGCCAGCCGGACGTCCCGGCCGCTCCCGGCGCCGCCGTGCCGCCCGCGCCGGCAGCGGCCCCGGACCCGTCGGCCCCGCCGCCCCCGGCCGGCTACCCGCCGTACCAGCCGCCCGCGCCGGCAGCGGCCCCGGACCCGTCGATCCCGCCGCCCCCGGCCGGCTACCCGCCGTACCAGCCGCCCGCCGCACCGAAGAAGAAGCGCGGCGTGCTGATCGCCGCCATCGCCCTGGCGGTGATCCTGCTGCTCTGCGCCGGCGGCGGCGTCGTCACCTTCCTGACGCTGCGCAACGCCGAGAGCGGCGAGGGCGCCAAGGAGCCGACGGTCGCCGTGGACCAGTTCCTCACCGCCGTCTACAAGGACCGCGACGCGGGCAGGGCGGCCGCCCTGGTCTGCTCCTCGTCGCGGGACGAGGAGAAGATCGCCGCCAAGGTCGCCGAGGTCGAGAAGTACGTCGCGGCCCACCAGAACCCCCGGTTCCGGTGGAGCAGCCCGAAGGTGGACGACCAGACCGGCGACAGCGCCACGGTCACCACCAAGGTCACCATGACCACCGCCGACGAGAAGGTCGCCGACCAGGACCTGCGGTTCACCGTGGTGAAGAGGACGGGTTGGTGGGTCTGCGAGGTCGCCTGAGCCCGGCCGCTGGATAGGCTCGACGGGTGCGAGCAGCAGAGCGGCCGGCCGATCCGGCCGGCACCCAGTGGCCGGCCCGCCTCCACGTCGTGACCGGCAAGGGCGGCACCGGCAAGACCAGCGTCGCGGCCGCCCTGGCCCTGGCCCTGGCCGCGGGTGGGCGGCGCACGCTGCTGGTGGAGGTCGAGGGGCGGCAGGGCATCGCCCAGCTCTTCGGCACCGACCCGCTGCCCTACGAGGAGCGGCACCTGACCGACGCGCCGGCCGGCGGCGAGGTGCGGGCCCTGGCGGTGGACGCCGAGGAGGCCCTCCTCGAGTACCTGGACATGTTCTACAAGCTCGGCGCGGCAGGCCGGGCGCTGCGCAAGCTCGGGGCGATCGACTTCGCCACCACCATCGCCCCGGGCCTGCGGGACGTCCTGCTCACCGGCAAGGTGAAGGAGGCGACCACCCGCACGGTCGACCAGCGGCGCGCGTACGACGCGGTGGTGCTGGACGCCCCGCCGACCGGGCGGATCGGCCGCTTCCTGAACGTCACCGCCGAGACGGCCCGGCTGGCCAAGGTCGGCCCGATCAAGACCCAGAGCGAGGGGGTCGCGGCGCTGCTGCGTTCCCCGATCACCGCCGTGCACGTGGTGACCCTGCTGGAGGAGATGCCGGTCCAGGAGACGGTCGACGCGATCGCCGAGCTGACCTCGTTCGGCTTCCCGGTGGGGCGGGTGATCGTCAACGGCACCCGGCCGCCGCTGCCCGCGGGTCGCGCGGTGGGCCCGGCCGAGCTGGAGCGGGGGCTGCGCGCCGCCGGGCTGCCGGCGGACCGGGACACCGTCGCCGGGCTCGCCGTGGAGGCACGCGACCAGGCGATCCGCCGCGAGCTGGAGGATTCGCTGCGGGCCGACCTGGTGGAGCTGGGGCTGCCGCTGACCGAGCTGCCGCTGCTGCCCGACGGGGTGGACCGCATCGGGCTGGACCGGCTGGCCGAGGCCCTGCTCCGGGCGGATTGACTCACACCTGCCACCGGCACGGGCACGGCGACCGACCCGGCCCGATACGCTCGATTGGTGCCTTCCGAAGACGCGGCGCCGCAGCTGGATGTCGACCAGATCCTCGCCGATCCCGGCGTGCGGATCGTGGTCTGCTGCGGGGCGGGCGGGGTGGGGAAGACGACCACGGCCGCCGCGCTCGCGCTGCGGGCCGCGGAGCAGCACGGCCGGCGGACGGTGGTGCTCACCATCGACCCGGCCCGCCGGCTGGCCCAGTCGCTCGGGCTGACCGAACTGGACAACACCCCCCGCCAGGTCAAGGGGATCGACGTCGAGGCCAGCGGCGGCGAGCTGCACGCCATGATGCTGGACATGAAGCGCACCTTCGACGACGTGGTGCTCCAGCACACCGATCAGGCGAAGGCGGCGGAGATCTTCGCCAACCCCTTCTACCAGGCGATGAGTTCGACCTTCGCCGGCACCCAGGAATACATGGCGATGGAGAAGCTGGGCCAGTTGCACGCCCGGGGCGAGTGGGATCTGATCGTGGTGGACACCCCGCCGTCCCGCTCGGCGCTGGATTTCCTGGACGCCCCGGCCCGGCTGTCCCGCTTCCTCGACGGGCGGATGCTGCGGCTGCTGCTCGCCCCGGCGCGCACCGGCGGGCGGAGCATGTTCAGCCTGGTGACCGCCTCGTTCGGGATGTTCTCCAAGGTCGTGCAGAAGGTGCTCGGCGCCCAGTTGCTGACCGACCTCTCCGGCTTCGTCGCCGCGCTCGACTCGATGTTCGGCGGGTTCCGGCAGCGCGCCGAGCAGACGTACCGCATCCTCCAGGCGCGGGAGACGGCGTTCCTACTGGTCGCGGCGCCCGAGCCGGACGCGGTCCGGGAGGCCGCCTACTTCGCGGGCCGGCTGCGCGAGGAGCGGATGCCGCTGGCGGGCCTGGTGCTCAACCGGGTGCACCGGCCGGCCGTGCCCGGCCTCGGCGCGGCGGAGAGCATGGCCGCCGCGGAGCGCCTGGCCGACCTGGGTGGGCACGAAGGCACCGTCGACGTGCTGCGGGCCCACGCGGCCCTGGCCCAGCAGGCGGTACGCGAGCGGCAGGTGGCGGCCCGGTTCACGGAGGCGTTCCCGGCGGTGCCGGCGGTGTCCGTGACGGCGCAGCCCGCCGACGTGCACGACGTCGACGGGCTGCGGACGATCGGCGCGGCGATCAGCCGGCCGTGACGGCGTTCAGCCGGCGGCGGTGACGAGGATCTTGTCCTTGCCGGCCTTGTCCTTGGCGTTCTTCTTCATCGCGGCCTCGAACATCTTGCGCCAGCTCGTCACCTGGGGGTGACGGCGCAGCAGCGCGCGGCGTTCGCGCTCGGTCATGCCACCCCACACGCCGAACTCGATCCGGTTGTCCAGCGCGTCGGCCAGGCACTCGTACCGGACTGGGCAGCTCCGGCAGATCCGCTTGGCCACGTTCTGTTCGGCGCCCTGTACGAACAACGCGTCCGGGTCCCCGTTCTGACACGCCGCCAGCGACGGCCAGTCAGTGATCATGCCCATGTGTACTCGTCCCCCCTTGCAGTACCTACCGACCCCGTCGCGGACCAGCCGGCAATTCCCCCCGGTCGCCCGGCGCGCCTTCCCCAAGGCCGCACGGACGACATGTGGCTCGGTCGCCGCCCCCATCATGCTCTGTAGTCGCCTGATTACGCAACGTTGTCGGCTAAATCCATCATTCCGGACACTCCCGGCTTCCCGGGCTTCGCGACCGCCGGTTACCCCGCCGGAGTCCGTGAAAACGCTGCGGGCCCCCTCGGGAAGGAGGGAGACTCGACGCCGGATTCACGCAACCACGCACCGGGGGTCGTGCGTTTAGCACAACGAGGTCGGCGCGCGCAGGAAATGGGGAAAGAAGCCCCGGCGCCCCTCGTTCCCTACTCGCGTACCCTGTCGAGGTGACCTGGATGCGGAAACGTGACCACAATGTGCTGACCAACGCCGCATCGCTACTCATATGTGGCCTGCTGGCCGGCGTGGTGGTCGCGGCGGCGGCCTTCCCCGCGGTGGCGATGTCCGGCCTGGCCGCCAAGGCCGGCGCCGAGACCTTCGGCGCGTTGCCCAAGGAGCTGACCGTGGCCCGCGCGCCGCAGATCAGCTACCTGTACGCCGCCGACGGCAAGACCCCGCTGGCGACCATGTACGACGAGAACCGTCGGGACGTGAAGCTGGCCGACATCGCGCCCATCATGCAGAAGGCGATCATCGCCGCCGAGGACCACGACTTCTACAAGCACAACGGCGTGGACCTCAACGGCATCGCCCGGGCCTTCGTCAACAACCAGTCCGGCGCGTCCAGCCAGCAGGGCGCCTCGACGCTGACCATGCAGTACGTCCGCCTGGCCATCGCCTACTCGGCGACCCACCCGGCCGACGTGGTCGCGGCCACCGAGGACACCAGCGCCCGCAAGCTGCGCGAGATGCGCTACGCCATCCAGATCGACAAGGAGCTCTCCAAGGACGAGATCCTGGAGCGCTACCTGAACATCGCCGCCTTCGGCAACGGCGCGTACGGCATCTACGCCGCCAGCCAGGTCTACTTCAACAAGCCGCCGAGCAAGCTCAAGATCGAGGAAGCCGCCATGCTCGCCGGCATGGTGAAGGCGCCGAGCACCAACGACCCGACCACCAAGAGCGGCTACAAGGCGGCGGTCGAGCGGCGTGACTACGTCATCCAGAACATGGTCGAGATCGGCGCCATCACCCAGCAGGAGGCGGACGCGGCGAAGGCCGTCCAGCTCAAGGTCACCGGCAAGCGGGCGCCCAACGGCTGCGTCTCGACCAACGAGAAGGGCTGGGGCTTCTTCTGCGACTACTTCTACCGCTGGTGGATGCAGCAGGAGACCTTCGGCTCGACCTCGTACGACCGGGAGCGGCGGCTCAAGAGCGGCGGCTACACCGTCGTCACCACGCTCGACCCGCAGGCCCAGCGGGGCGCCGACAAGGCCGTCCGCAAGGCCAAGTCGGAGAAGAGCAAGGAAGCCGCCATGGTGGCGGTGGTCGAGCCCGGCACCGGCCGGGTCCGGGCGCTGGCGGTCAACCGCACCTTCAAGCTCGACGACCCGAAGAAGCCGGCGAACAAGCCGCACAGCGACCCGAAGCAGAAAAAGAAGGGCAAGCTCGGCAACTACCCGAACACGGTGAACCCGCTGCTCACCGGCGGCGACGGCATCACGGGCTACCAGGCCGGCTCGACCTTCAAGATCTTCACCATCGTGGCCGCGCTGGAGAAGGGCATCCCGCTCGGCTACACGATCAACGCTCCGCAGCAGTTCAAGTCGGAATACATCATCGACAGCAGCAGCCCGGCGGCGTGCCCCGGCACCCACTTCTACTGCCCGACCAACTCCGGCAAGAAGGCCGGCGGCGTGCAGAACATGTGGAGCGCCTTCGCGCAGTCGATCAACACGTACTTCGTACCGTTGCAGCAGCAGGTCGGCGCGGAGAACGTGGTCGACGTGGCCAAGCGGCTCGGCATCCAGTTCCGGCAGAGCGAGGACGCGAAGTTCGCCGGCACCAAGGACGCCGCGCACCAGTGGGGCGCCTTCACGCTCGGCGTCTCGCAGACCACTCCGCTGGAGCTGGCCAACGCCTACGCCACCCTCGCCGCGGACGGCAAGTACTGCGAGCCGATCCCGGTGCAGGAGATCAAGGACCCGGAGGGCAAGAAGCTCGACATCGCCAACCCGCGCTGCGAGAAGCGGGTCAGCACCGAGGTGGCCCGCGCCGCCGTGGACGCGGCCCGCTGCCCGGTCGGCGACAACTCCTCCACCAGCAGGTGCGGCGGCAGCCGTACGGCCGCCGAGGTCAAGGGCATCGTCGACGCGCCGGTGGCCGGCAAGTCCGGCACCACCGACTCGGAGAAGACCGCCTCGCTGGTCGCGATGACCAAGCAGTACGCGGTGGCCGGCATCATGGCCGACCCGGACTGGCCGCAGACCAACGTCAAGATGAAGCACAAGCAGCGCGACGGCATCAACCCGCCGGTCTACGAGACGCTGCGCGACGCCATGAAGGGCAAGAAGCGGATCAACTTCGAGCCCCCGGGCCAGAAGATTTCCGAGGGCGACCAGCGCCGGATCCCGGACGTGAAGTGCCTGGACGTGGAACAGGCGAAGTCCCGCATCGAGGCGGAGGGCTTCGACGCGGTCGTCTCCGACATCAAGGTCCCGTCGAGCTGCGCCCCGGGCAAGGCGGCGGGCACCAGCCCCGACGGCCGGACCATCAAGGGCGGCGTGGTGACCATCCAGATCAGCGCCGGCGGCGGCACCGCCCCGGGCAGCGGCACCAAGCCGACCAACCCGGGCCGTCCGCCGGGCCGCAACGGCGGCTGAGCCGCCCGGATCGACGGAAGCGGGCGGGCACCCCACGCGGGGGTGCCCGCCCGTTTCGCGTACGCGGTAAATTGTTCGTCGAACTGGATCAAAAGCACTCGGTGCACTTGGTGTCGTTACTCTTGACAGTCATGAATGGCCGCGAATTTCGGATCAAATGACGGCGAGAGCACAAGGAGGAGCATCCCTTGCGGGACACCCTCCTTACGTGCCTCTGAGACCCGCATGGCGGTAAACGACTAGACGACGGTGATCGGGTAGCCCGCTTCGTCGCAGTAACCGTCTAGGTACCACCTGAGTGCGTCACGCGTCTGCGGACCGTACACGCCGTCCGCCGTGATGCCCTCCGCCTGTTGCGCGGCGATCAGCGCCGACTTGGTTGCCGGGCCGAAGTCTTGGTCGAGGGCGATGTTCTTGCCGTAGCAGTACTTGAGGCTGCGCTGAAGCAGCAGGACAGCACTGCTGTTGGCCCCCTGCGCCATGCCACAACTGGTACTCGATGCCGTGCTGCCAGTGGAAGGCAGTGCCACCGGGCTCGAACTCCACAAGTTGTCGCTCGCCACCCGCACCGTCCGGCTACACGTCGCTTGGACGATGATGTCAGCCGACGCCGCCGACGGGGCGACGAACACTGCCCCCAGAGTGCCGACAACCACAAGGCCTGCGGCAAATCCCCGCTTCATTAATAAGCCCTTCCTCGATGCAATTAGGCAACGGGGAATTGAAGTGCTAGCCGACCTGGTTGCACCCCCGTTGCGCACTCGGCCAACAGGAAGACTTTCTCATGGAACTCAATGCAACGCAATAGACATCTAACGATACTCAGCGTCACGAAGAGGGCCGACGAAAACCGCCACCCACCAATCGCCAGCAGAATTCTCGCAGGTCGCCGATTACCGCTTCAGCCCCGCACCGTAACCCATCGTCACAAGCCGAGCTGCCGGCGTACCTCCGCGGCCACCCGGCCGCCCTCGGCCCGGCCGGCCACCGCGGCCTGGGCCGCCTTCATGGCCGGGCCCATCTGCGCCTTGCCGGTGAAGCCACCCGCGGCGAGCGCCCCCGCGACCAGCTCGGTCAGCTCGGCCTCGGAGAGCTGCTTCGGCAGGTAGCGCTCCAGCACCTCGCCCTCGGCGGTCTCCTTCGTGGCCTGCTCGGTGCGGCCGGCGTCGGCGAAGGCGGTCGCGGCCTCCCGGCGCTTCTTCGCCTCCTTGGTCAGCACCGCGAGCACCTCGTCGTCGGTGAGCTCGCGCTTGGCCTTGCCGGCGACCTCGGCGGTGCCGACGGCGGCGAGCGCCATCCGCAGGGTGGAGGTGGTCAGCTCGTCGCGCGCCTTGAGAGCGGCGCGCATGTCGGCGGTCAGACGGTCCTTCAGCGTGCTCATGGACGGTGAAACTACCCTGAACGCCATGCGAAAGCGCACACTATTCCGGCTTGCGACCGGGACCGTCGCGTTGGGCGCGGCGACCCTGGCGTACGCGTCGCTCGTCGAGCGCAACATGTTCACCCTGCGGCGGTACGACGTGCCGGTGCTGCCGGCCGACGCCGAGCCGCTGCGCGTCCTGCACCTGTCCGACCTGCACATGATGCCCGACCAGGGGCGCAAGCAGCGCTGGGTGGCGTCGCTGGCCGCGCTCGACCCCGACCTGGTCGTGGTCACCGGGGACAACATGGCGCACCCCGGCGCCGTGCCCGGCGTGCTGCGCGCCCTCCAGCCGCTCCTCGACTACCCGGGAGCATTCGTCTTCGGCTCCAACGACTACACCGGGCCGGTCTGGAAGAACCCGTTCACCTACTTCCTGCCCGACCGCGAGTACACCGAGGGCGCGGAGCTGCCGCACGAGGAGCTGCGCGACGTCCTCACCGGAGCCGGCTGGGCGAACCTGAACAACGCCCGCACCACCGTCAAGGCCGGCGGCCGGGCGGTCGAGCTGCTCGGGGTCGACGACCCGCACATCGAGCGGGACGACTACGACTCCGTCGCCGGGCCGGTGTCGCCCGCGGCCGACCTGTCGATCGCGCTGACCCACTCCCCCGAGCCGGCCGTGCTCGACCGGATGGCCGCCGACGGCTTCGGGCTGCTGCTCGCCGGGCACACCCACGGCGGCCAGGTCTGCGTGCCGGGCGTCGGGGCGCTGGTCACCAACTGCGGCCTGCCCCGCTCCATGGCGCGCGGCCTGCACCGCTGGCCCGGGTCCGACTCCTGGCTGCACGTCTCCGCCGGCCTCGGCACCCACCCGACCGCGCCGGTCCGGTTCGCCTGCCCGCCGGAGGCGAGCGTGCTCACCCTGATCCCCCGCTGACCCGTACGCCGGCAGGCCGGGCCGGCTCCCCGGCCTGCCGGGACAGTGCCGCCGATCGCGCTGTCGAGCTGCCCCGTCCATGGGACCGGGCGGGCCGCCCGGACCACCGGGGGTACCGAGTTTGACCACCGGAGCGGGTGGGCTACTATTTGTCGGCACGCCTCGGGGTGTGGCGCAGCTTGGTAGCGCGCTTCGTTCGGGACGAAGAGGTCGTCGGTTCGAATCCGGCCACCCCGACCAGAGGTCAGAGGGCATGTCCGCTCAGCGGACATGCCCTCTGGTGCATTCGGCGACAGTGCCCCGATCCGGCTCGGGCGATCGCGCCTCGGCGGCACTCGGGCGCGCTCAGTCCTGGCGTTCGGTGCGCGCGATCTCGGCGAACGCGGCGGTCAGGTAGCCGTCGAGCGGCCGGCCGGTCACGGCGAGCAGGTCGGCCACGAGCAACGGCGCGTGCCGCGCCACGGCCGGCGGGTCGGGCGGGGACTCGTCGCCATCCGGGTCGTAGACGCCGAGGGCGCCCGCCAGCAGGACGAGCACCACGTGCGGGTCGACGTCGGGCCGCCACGGCGCCGCGCCCCGTACGCAGCGTTCGAGCACCTGCCGGACGTCGTCGCCGTCCAGTCCGTCCGGGTGGCCCTCCTCCAGCAGCAGCCGGACCACCGCGCCGAGGACCAGGCCGGACCGTTCGGCCGCGGCGAGCCGGGCCACCGAGACGTCGTACGCATCGGGGTCGCGTTCGCGCGCGGCGGCGACCGCGGCGGCCGCGGCGGTGGCGATCTCGCGGGCCGGTGCGGGCAGGTGTCGCCAGGTCGTGGTCATCCCGGCCAGCATCGCAGACGGGCCCGACAGCGAGCCGGCCCCGGCACCACGGCGCGGGCCGGTCGGCGCGAACGTGTCCTTGGTCACCGGGCAGCGTCGGGCCGCGCGGGGCGGGTCGTAAACGGCTCGCCTGTCGTCGTACCCGGCGCACAGAATCGCGGCATGCTCAGTCGTGCCCTGCCCCGCCGTCCGGAAGCCCGGCGGATCCTCGTCGGCACCCTGCTGTCGGCGGTCGGGCGCGGCCTCACCCTGCCGTTCCTGTTCATCTACCTGACCGACGTCCGCGGCCTCACCGACGCCCGCGCCGGCCTGGTGATCGGCTGGTACGGCGCCGTCACCCTGGCCCTGTCGCCGCTCGGCGGCACGCTCATCGACCGCTTCGGCGCGCGCCGGATCGTCGTACCGTGCCTGCTCGTCGAGGCGGCCGGCACCGGCTCGCTGGCGCTGGTCGACTCGACCGCCTCGGCCTTCGTGGTGATCACGCTGATCGCGATCGGCAGCTCGGCCATCTGGTCCGGGCAGAACACCATCCTCGCCTCGCTCACCGACGACGACGAGCGGCAGCGGGTCTACGGCCTGAACTTCGCCCTGCTCAACCTCGGCATCGGCATCGGCGGTCTGGTCTCCGGCGCGATCGTCGACACCGCCCGCCCGGTCACCTTCCAGGCGATCTACGTGCTCGACGCGATCAGCTACCTGATGCCCGCGCTGATCCTGCTGAGCCTGCCCCGGGTGGGCCACCGGCTCGCCGCCGGGCCGGCCGGGGACCGTCCGTCGGCCGGCGGCTACCTCACCGTGCTGCGGGACCGGCCGTTCCGCCGGCTGGTCGTCTTCGGCCTGGTCCTGACCACCTGCGGGTACGCGCAGATCGAGGTGGGCTTCGCCGCGTACGCCGTGCGCGTGGTGGAGGTGACGCCGCGCGTGGTGGCCTGGGCGTTGGCCGGCAACACGGTGATGATCGTGCTCGCCCAGCTGTTGGTCATCCGCCGGATGGAGGGGCGCAGCCGGACGGGCGGGCTGGCCGTGGTGGGCGCGGTCTTCGCGACCGCCTGGCTGGTCCTCGGCGCCGCCGGCCAGGTCGGTCCGGGCAACGCGCTGGTCGCCGCCCTGGGCGTGGTGGCCTGCTCGGCCATCTTCGGCTTCGGCGAGACGCTGTTGTCGCCGGTGATGCCCGCGCTGACCAACGCGCTCGCCACGGACGAGCTGCGCGGGCGTTACAACGCCATGAGTTCGATGATCTTCGGCATCAGCGGGGTGATCGGCCCGGTGACGGCGGGTCCCCTGATCGGGGCGGCCGACGGCCGGATCTGGGTCGCGGTGGTGGTCGGCGGCTGCCTGGTGGCCTCGCTGCTCGCGCTCTCCCTGCGCCCGCTGCTCACGGCGGTCCAGGACGGCCGCGTGCCGGCTGCCGCGCCGGCCGCCGAGCCGGCCCCCGCCCACGTCTGACCGCCACGGGGCGCAGCGGAGACGGGCCCCGGAGCAGGTGCTCCGGGGCCCGTCGGGTGCGCACGTCGCCTCAGGCGGCGGGGACCTCCGCAGTGGTGCGGATGCGGTCCAGGGCCGGCGCCGAGACCGGGGACTGCGCGGTCAGGTACGCCACGAAGGCGTCCAGGTCGATCATCCCGGTGGCCGCGTTCTTGCCGCCGGTGAGGACGCTGAAGCCGTCGCCGCCGCCGGAGAGGAAGTTGTTCACCGTGACCCGGTAGGTGGCACCGGCGTCGACCGCCACGCCACCGAAGCTGAGGCTGCCCCGGACCACCCGGGTGCCCGCGCACGGGTCCGCCACGGTGCCGGTGGTGCCGGCCGGGTCGACGACGTACCGGACGGTCGACGACGGGTAGAGCGTCCGGCCCGTGACGAACTGCTGCTCCAGCATGCAGTAGAGCTGCGCGCCGGTGAGGTCGAGCGTCACGAGGTTGTTGCCGAACGGCTGCACCGTGAAGGCCTCCTCGTAGGTGACCGGGCCGGCGTCGAGGTCGGCGCGTACACCACCGGGGTTCATGAAGGCGGCGACCGCGCCCTGCTCGTCGTCGGTGGCGGCGAGCTGCGCGTCGGCGATCACGTTGCCCATCGGGGACTCGCCCAGGGTCGTACCGAAGAGGGTCTCCTGGGTCTTCTTGATCGCCGTGGTGGTCTGGCCGACCTCGCGGCCGGCCACCGGGCCGAGCACGGTCTTGTAGCGGTTGATCAGGTCGGTCTGCGCCGGGTCCCTGTCGACGTCCCGGTTGACCACCACGTTCTCGGCCCTGGCGGTGATGACGTCACCGGTGCGCCGGTCGATGGAGAGGTCGATGTCGGTGACCAGGCGGCCGAAGGAGCTGGCGCTGGTGACCAGCTTGCCGGCGATGTCGCAGTTGTACGCCTGGTGGGTGTGGCCGCTGACGACGACGTCGATCGACGGGTCCATCCGGTTGGCGATGTCCACGATGGGGCCGGAGATGCCCTTGCAGTCGTTGATGCCGCCGGTGGCGTCCTGGGTGCCGCCCTCGTGCAGCAGCACGACGATGGTCTCGACGCCCTTGGCACGCAGCTCGCGGGCGTACCGGTTGGCGGTCTGCGCCTCGTCGGCGAAGGTCAGGCCGGCGACGCCCTGCGGGCTGACGATCTGCGGGGTGCCCTCCAGCGTCATGCCGATGAAGCCGACCTTGACGCCCTGCACCTTGTGGATGGCGTACGGGGCGAGCAGCGGCTGGCCGGTGGCGGTCCTGAACGCGTTGGCCGACAGGTACTGGAAGCCGGCGCCCTCGTACGGGGTGCCGTCGGCGCAGCCGTCGACGGGGTGGCAGCCGCCGTTCTGGATGCGCAGCAGCTCGTCGGCGCCCTCGTCGAACTCGTGGTTGCCGACGCTGGCGTAGTCGAGCCCGGCCAGCGACAGCGCCTCGATGGTCGGCTCGTCGTGGAACGCGGCGGAGAGCAGCGGGGAGGCGCCGATCAGGTCGCCGGCCGCCACGGTGATGGTGTTCTGCTCCTTGGCGGCGCGCTTGCGCAGCTCGGCGAGCTGGGTGGCGAGGTATTCGGCCCCGCCTGCGGGCTGCCCGGCGATGGTGCCGTTGGTGGTGCCGGTCGGCGGTTCGAGGTTGCCGTGGAAGTCGTTGAGGGCGAGCAGCTTGACGGCGACCGGCTTCGGACCGGCGTCCGCCTGGTCGGGGGTGGTCGTGACCGCGCCGAACGCGGTCACGGCGAGCGCGGTCAGGCCGATGGCGGCCCGACGCATCCCGGGGATGGACATGGAACTCCTCGTGAGAAGCCGGCGCGGGCGCCCGGGCGATGGTGACGCCGGTCGGGCCCGCGCGGTCGGCGGGGTTCGGTCGCGGTGGCGGCGGTGGGGGACCGCCGCCGCGTCGGGGACAGCCTCTCATCGCCGGCCGCCGCCGGTCGACCGGGGCGGGCCCCGCAGACCTGGGGATACGTCTCCGATCGGGGAACGTCTGGACGGGCGTTTCCGACATGCCCGGCCGGCGATGGCCGGTCGTCGCGGTTGTCGGTGGGCTGGTCTAGAAAGGACCGGACGGACGGCGTACGACGGGAAGGATGATCGGATGAGCGGGGGCCTGGTGGTGGAGACGGTGCGGTCGGCCGACGGCACCCGGATCGCGTACGAGCGCGCGGGCGACGGGCCACCGATCATCCTGGTCGGCGGCGCCTTCAACGACCGGTCGACCACCCGGGCGGTGGCCGGGGCGCTCGCGCCGGACTTCACCGTCGTCGGCTACGACCGGCGCGGCCGGGGCGACAGCGGCGACACCGCGCCCTACGCGGTCGACCGGGAGATCGAGGACATCGCGGCGCTGGTCGCCGCGGTCGGCGGCACGGCGCACCTCTACGGCGTCTCGTCCGGCGCGATCCTCGCCGCGCTCGCGACGGCGCACGGGCTGCCGGTCGGCGGGCTCGCCCTGTTCGAGCCGCCGTTCCAGGTCGGCCCGCAGACCGGCCCCCGGCCGGACGTCTCGGCCCGGACGGCCGAGCTGATCGCCGCCGGCGACCGGGCCGGCGCGGTCGAGGCGTTCATGCTCCACGCGGTGGGCCTGCCCGCCGAGGCGGTGGCCGGGATGCGCGGCGAGCCGGTGTGGCCCCACCTGGAGTCGCTGGCGCACACCCTCCCGTACGACACGCTGATCAGCGCCGGCGGCGTGCCGCCGGTCGACCGCCTGGCCACGATCACCGTCCCGACCGTGGTGGTGGACAGCACGGGCAGCCCGCAGTGGTTGCGCGACGGCGCCCGCGCGGCGGCCGAGGCGATCCCGGGTGCCCGCCAGGTCAGCCTCGACGGCGGCTACCACGAGGTGCCGGCCGAGGCGCTCGCCCCGGTGCTGCGCGACGTCCTCCTCCGCTGACGCCGATCCGCCTCACCGACGGCAGCGGCATGCCGGGCACTATTGACGGCCGCTGATACACCGGAGTGCGTGAGCGCCGGAGGAGGCAGGGTGTCGGAGGAGCAGAAGAACCGGGCCCTCGAGGCGGCCCTGGCGGACGCGGCGGCGATCCGGACGACGATCGAGCGCAAGGCCAACCACAACCAGGCGCTCGTCGGGGCGAACCTGACCGCGGTCGCGGCCGTCGCCGGCTTCGTCCTCTCGGAGAAGGCAGACCTCCGGATGTTCCTGCTCCTGCCGGTGCTCAGCACCGCCCTGGGGCTGAGCGTCGTCTCCCAGTACCGGGACATCCGCATCGCCGGTCGGTACCTCGAGCAGGTGTTGCGCCCCGCCATCGCGCGCTACACCGACGAGCCCAGCCTCTTCGGCTGGGAGGCCTTCTACTGGCGACGCAAGCACGACGGGCACGTGGCGCAGGCGCTCGCCATGGGGGTGATCTTCCCGGGGGTGTCCACCCTCGCCCTGGCGGTCACGCTCCCCGGCATCCGCACGACCGCCGACAAGCTGGCCTGGGCCGTCGGGGCGGCCATGCTCCTGCTGCTGCTCGGCGCCTGGTCCAACCGTCTCCACGAGATGGTCCGCTCCCGTTGGGCCCGGTTCCGCCGCGCCGCGCCCCGCCAGGCGCCCGACGAGCCGGCCCGGTCCGGCGACGACGGCACCCGCACGCCGACGGCGGCCTGACCAGCCCCGAGGGTCCCGGTCCTCCCAGTTGTCCGGCCCGAGGAAACGGTGCGCCGGTCACTGCCGCCGCCACCGTGCGGAGGTCAGAATCCGCAGGTCTTGCCGGCGGCGTGGCTGACCTGCACCAGGTGGGTGACGCAGCCACCCCTGGCGACCTGGTGCAGCAGGAAGCCGGTCGGCTCGGTGACCCAGCCGATCTGCTCGTCGGCGCTCATGGTGAGCGAGCACTGCCGCCAGGTGCTCGGCGCGGTGGTGAGCACCGTGCCGGCGAAGGTCACCGTGACCGGGCGGTGGACGTGCCCGGCGACCACCCGGGCGACGTGCGGGTGCCGGGCGATCACCTCGGCCAGCGCGTCCCCGTCGGTCAGCCGGATGTCGTCGGCGACGGGGATGCCGACCGGCGCCGGCGGGTGGTGCAGGCAGACCACGGCCGGCACCTCCGGCCGGCCGGCCAGCACCCCGTCCAGCCAGCCGAGCTGGTCCTCGCCGAGGCACCCGGCGCCGTCGCCGGCCGGCATCAGCGAATCCAGCACCACGATCGTCGCCTCCGGGTGGTCGACGTGGTAGTAGGCCGAGAAACCGCCACCGAGCCACGGCGTGCCGCCGAAGGTGTCGAGGAGCGACTCCCGGTCGTCGTGGTTGCCGGCGACCAGGTGCACCGGCAGCGGGAACCGGCCGATGATCTCGCGCAGCGCGGCGTACTCGTCGGGGCGGCCGTGGTCGACGAGGTCGCCGGTGATGACCACGCACTCCGGCCGGGGGTTCAGCGCCAGCACCCGGCCGAGGGCACGGTGCAGGCCGACGGCCGGTTCGGCGGCGAGCACGCCGGTGGTCACGTGCGGATCACTGAGCTGGGCGATGAGCATTCGTGCCTCCACTCGACCGGGACCCTCACGCTATCGCCGCGAGCCCCGCCGCGCGGCCCGCCCGAACCCACAGGCCGTGTCCACAGCCTGTGGATAGCACATGTGTACGAAGGCTGGGGAGGATCTTGCTCCCGGACGGTACGACGCCTCGCTGAGTACCCTTGGTGCGGGCCCGCCCGCCGGCCCACACCCCTCCCAACCTGGAACGACGTGCCCCGTGGATCACGAGCGAGTCATCCGTGACGTGACGGTCCGCCTCCCCATGGCGTCGACCGCCCTGGAGGCGTGCCAGTGGACCGTCACCGCGCTCGCCCGGCACGCGCCGGCCACCATCTCCGTCCTGCTCCAGGTGCACGACCGGCTCCGCTGCGTCGCGGCGACCGGCTCCTGGCAGGTCTTCTCGACCGTGCCGCCGAAGACCGGGATCGTCGGGCGGGTGTACGCCTCCGGCGAGACCGCCGTCGTGCCGGACGTCGCCGACGACCCCGACTACATCCCGGTACGCCCCGACGTCACCGCCGAGGTCTGCGTACCGGTGCTGGACCCGGCGGGGCGGCCGATCGGCGTGCTGGACCTCCAATGGCGCGGGCCGGCCGACCTGGCCCGGTGGGGGGAGACCGCCGAGCGGCTGGCCGCCCGGCTCGGTGCCCGGATCGTGGCGCTCGGCGGGCCGCCCGCGGAGAGCCGCAGCGAGAAGCTGCTCCGGCACGCCACCGCGCTGACCTCCGCGTCGACGGAGTGGGACCTGTTCGCCGCCGCGATCGCCGCGGCCCGGGACGTCTCCACCCTCTCCGCCGCCGTGCTGGTGCTCGCCGGGCCGGAGGGGCCCCGGCTGGGCGCGCCCACGGCCACCCCCGGCGAGTTCGAGTCCCGGATCCGGGCGGAGCTGACCGAGGCGGGCCCCGCCGCGCTGGGCCGGATGATCAGCCGCGCCCACCACCACGGAGTGGGGTACACGCTCGGCGAGGCGGGACACCCGCCGGTCCCCGACCACCGGCCGCTGTCCCGGGCCGGGGTGCGCACCCTGGTCGCGGTGCCGGTCGGCCCACCCGGCGACGGCGGGGTGCTGCTGGTCGCCGACGAGCGGCTGCTGCGCCCCGACCCGACCACCGTCAACCTGCTGGAGCTGCTCGCCGGCCAGGCATGGAGCTGCCTGGACCGGCTGCGTACCGTCGCCCGGCTGCGCGAGCAGGCCAACTCCGACCCGCTGACCGGGCTGCGCCACACCGGCCCGTTCGGCCGACGCATCGCCGTGGCCACCCCCGGTCGTACGGCCCTGCTGGCGATCGACGTGGACGGCTTCAAGAGCGTCAACGACACGTACGGCCACCAGGCCGGCGACCGGGTGCTGGTCCGGCTGGCCCGGGCCCTGGAGGGGGCGCTGCGGCACGGCGACGAGCTGTACCGGATCGGCGGCGACGAGTTCGTGGCGGTGATCGAGGTGAACCGCCCCGACGAGGCCGTCCGGATCGCCGAGCGCCTCACCGAGGCGGCGCGGCAGATCGGCCGCACGATCAGCGTGGGGGTGGCCCTGCCCCGCCCCGGCGAGTCCCCCGAACTCACCCTGCGCCGCGCCGACCAGGCGCTCTACGCGGTGAAGCGGCACGGCCGCGACGGCGTCCGCCTGGCCGCCGCCTGACCGCACCCGTCAGCGGGGGGTCAGTTCCTTGGCGAGGAGTTCGGCGATCTGGGCGGTGTTGAGGGCCGCGCCCTTGCGCAGGTTGTCGCCGGTGACGAAGAAGTCGAGGGCGCGCGGGTCGTCGACGGCGCGGCGGATCCGGCCCACCCAGGACGGGTCGGTGCCGACCGCGTCGATGGGCATCGGGAACTCGCCGTCGCCCGGGTCGTCGACCAGGATCACCCCGGGGGCGTTGCGCAGCACCTCACGGGCGCCCTCGGCGTCCACCTCGGTGGCGAAGACCGCGTGCACCGCGACGGAGTGGCCGGTCACCACCGGCACCCGTACGCAGGTGGCCGAGACCTTGAGGTCGGGCAGCCCGAGGATCTTGCGCGACTCGTTGCGCAGCTTCATCTCCTCGGACGACCAGCCCGCCTCGGCCAGCGAGCCCGCCCAGGGCACCACGTTGAGCGCCAGCGGCGCCGGGAACGGGCCCAGCTCGTCGCCGACCGCCTGGCGTACGTCGCCGGGGCGGGAGCCGAGGGCCCGGTCACCGGCGATCTTGGTGAGCTGGGTGTGCAGGGTGTCCACGCCGGCCTGACCGGCGCCGGAGACCGCCTGGTAGGAGGCGAGCACCAGCTCGCGCAGCCCGTACTCGCGGTGCAGCGGGGCGACCGCGACGATCATCGCGAGGGTGGTGCAGTTGGCGTTGGCGATGATCCCCTTCGGCCGGTTGCGCACCTGCTCGGGGTTGATCTCCGGCACCACCAGCGGGACGTCGCGGTCCATCCGGAAGGCGCCGGAGTTGTCCACCGCGACGGCGCCCCGGCCCACCGCGACGGGGGCCCACCGCGCGGAGACGTCGTCCGGCACGTCGAACATCGCCACGTCGACGCCGTCGAACGCCTCCGGGGTCAGCGCCTGGACGGTCAGCTCCTCGCCCCGGCAGCGCACCCGCCGCCCGGCCGAGCGCTCGGAGGCGAGCAGCCGGATCTCTCCCCAGACGTTCTTCCGCCCGGTGAGCAGCTCGCACATCACGGTGCCGACGGCACCGGTCGCTCCGACCACGGCCAGGGTGGGCAGCGACGACACGGGGGCTACCGTCCCGTCCCCGCGTAGACGACGGCCTCGGTGTCGCCGCCGAGGTCGAACGCCTCGTGGATGGCGCGCACAGCGGCGTCCAGGTCGGTGTCGCGGCAGACCACGGAGACCCGGATCTCCGAGGTGGAGATCATCTCGATGTTCACGCCGGCCGCGCCCAGGGCGGCGAAGAAGCCGGCCGCGACGCCGGGGTGCGAGCGCATGCCCGCCCCGATCAGCGACACCTTGCCGACGTGGTCGTCGTAGAGCAGGCCCCTGAACTTGACCGACTCCTGGATCTTGCTGAGCGCGGCCATGGCCGTCGGGCCGTCGGTCTTGGGCAGGGTGAAGGAGATGTCCGTGCGCCCGGTGCCCTCGGTGGAGACGTTCTGCACGATCATGTCGATGTTGATCTCGGCACCGGCCACGGTGTCGAAGATCCGCGCGGCGGCGCCCGGCTCGTCGGGCACCCCCACGATCGTGATCTTGGCTTCGCTGCGGTCGTGGGCGACCCCGGTGATCAGTGCTTGCTCCACAGGAAGGTCCTCCATCGATCCGGTGACCATCGTGCCGGTGTTGGTCGAGTATGACGAACGGACGTGGATCGGCAAGCCCGCCCGGCGGGCGTACTCCACGCTGCGCAGGTGCAGGACCTTGGCGCCGCAGGCGGCCAGCTCCAGCATCTCCTCGTAGGTGATCTGCTTGATGTGCCGCGCGTCGGGGACGATCCGCGGGTCGGCGCTGAAGACGCCGTCGACGTCGGTGTAGATCTCGCAGACGTCCGCGTGCAGGGCGGCGGCCAGCGCCACCGCGGTGGTGTCGGAACCGCCCCGGCCCAGCGTCGTGACGTCCTTGGTGTCCTGGGAGACGCCCTGGAAGCCGGCCACGATCACCACCGCGCCCTCGTCGAGCGCGCCCTTGAGCCGGCCCGGCGTGACGTCGATGATCCGCGCCCGGCCGTGCACCGACGTGGTGATCACGCCGGCCTGCGAACCGGTGAACGAGCGGGCCTCGTACCCCAGGTTGTGGATGGCCATGGCGAGCAGCGCCATGGAGATCCGCTCCCCGGCGGTGAGCAGCATGTCCAGCTCGCGGCCCGGCGGCAGCGGGCTGACCTGGTTGGCCAGGTCGAGCAGCTCGTCGGTGGTGTCCCCCATGGCGGAGACCACCACCACGACGTCGTCGCCGGCCTTGCGCGCGGCGACGATGCGCTCGGCCACGCGCTTGATCCGCTCGGCGTTGGCGACGGAGGACCCGCCGTACTTCTGCACCACGAGTGCCACGACGGTGCGCTCCCTCCCAGCGACGACCCTGAGCGTGCCGACGCCGCCGGTCGGGGCCGGCGGCGCGTGTCAGACGCCTTCAGGGTATCGGTCGACCGGCTCGGTCGGGTCAGGTGATCCCACGATCCGGCCCGGCCGACGCGGGGGGCGTGGCGCGCGACACGCCGGGCGGACGGGGCGGCAGGGGTCCCCGCGCGCCGTTCCCGGGCCGCAGAATGACCCGGTGCACGCCCACCTGAGTCCGGCCGGCCCCCACGGGCGCGACCGTCAGTCCGCCCGGGTCGGGAAGGCCGCGGCCGAGGAGGTCCGCGCCCCCGCCGCCGGCCTCCGCACGGCGGCGCGGCCGGCCCGACGCCTCGCCGGCCCGCTCGCGCTCGCCCTGCCGGCGCTCCTCGTCGCCTGCACCGCCGACGAGCCGGTCACGCCACCGCCCGCCACGTCGACGCCCGTCCCGGTGGGGATGGACGCGGCGCGCGACGCGCTGGCCGCGCTGGCCGCGGCGGCGCAGGACCGGCATATGGTCGCCGGCTACACGCTGCGCAGCCCGGACGCCCCGGACCGCACGATCATGGTGACCAGCGCGAACGACGGCACCTGGCGGGTCGACGTCCCGGGCGGCGCGCTCGGCGGCACCGCGGACGTCTCGCTCGCCGCCACCGCCGACGGGCTGTTCCAGTGCGCCCTGCCGTCCGCCGCCCGGCCCGAGCCGGCGAGCTGCGTACGCCTCGGCGACCGGGACGACGCGGTGCCCCGCCGGCTGGACCCACGGGTGCAGCACCCGTTCACCGACTGGCTGGACGTGCTGACCGACCGGCGCGCCCCGCTCGCCGTGTCACCCGCCCAGCCCCTGCCCGGGGCGTCGGGTGCGTGCTACTCGGTGGAGACCACCTCGGCCTCGATCAACGCCCCGCTGGACGTGGGCATCTACTGCTACGGCCCCGACGGCACGCCCACCGCGGTGCGCACGGCGTTCGGCACGCTCACCCTGGCCGGGCCGCCCGGGCCGGCCCCGGCGACCGTGCAGCTCGCCGGTCCCGTGGTGGACGGCGAGCCGCTCGGTACGGCGGCGCCGGAGCCGGCCGACAGCCCGAGCGCGGGAACGCTCTGACCCGGCCGCACGTTACGGGTGCTTTTCGCCACATTTGGACATACCTCCCTTAGTTGCCGAAACGGCCGTACGGGACACTCGTCGCATGGTCGACCTCACCCCGCTGCTCGCGTTCCGCTGGAGCCCCCGGTCCTTCGACCCGACGGCGGAGCTGGCCGCCGACCACGCGTCGACGCTGATCGAGGCGGCCCGCTGGGCGCCGTCGGCCGGCAACGTCCAGCCGTGGCGGTTCGTCCTCGGGCACCGCGACGACGAGACGTTCAAGCGGATCCTGGTGAACCTGCCGGAGCCGGACCAGCGGTGGGCCCAGCGCGCCTCCGCCCTGCTGCTGGGCACCCACCTGACCGGGGCCGCCGGGCACCTCTACGACCTGGGTCAGGCCATCGCCCACCTCACCGTGCAGGCCACGGCGCTCGGGCTGCACGTGCGCCAACTGCGCGGCCTGGACCGCGCCGGCCTGGCCGCCGACCTCGACCTGCCCGCCGGCGTACGGCCGCACGTGGTGGTGGCCGTCGGGCGGCTCGGCGACCCGCTCAGCCTGCCCGCCGACCTGCTCGGGTCGGAGACCGGCCTGCGCCGCCGCCTCCCCCTGACCGAGATCGTGCTGACCAGCGGGAATGCGAAGTGCGTCTCATAGTCCGGACCGTCCTTCCCGCGACTCGTCCCACCACGTAGGGTTACCTGGTCATGTGGCGGGCGTACCTCCTCCTTGGTCGCCGCGACGAGGCCTGAAGGCCGGCACCTCGTCGCGGAGTCGAACCGCGCCGTCCAGCACATCCGAACTTCCCATCGGCACCGCCCGGGCACCGTCGCCCCGGCACCTCGCCGACACCTTCCGATTGCTGACGCCACATGTTCAAGGGGAGCACTTCGTCATGGCTCAACCCGTCACCGACGCGGAGACCGATCCGATCGCCCGGCAGCGCCCCAGCGGGATGCCGTACCACCGTTACCAGCCCTACCAGCAGCAGTTCCGCATCGACCTGCCGGACCGCACCTGGCCGACCCGGCACGTCGAGACCGCGCCGCGCTGGTGCGCGGTGGACCTGCGCGACGGCAACCAGGCGCTCATCGACCCGATGTCGCCGGATCGCAAGCGGCGGATGTTCCAGTTCCTGGTGCAGATGGGCTACAAGGAGATCGAGGTCGGCTTCCCCTCGGCCAGCCAGACCGACTACGACTTCGTCCGGCAGCTGATCGAGCAGGACCTGATCCCGGAGGACGTCACGATCCAGGTGCTCACCCAGTGCCGGGAGCACCTGATCGACCGCACCTTCGAGTCGCTGCGCGGCGCGCGGCGCGCGATCGTGCACTTCTACAACTCGACCTCCACGCTCCAGCGCCGGGTGGTCTTCGGGCTGGACCGCGACGGCATCGCGGACATCGCCACCCAGGGCGCGCGGCTCTGCCAGAAGTACGCGGAGATCCACACCCCGGACACCGACATCCACTACGAGTACTCGCCGGAGTCGTACACCGGCACGGAGCTGGAGTACGCGCTGGAGGTCTGCGCCAAGGTCATCGAGGTGGTCGACCCGACGCCGGACCGGAAGCTGATCGTCAACCTGCCCGCCACCGTCGAGATGGCGATGCCGAACGTCTACGCCGACTCGATCGAGTGGATGCACCGGCACCTGCCCCGGCGGGACAGCCTGGTGCTGAGCCTGCACCCGCACAACGACCGGGGCACCGGCGTGGCCGCCGCCGAGCTGGGCCTGCTGGCCGGCGCGGACCGGGTCGAGGGCTGCCTGTTCGGCAACGGCGAGCGCACCGGCAACGTCGACCTGGTGACGCTGGGCCTGAACCTGTTCTCCCAGGGCATCGACCCGATGATCGACTTCTCGCACATCGACGAGGTGAAGCGGGCCGTCGAGTACTGCAACCAGCTCCCGGTGCACGAGCGCCACCCGTACGCGGGCGACCTGGTCTACACCGCCTTCTCCGGCTCCCACCAGGACGCGATCAAGAAGGGCTTCGACGCCCTCACGGCGGACGCGGCGGCGGCCGGGGTGCCCGTCGACAACTTCACCTGGGCGGTGCCCTACCTGCCGATCGACCCGAAGGACCTGGGCCGCACCTACGAGGCGGTCATCCGGGTCAACTCGCAGTCCGGCAAGGGCGGCGTCGCGTACATCATGAAGAGCGAGCACCAGCTCGACCTGCCGCGCCGGCTCCAGATCGAATTCTCCGGCGTGGTCCAGCAGGTCACCGACCACGACGGCGGCGAGGTCGACCCGGGCACGATGTGGGAGATCTTCGCGGGGCACTACCTGCTCGACCACCAGGCCGACCCGGCGCTCACCCTGGACGGCTACGCCATCGGCACCCCCGAGGGCAAGGTCGAGATCGAGGCCCGCGTCGGCCTGGGCGGCGAGGCCCACTCGCTGACCGCGGTCGGCAACGGCCCGATCGACGCGTACGTCAACGCGCTCCAGTCGGTGGGCGTGGCGGTGCGGGTGCTCGACTACCACGAGCACGCGCTCTCCTCCGGCGGGGACGCGCAGGCCGCCGCGTACGTGGAGTGCGAGGTCGACGGTCGTACGGTCTGGGGCGTAGGCACCGACGCCAACATCGTCACCGCCTCGATCAAGGCCGTGACGAGCGCCGTCAACCGCGCCCGCGCCTGACGCGCGAGGAAGGGCTCCCTGCCGACGCCTGGCGATCGCAGGGGGCCCTTCCGCACGTCGCCACACGCCCGAGCCGCCGCAGGCGTCGTACGCCCGGCGGGTCGCGCCGTCGGCGCTGCCGTGATCAGACGGGGGTGACGTCGGCCGCCCAGCCGTCCGCGAGCACCACCGCCTGGGCGACCACGACCCGCTCACCGTCGAAGGTCATCGCGGGCGAGCCGTGCAGCCGGTACCCGTCGGCGAGCGCCTCGCTGACGCGCCGGCAGAAGTCGGCGTCGTCCGGCCCGGTGAGCAGGCGGTAGCGCAGGCGGGGCGACGCGTTGTCCTGATCCGTCACGCGGCGACCGTACCGCTTCCTCGGGGCTCTCGGCGGCGCGGGCGGTGGATGAGCAGGGCGGCCAACGCCGCGCCGGCCAGCAGCAGGCCGGCGCACCAGAGCATCGCGTCCTGGTAGGCGCCGGTCAGCTCGCCCGCCTGCTCGTAGCCGGTGCCGGAGAGCCCGACCAGCAGCGGGAGCGCCGCCACCGCGAGCAGGCCGCCGGCCCGGGACGCCGCGTTGTTGAAGCCGCTCGCCACGCCGGCGAACCGGTCGTCGACCGCCGCCAGCACCGACGCGGTCAGCGGCGCCACCACCAGGGTCAGCCCGACCCCGAAGAGCGCCACCCCGGGCAGCACGTCCCGCCAGTACGACGCGTCCGGGCCGACGCCCCGCAGCAGCACCAGCCCGGCGGCGGCGACCACCGGCCCGACGGTCAGCGGCAGCCGGGGACCGATCCGCGCCGACAGCGCGCCCGCCCGCGCCGAGCCGACCAGCAGCAGCACGGTCGTCGGCAGCATCGCGACCCCGGTGAGCAGCGCCGACCAGCCGACCACGTTCTGCAGGTAGACGGCGAGGAAGAAGGTGAAGCCGCCGAGCGCCGCGTAGACCAGCACGGTGAAGACGTTCAGCACGGAGAAGAGCTGGCTGCCGAACAGCCCGGTGGGCAACATCGCGGTGTCGCCCCGGCGCCGCTCGACGAGCACGAAGGCCACCGCGCCGGCCGCCCCGAGCAGCGCCGCGACCAGCACCGGCGCCGAGTCGAAGCCGCGCGCCGGGGCGTCGATCAGCGCGTACGTGACGCCGGCCAGGGCGAGCGCGCCGAGCAGCGCGCCGGCCACGTCGAAGCGCCGGCGCCGGCCGGCCGCCCGGGTGCGGGAGGTGGCCTCGTCCCGGCTCTCCGGCACCCAGCGCAGCGCGGCGAGCACCACCAGCACGGCCAGCGGCAGGTTGAGGAAGAAGATCCACCGCCAGGAAAGCGCGTCGATCAGCCAGCCGCCGATGAACGGGCCGAGCGCGGTGGAGACGCCGGACAGCCCCGACCAGGCGCCGATCGCCCGCCCCCGGTCGTCGGGGTGGAAGCTGGCCTGGAGCACCGACAGCGAGCCCGGGGTCAGCAGCGCGCCGCCGGCGCCCTGGAGGAAACGGGCCGCGATCAGCCACTCCGTGCCCTGGGCCAGGCCGCAGAGCAGCGAGGCGGCGGTGAACCAGACCACCCCGAGCAGGAAGACCCGCCGCCGCCCGAAGCGGTCGCCGAGCGCGCCGCCGAGCAGGACGAAGGCGGCGAGCATCAACAGGTATCCGTTGACCGTCCACTGGAGACCGGCGACGGTGGCCTCGAGTTCCGCGCCGAGCCGGGGCAGCGCCACATTGACCACCGTGCTGTCCAGGAAGACCATGCCGGAGGCGAGGACGGCGGCGAGCAGGGTGCCCCGACCGTGGGCGGTGCCCAGCCGGAGCGCGGGCGCGGAGTCGGTCATGGCGTCCAATCTTCCCCGCACCATATGAGAGACGCCACGAAACGCCGAAACCATGCCCGGGTACTGTGCGGGATCGCCGGGAGCCCCCAAGCTGGAGAGGTGTCGTCTGTGCGTACCAGATCAGGACCGCGCGTCGCGGTGACGGCCGCGCTGGCCGCGGCGCTGGCGCTCGGCGCGGCCGGCTGCGTCCCCGTCGACGAGCCGGAGGCCCCGCCGAGCAGCAGCGGCGGCAACGCCGCGCAGAAGCTGGCCCAGCTCAGCGTCGCCGGCGCGGGGTCGATGAAGGGCTACAGCCGGGAGCGTTTCCCGCACTGGCGGGACACCGGCAAGAACTGCGACGTGCGGGACAGCGTGCTGAAGCGCGACGGGGAGGACATCAGGCTCTCCGGCTGCAACGTGGTCGGCGGCCGGTGGGAGAGCGTGTACGACGACCGCGCCCTGACCGATCCGTCCGACGTGGACATCGACCACATGGTGCCGCTGGCGAACGCGTGGCGCTCCGGCGCCGACGAGTGGGACGACGCCAAGCGCGGCGACTTCGCCAACGACATGGACCGACCGCAGCTCATCGCGGTTTCCAAGAACTCCAACCGGGCAAAGGGTGATCAGGACCCGTCCCAGTGGAAACCGGCGAACCGGTCGTTCTGGTGCCAGTACGCCGAAAACTGGGTGACGGTCAAGCACCACTGGCGGCTCACGGTGACCACCGCCGAGAAGGCCGCCCTGACCGACATGTTGGAGGGCTGCACATGGGCGAACAAGCCGTGACCGGGGCCGGGGCGACCCCCGCTCCCGAGCAGATGCCGGATCCCGGCGGGGAGGACGCGGCGGCGGCCGCCGGCAGCGCGCCCACGGGGCCGACCACGGCCGGCATGACGGTGGACGGGAGGGCCGCCACGCAGACCGCGGTGCCGGGGGCGGGCATGGCCGCCGACGCCGGCGGCGCGTCGGCCGCCGCCCAGGAACGCACCGCCGACCTCGTGCCCGGCCCGGGCGGGGTGATGACCGACGAGGTCGGCGTGGTCACCGGCGAGCTGACCCTGCGCACCGGCTACGCCGACGGCCAGGTCACGCTGTCGGTGCAGTACAAGGACGCCGACGAGTGGTACACGGTCACCGGCGGCAGGGTCGCGCTGGCTGATCCGGCCGGGTTGGACGCGGTGCACGGCATCGCCGTCGCCCTGCTGCACCGCCCCGAGGGCTGACCACGGCCGGACGCGGCCCCTCGGCGGGACCGCGTCCGCGCCGCGGGTCAGACGTACGAGCCGGGCTCGCTGGGGGCGGAGACGGTGTGGGGCTCCTCGCCCTCGCCCATCGGGCGGGTGATCTGCACGCTGACCTTGTGCGGGCGCAGCTCGCCGCTCGCGATCCGCTCCGCGAAGTGGCAGGCGACCCGGCTCCCGCCGATCTCCCGCAGCACCGGCCGCTCGTCGGCGCAGCGGGTCGGCTGCGCCCACGGGCAGCGGGTGTGGAACCGGCAGCCCGCCGGCGGGTTGGCCGGCGAGGGCAGGTCGCCGGCGAGCAGGATGCGCTCCCGCCGGTCCTCCACGTCCGGGTCCGGCACCGGCACCGCCGACATCAGCGCCCGCGTGTAGGGGTGCAGCGGCTCCGTGTAGAGCCGGTCGCTCGGCGCCTCCTCGACCAGCGCGCCGAGGTACATCACGCCGACCGTGTCGGAGATGTGCCGCACCACGGCGAGGTCGTGCGCGATCACCAGGTAGGTCAGGCCGAGGCTGTCCTGGAGCTCGTCGAGCAGGTTCACCACCTGGGCCTGGATCGACACGTCGAGCGCGGAGACCGGCTCGTCGGCGACGATCAGGTCGGGCCCGAGCACCAGCGCCCGGGCGATGCCGATGCGCTGCCGCTGGCCGCCCGAGAACTCGTGCGGGTAGCGGGAGAGCGCCCAGCGGGGCAGGCCGACCTTGTCCAGCGTCTCGCTGATGATCCGCCGCCGCTCGTCGCGGTTGCCGCCGATGCCGTGGGTCTGCAACCCCTCGGTGAGGATCGACTCGACGTTCTGCCGGGGGTCCAGGCTCGACATCGGGTCCTGGAAGATCATCTGCATCCGGCGGCGCATCGACCGCAGCTTGCCCGCCGGCAGCTTCGTCAGCTCGACGCCGTCGAAGGCGACCTCGCCGCCGGTGGGCGGGGTGAGCTGAAGCAGCGCCCGGCCGAGCGTCGACTTGCCGCACCCGGACTCGCCCACCAGGCCGTACGTCCGGCCGCGCGGGATGCGCAGGTCGACCCCGTCGACCGCCTTCACGTGCCCGACCGTCCGGTCGAGGATCACCCCCCGCCGGATCGGGAAGTGCACCTTCAGGTCGCGGACCTCGACGAGGATGTCGCTCTCGGTCACGGCTTCTCCTCCTCGCGCGGGGCGGGCACCGGGCCCGCGGTCGCCTCCGCCGCCGGAGCGTCCGCCGCGCGGGCGGTGGCGGCGGCCCGCGGGGGCACGGTGCCGGGCAGCGGCGCCGGGTTGACGCAGCGGTAGCTGCGCCCGTCGTGGGCGTGCACCAGCGCGGGCGGCTCCCCCACGCACTCGTCGACCCGCCGGGCGCAGCGCGGCGCGAAGGCGCAGCCGTCCGGCCAGGGCAGCACGTCGCGGACCGAGCCGGGGATCGGGTTCAGTCGCTCCCCGCGCCCGGCGTCCAGGCGGGGCACCGAGCCGAGCAACCCCACGGTGTACGGGTGCCGGGGCTCGCGGAACAGCGGACGACGGCGGGCCGTCTCCACCACCCTGCCGGCGTAGAGCACGTTGATGGTGTCGCACATGCCCGCCACCACGCCGAGGTCGTGCGTGATCATGACGAGCGCGGTGCCGGAGTCGCGGACCAACTCCTTGAGCAGCTCCAGGATCTGCGCCTGGATGGTGACGTCCAGCGCCGTGGTCGGCTCGTCGGCGATCAGCAGCCGGGGCTTGCAGGCCACCGCCATCGCGATGAGGGCGCGCTGCCGCATGCCGCCGGAGAGCTGGTGCGGGTATTCCTTCAACCGCCGCTTCGGGTCGGGGATGCCGACCCGGTCCAGCAGCGTCGCCGCCTCCTTCTCGGCCGCCGCGCCCTTCATCCCCCGGTGCCGCGCGAGCACCTCGGTCACCTGCAACCCGATCGGGATGACCGGGTTCAGGGAGGACAGCGGGTCCTGGAAGATCATCGCGACGTCCCGGCCGCGGATGTCCCGCCGGGACCGGTCGTCGAGCTGGAGCAGGTCGGTGCCGTCGAAGACCGCCTTACCGCCGACGCGCAGGCCCGGCTGCTTGGGCAGCAGGCCCATGATCGCCAGCGAGGTCACGCTCTTGCCACAGCCGGACTCACCGACCAGGCCGACCACCTCGCCGGCGTCGACGGAGAACGAGACACCGTCCACGGCGTGCACGGTGCGCTGACCGCGCCGGGCGAAGGTGACGGAGAGGTCGTCCACTTCGAGCAGTGCCATTACCGACCCTCCGTCCAAGACTGCCGGGCTCGCAACTCTTCACACAGCCGACCTACCGTTCGCGGCTGCGGGGCTCGCAAGCTCACTCCTCGCGCTTCACACATGGAGACCTACTTCCGCAGCTTCGGGTCGAGGGCCTCGCGCATCGCCTCACCGAGCAGGGTGAAGCCGAGCGCGGTGATGATGATCGCGACCGCCGGGTAGATCGCCAGCCCCGGCCGGATGCCCAGGTACGGCTGCGCGTCGGCGAGCATCACGCCCCACTCCGGCACGGCCGTGTCGGGGTTGCCGAGGCCGAGGAAGGAGAGCGCGGCGGCCTCGATGATCGCGGTGGCCAGGGTGAGCGTGGCCTGCACGATCACCGGGGCGAGCGAGTTCGGCACCACGTGGGTGATCGCGATCTTCGACTTCTTCACGCCCAGCGAGGTGGCCGCCAGCACGTAGTCGCTGTTGGCCTGGGAGATCATCGAGCCGCGCAGCAGCCGGGCGAAGACCGGCACGGAGACCACGCCGACCGCGATCATCACGGTGGTCAGGCTCGCCCCGAGCAGGGCGGCGATGCTCACCGCCAGCAGGAGGCTGGGCAGCGCCAGCATCATGTCGATGACCCGCATGAGCGCGGTGTCGACGGCCCGGCCCCACCGGCCGCCCAGCCCGGCCGCCGCGCCGGCGACCCCACCGATCAGGGCGCCGACCGCCAGACCGATCAGCGTGGAGACCACGCCGACGAGCAGGGTCTGCCGGGCGCCCACGATCATCCGGCTGAACACGTCGCGGCCCTGGTGGTCGTAGCCGAGCCAGTGGTCGCCGGAGGAGCCGGGGATGAGGCCCTGGCCCGACTTGACCACGCCCTCGCGGATGCCGATCGCGTCGGTCGGCCCGTACGGGACGAAGAACGGCCCGACGACCGCGACCAGGACGAAGAGCACCAGGATGACCGCGCCGATGATCGCCGCGGGGTTGCGCCGCAACCGGCGGAACGCCTCCTGCCAGAGGCTGACGCCGCGCTCGTCGTCCCGGGCGGCCAGCTCGGAGAGCCGGTCGATCTTTTCCTTCTTCTTGCCGGTGGTGATCGTCATCGGACCCTCACCCTCGGGTCGATCAGGCTGTAGGAGAGGTCGACCAGGAGGTTCACCAGCACGTACACCACCGCGATGATCATGATGAAGCCCATCAGCACCGGGTAGTCCCGCTGGCCGATGGCGTCGTAGATGAACGCCCCGATGCCGCTGAAGGCGAAGACGGTCTCGGTCAGCACCGCGCCGGAGAGCAGGCCGCCGGTGAGCAGGCCGATCGAGGTGACCACCGGCAGCATCGCGTTGCGCAGCACGTGCCGGCGGCGGACGGTCGGCTCGGTGAGGCCCTTGGCCTCGGCGGTGCGGACGAAGTCCTCGTTGAGCACCTCCAGCACGCTGGCCCGGGTGATCCGGACGATGATCGCGAGCGGGATGCTGGCCAGCGCGACGCCCGGCAGCACGAGGTGCCAGATCGCGTCGGCGGCGGCGTCCCACTCCCGCGTCATCAGGCCGTCGAGGACGAAGAAGTTGGTGATCCGGGTGGCGCCGAGCGTCGGGTCCTGCCGGCCGCTGGACGGGAACCAGCCGAGGTTCTCCGAGAAGATCGCCTTGAGCACGTAGGCCAGGAAGAAGACGGGGATGCAGATGCCGATCAGCGAGCCGCCGACCGAGAGGTGGTCGAGCATCCGGCCGCGACGGCGGGCGGCCAGGTAGCCGAGCGGAATGCCGAGCCCGATCGCGATCACCAGCGCCATGACGGTCAGCTCGACGGTGCCGGGGAAGCGCTCCAGGAACTCCGTGGTGACCGCGCGCTTGGTGGAGGTCGAGGTGCCGAGGTCGAGGCGGAGCAGCCGCCGCACGAACCGGCCGTACTGCACCAGGATCGGCTCGTCGAGGCCCATGTTGCGCCGGATCGCGGCACGCATCTCGGGCGTGCCGCGCTCGCCGAGGATGGCGGTCTCGGGACCGCCGGGCAGTCGGCGGAGCCAGATGAAGAGCAGGAGGGAGAGCCCGAACAGCGTGGGTATCAGCTGGAGCAGGCGTCTGACGATGAACCGGAACACGGTGGCCTCGAAAGGGGTGCGGAGGGTCGCGGGCGGACGCTGTCGAAACAGCGCCCGCCCGCGTGCCTTGCGTCAGGTCAGGACTTGAACTCGGCCGTTTCAAGCCGCTCGTCGGTGAGCGGGCTGGCCTTGACCCCGGTCACGTCCTTGCCGAACACGATCGCCGGCGGCGAGTGCGACACCGGGACACCGGGCAGGAACTCCATGATGGCCTTGTTGAGGGCCTTGTACTTCTCCACCCGGGCCGCCTGGTCGGCGGTGGTGTCGGCGTCCTTGAACTGGTCGAACAGGGCCTTGTTGGTGAAGCCCCACTCGTCCTTCGGCCGGTCGAAGAAGGTTCCGATGAAGTTGTAGGCGTCGCCGTAGTCACCGGTCCAGCCGAGGAAGTGGATGTCGTGCTTGCTGCCGGACGTGGTGGCGTTGAGGTAGTCCGGGCTCCACTTCAGCGGGATGGCCTCGACCTTGATGCCGACCGCCTTGAGGTCCGCCGAGAGCAGCTCGAAGATGTCCTTCGGGTTCGGCATGTACGGCCGGGTGACCTCGGTCGGGTAGTGGAACTTCAGGGTCAGGTTCGTCGCGCCGGCCTCGGCCAGCAGCTGCTTGGCCTTCTCCGGGTTGTAGTCGTACTTGGCGACGTCGCCGTTCCAGCCCTCGACCGTGTCCGGCATGAAGTTCTCGGCGACCTTGGCGCCCGGGGGCAGCTTCGAGTCGACCAGCGCCTGCCGGTTCAGGGCGTGCGCGATGGCCTGCCGGACCTTGATGTCGGCGAGCTTCGGGTTGCCCTTCTGGTTGATGGCCAGGTAGAGCACGTTGAACGCCGGGCGGGTCAGGACGTTGAAGCCTTCACCCTTCAGCGACTCGACGTCGGCCGGGCCGACCAGGTCGTAGCCCTGGATGTCGCCGGAGCGCAGCGCCTGCTTGCGGGCGTTCTCGTCCGAGATGGTCTTGAAGATGATGGTCTTCAGCTTGGCCTTGGAGCCGGCGTAGTCGTCGTTGCGCTCGATGGTGAGCGTCTTGTTGGCGACGTCCCAGGACTTGAACTTGAACGGGCCGGTGCCGGTCGGGTGCTCCATCGCGTAGGACGGGTACTTGATGTCCTCGGCGGTGCCGCCCACGTTGCTGGCGTCGTACTTCTCCAGCGCGGTCGGGCTGTGGATGGAGAACGACGGCAGCATCAGCGCGGCCGGGATCTTGCTGGAGACCCGGGTGAAGGCCAGGTCCACGGTGGTGGCGTCCTTGGCGGTGCAGGACTTGAAGAGGCTCGGCGGCAGCTCCGCGTCCTCGTTCTTGGCGAAGCCGCCCATGACGTCCTGCCAGTACGCCGTCACGTCCGGGCTCTGCATGAGGCCCTTGGCGTTGTACCAGCGGTCGAAGTTCTTGCAGACCGCCTCGGCGTTGAAGTCGGTGCCGTCGTGGAACTTCACGCCGGAACGCAGCTTGAAGGTCCACGTCGTGCCGGCGGCGTCCGGAGTCCAGGACTCGGCCAGACCGGGGGTGATCTTCGTGCCCCCCTCCTCCGGCGTGACCAGCGTCTCGAAGATGCTGCGTGCGACGCGCAGCGACTCACCGTCGCTGGCGAAGCTCGGGTCGAGCACCTTCGGGTCTCCGGCTACGCCGAAGACGAGGGTGTCCTTCTTGCTACCGCCGGAACTGTCATCACGGTCGCTCTCGGCGCAGCCTGCTACCGCGAGGGCCGCGACCGCGACGGCCGCGATAGCGACCTTCGGCCTGGATGCACGCATGGTGCTTCTCCTTGGGGGTACGGACAACGTGGTGACAGGGGTCACCGATGGCCGTGACCTTAGCCCCCGTTCGGACCGCCGGGAAACCGTCGCCGAACTGGTTGGTACCGGATCGTGTCTTAACCGGGGCGCCCCGCCCAGGAGGCAGCGCCAGAGCGCCATCAATGGGGCGAAATGTCCAGGTTGACCGATGCAAATTTGTTACATGTATCGACACGCTCATCGTCCACATGTCAGAACCCACAGTGGATGTGCGAGCGCGTACGACAGTGGCCGGCACCGAGATCCGGTGCCGGCCACGATCGGCGGATCAGACGGCGCGGCGCCCCTCGAAGGCCCGGCCGAGGGTGATCTCGTCCGCGTACTCCAGGTCGCCGCCGACCGGCAGGCCGCTCGCCAGCCGGGTCACCGCGATGCCCATCGGCTTGACCATCAACGCCAGGTAGGTGGCGGTGGCCTCGCCCTCGGTGTTCGGGTCCGTGGCCAGGATCAGCTCCCGCACCGCGCCCCCGCCCAGGCGGGTCATCAGCTCGCGGATGCGCAGGTTGTCGGGCCCGATCCCCTCCAGCGGGTTGATCGCCCCGCCGAGCACGTGGTAGCGGCCCCGGAACTCACCGGTCCGCTCGATCGCGACCACGTCCTTCGGCTCCTCGACCACGCAGAGCACCTCGTCGGTGCGGCGCGGGTCGCGGCAGATCCGGCACTGGTCGGACTCGGCCACGTTGTAGCAACTGGTGCAGAACCGCACCAGCTCCTTGACCTTGCGCAGCGCGCCGGCCAGCCGGTTGACGTCGGCCGGGTCGGCCGACAGGACGTGGAAGGCGATCCGCTGCGCGCTCTTCGGGCCGACGCCCGGCAGCCGCCCCAGCTCGTCGATCAGGTCCTGGATGGCACCCTCGTACATCTGCCGCTCAGAAACCGGGCAGGCCGAGGCCGCCCATGCCGCCGGTGACCGGGCCCATCTTCTTCTCGGTCAGCTCCCGGGCCGCCTCGGCGGCGTTGTGCATCGCCGCGACGACCAGGTCCTCCAGGGTCTCCACATCCTCCGGGTCGACCGCCTTGGGGTCGATCTTGATCGCCTTGAGCTCCCCGGTGCCGGCGACGGTCGCGGTCACCAGGCCGCCCCCGGCGGTGCCGGTCAGCTCGGCCTCGGCGAGCTCGGCCTGGGCCTTGGCGATCTGCTGCTGCATCTTCTGCGCCTGCTTCAGCATCTGCTGCATGTTCGGCTGTCCACCTGGGCGCACGGATGGCTCCTTCTCGCACTCGTCTGCTCGGCCGCCGCTCAGCCTATCCGCTGTGAGCGGCCTCGCCCCGCCCGGTGCTTCCCCGCCCGGCGGACGATCACGGGATCGACCGCAGGCAGACGCGGATGTCCCGGGAACAGGCCGCGACGGCAGCGGAACAGCAGGCGCGGGCCTCTGCGGCGATGGACGCCGGCCGCTACGCCGACCTGCCGGGCCGTGGCCCTAGCGGGCGTCCACCTCGTCGATCTTCTCGGCGCCGAACGCCTCGCGCAGCAGCCGTACCGCCTGCTCCTCGCTGGACTCCCGCGCGGTCCGCTCGTCGAGCACCTCGTCCAGCGGCTCGTCGCCCGGGTCGAAGCCCTCGTAGGTCGGGTTCGCCGGCTGGGCGCCGCCGGGGCGTCCCCCGCCGCCGCGCACCGGCCCGTCGAAGTCCGGGTCGTACGGCGGCTCGCCGGCCCAGTCGGCGTCCGCGGTCTTCCGGGCCGCCTGGGCCGGCCGCGGACCGCGCCCCGCCGCAGCCGCCCGCGCCGCCGCGATCGCGCTGCTCACCGGGGGACCGGCGGGCGCGGCCTGCTGCGGCGCCGCCGAGGGGCCGGCCGGCTTCGGTACGGCCTGCGCGGCGGTCACCGACGCGCTGCCCGTCGGTGCGGTGGTCGTCGCCGCGCCCGCCGTCGAGGTGGCCGTCGACGTGCCGCCCGGCCGGGCCGGTTCCGGCCAGTCGTCGGCCCCCCCGGCCGCGCCACCCGGGCGGGCCGGTTCGGGCCAGTCCTCGCCCCCGCCGGCCGCGCCGCCGGGCCGGGCCGCCTCGGGCCAGTCCTCGGCGTCGTCGGCGGACGTGCCGCCCCGCGCCGCACCCGCGCCGGACGCCGGACGGGTCGCCCCGCCCTGGCCGCCCGCGCCAGCACGAGGCCCACCGGCCCCGCCATCGGGCCCGCCGGCCGCACCGCTCGGGCCGCCGGACATGCCGCCGCCCGCGCCGTTGCCGGACGGGCCAGCGCCGCCCGGGGCCTGGTGGACGGGGGCGGCCGGTGGCGGGGAGGCCGGGCGGGCCGGAGCGGCGGGACGGGACGGGCCACCGAGCGACGCGCCACCCCGCTCGCCGGCCACCTCGCAGCGGATCTGCCAGCGACCGCCGAACTCCTCGTACAGCGCCTCGGCCAGCACCGAGGTGTGGTTGCCCATCATCTGCGCGAGCACCGGCGACTTGACGGTCAGCACCAGGGTGTCGCCGTCCACGTCGCGGACCACCGCGTCGCGCATCAGCGCGGCGGCCGGCTTCTTGATCCGGTTGACCTTGGCGACGATGTCCGGCCAGACCCGGCGCACCGCGACGGCGTCCAGCGCGCCCGCCGGAGCCGCGCCGGGGCGGGGCGGTTCCGGGGTGGCCGGGTCGGGCATCACCGCCGAGGGCGGCACGTCACGGCGGGCGGGAGCATCGGCGGGCGGGCCACCGGCGGTGGCACCCACCGGGTCCGCGGCACCCGGGACCGCCTCCGGCGACCGGGAACCGGTGGCAGCCCCGGCCGCGGCGCGGGCGGCGGCGACACCGGACGGAGCGGCGGCAGCCGCCGGCGGGCCGGCGGGCCCCGGGTCGGGCACGGCGGCAGCCGCGGTCGCGGCGGAAGTGTCGGGGCGTACCGGAGGGGCGGAGGTGACCGGCGCGGGGCCGGCGGCGGCCGGCGGCGCGTCGGTGCCGGCGAGGGTGAGCCGGCGCTCCAGGCGCTCCAGGCGCTGGAGCAGGCCGCCGGTGCTGTCGGCACCGGGTAGCAGCATCCTGGCGCAGATCAGCTCCAGCAGCAGCCGGGGCGCGGTGGTGCCGCGCATCTCCACCAGGCCGTTGTGCACGATGTCGGCGCAGCGGGACAGGGTGCCCGGGCCGAGCCGCTCGGCCTGCGCGGCCATCCGCTCGATCTGGTCGGTCGGGCCGTCGATCAGGCCCTTGGCGGCGGCGTCCGGCACCTGCTGGAGCACGATCAGGTCGCGCAGCCGCTCCAGCAGGTCGGAGGCGAACCGGCGCGGGTCGTGCCCGGCCTCGGCCACCCGGTCGACGGTCGCGTACGCGGCCGCCCCGTCGCCGGCGGCCAGCGCGTCGCACATCTCGTCGATCAGGGCGGCGTCGGTGACACCGAGCAGCGCGGCGGCGCGGGAGTAGGTGACCCCCTCCGGCCCGGCCCCGGCGATGAGCTGGTCGAGCACCGAGAGGCTGTCCCGGGCGCTGCCGCCGCCCGCGCGCACCACCAGCGGGAATACCGCCGGCTCGACCGCCACGCCCTCCGCCTCGCAGAGCTGCTCCAGGTAGGGCCGGAGCACCTTCGGCGGCATCAGCCGGAACGGGTAGTGGTGGGTCCGCGACTTGATCGTGCCGAGGACCTTCTCCGGCTCGGTGGTCGCGAAGATGAACTTGACGTACTCCGGCGGCTCCTCGACCAGCTTGAGCAGCGCGTTGAAGCCGGCCGACGAGACCATGTGCGCCTCGTCGATGACATAGATCTTGAAGCGGCTGCGGGCCGGCGCGAAGAACGCCTTCTCACGCAGCTCGCGGGCGTCGTCGACGCCACCGTGGCTGGCCGCGTCGATCTCGATGACGTCGATCGAGCCGGCGCCGTCGGTGGCCAGCGAGCGGCAGGACTCGCACTGCCCGCACGGCTCCGGGGTGGGACCCTGCTCACAGTTGAGGGAACGGGCCAGGATGCGGGCGCTGGAGGTCTTGCCGCAGCCACGGGGGCCGGAGAAGAGGTACGCGTGGTTGAGCCGCCCGCTGCGCAGCGCCTGCGACAGCGGCTCGGTGACGTGCTCCTGCCCGATGACCTCGGCGAAGGTGCGTGGCCGGTACTTGCGGTAGAGCGCCAGTGCCACCCGTCCCGCCTCCTCTCGACCGAGCCATTCTGCGCCGGTCAGCCGCGGGTGACCACCCACCCCGCCGGTGACCTGACCCGCAGGGACGTTACCGGCGCCCGGAGACAGAAAGGCCCCCCGTGCACCCGTCAGAGCCCGCTTATCCTTGCTGCCTTCCGGCCCTGGGGAGGTTCACGAGATGCACGCCGCACGGGGGGTACGCCAAGCGTACCCGACCGGCGGTCGATCTTCAGGGGGTGGTGGGGTGGCCGAGCCGTCGGGGACCTGTATCCTCTTCTGCGGAGGATTCGCCTAGAGGCCTAGGGCGCACGCTTGGAAAGCGTGTTGGGTTCACACCCTCACGAGTTCGAATCTCGTATCCTCCGCCGTCGACGAAGGGCCGGCCCCACGAGGGGCCGGCCCTTCGTCGTGGTACGTCCCCTGGTGTCAGCCGATGACCGAGATCGACGAGTGGGAGCCCGCCGTCCCGGTGATCAGGCGCTGGAACGGCGTCTCCCGGGCCCCGCCGGTGACCAGCCGTACGGAGAGGTAGTCGGCCCCGTCGGCCAGGTAGAGCGCCGTCCGCATGCCCGCGCCGCCGACGATCCACTTTCCGCCGCCGCCGGCCCGCTGGAACGAGCCGCCCTCCACGCTGACGGCCGAGGCGGCGATGTGGAAGCCGGCCGAGTACTGGTCACTGCTGCCGGTCCCCGTCGAGTCGGCGGTGCAGCCGGAGAGCGTGCAGTTCGGGGCGGCGATCTCGAACCCGTTGCCCGCGCTGTCCTGGGCCTCGCAGCCCACCAGCGTGGCGCGGGCGGACTCGATGCGGAAGGCGGGACCCGGCGTCGTCGCGGTACCGGTGCCGTACGCCTTGCTGCCCCAGACCTTGAGGTTGCCGCCGCTGATCAGGTAGCCCCCGGCGGCACCGCCCTGGGCGGAGCAGCCGCTGACGAAACCGTCGGAGGACTGGATGTTGTAGGCCCAGCCGTCCGCGTGCTCGACCCGGCAGTCGGTCAGCTTGAACTCGCGCTGCCCGCCCGAGTAGGTGCCGCCGAGGTAGATGCCGTCGCCGGTGGTGCGGGTGACGAAGACCCGGGTGAACCACGGCGCCGGGTCCGGCCCGTACGTGGACGGGGTGGCGTTCATCTGGAAGTTGATCCCGTTCGCCACGATGTTCGCCGCGTCGAGCCCGATGTCGGTCACGCACTGGCGGGAGGAGCCGACGTACGTGCCGGACCACGGGTTGACGACCAGCGCCGCCCCGCTGAAGCCCGAGCCGGCGCGCAGGATCGTGACCAGCGGGCCGGCGCCGATCAGCGCGTGCTTGTCGTCGAGCACCACCGGGGCCTTGACCGTGTAGGTGCCGGGCGCGACGTAGACGGCCCGCTGGCTGCTGCTGCCCAGCGCGGTGTTGATGGCGGCCTGGGCGCCGACGGTCGGATCCACCTCGTAGGTGGCGCCGGAGCCGGCGGGACCGACCCACGGGATCGCCCCGGTGGACGCGAGCGCGGCGGCCTGTGCGGGGTTGATGCCGCCCAGCGCGGGCGCGGCGACGGCGGCGCCCGCGCCGACCATCGCGGCCCGGAGCAGATGACGACGGCCGGAACGGTTGTCCTGCATGCTTCCTCCTGAGCTGGTTGACCCTCGGCCGCCGGGGCGGAACGAGGTGCGGCGTCGGTGGCCCGTCGCACGGAGGAAGCGGACAGGTCGACGGGGCAGCCCGGCCTGCGCCGAGCCGCCAAGTCTCTCCGTCTGTGTCGATCCCCCGTGGCGGCGACGGAGCCCGCGCCGCATCGGCGGTCATCATCGCAACTGGTGGCCGATCCGTCTGCCCCCTACGGGCGATCTTCGGGACGTCAGCGTCCGGGGTCGAGTGGTGATCTCCGACGCAGGTCGATCAACCGGCAGGGCCGGAACCATACGCTGGCAGCCGCACTCGACAGCGAGATATCCGGGCGGCGGCGACCTGAGGGCGACGACCGGCCCGGGGAAGGCGCGGACACAGATGAACACGATGTTGAACGCCGCCGAGATGCTGGCGGTGCTGGCCGCCGGGGTCGCGGCCGGCGCCATCAACGCGGTGGTGGGCTCGGGCACGCTGGTGACCTTCCCGGTCCTGCTGTCCCTGGGCTTTCCACCGGTGGTGGCGAACGTGTCGAACACGGTCGGGCTGGTGCCGGGGTCGTTCTCCGGGGCGTACGCCTATCGGCGTGATCTGGCCGGGCACGGCCGGCTGCTGGCGCGGTTGGGCGTCGCGAGCGTGCTCGGGGGGATCACCGGGGGCGTGCTGCTGCTGCGGCTGCCGCCGGGGGCGTTCCGGGCCATCGTGCCGGCGCTGATCGGGCTGGCGCTGGTGCTGGTGCTGGTGCAGCCGCAACTGGCCCGGGCGCTGGCCCGCCGGCGGCAGGGCCCGGCGGACGTGCCGCCGCCCGCCGACGGGGAGGTCCGGCGGGTCGGGCCGCTCCTGCTCCTCGGTGTGTTCGCCACCGGGGTGTACGGCGGCTACTTCGGCGCCGCCCAGGGTGTGCTGCTGCTGGGGCTGCTCGGGGTGCTGCTCTCCACCGACCTGCGCTGGGTCAACGGGGTCAAGAACGTGCTCGCCGGCCTGGTGAACGGGGTCGCGGCGGTCATGTTCATCGCCCTGGGCACGGTGGCCTGGCAGCCGGCACTGCTCATCGCCGTGGGTTCCGTGGTGGGTGGCCTGGTCGGCGGCCGGTGGGGGCGTCGGCTGCCGCCGGCGGCGCTGCGCGCCGCGATCGTGGTCGTCGGGCTCGCCGCCCTGGTCAACCTGCTGGCCTGAGCCGGCGCCACCCGACGTGAGCTGGCCGGTCATCCGCGCGCACGGGCCCACGAGACGAAGCGGTCGGCCAGGTCGGCGGGGTTCACGTCGTGGTCCAGCCCGGCGAGTTGCTCGGCGGCCTCGGCCTGGAGGGTCGCCAGGTAGCCGGTGAGCGCGACGCGGTCGTGACGGTACTCGCCGAGCAGCCGCAGCTTCGCCGCCGAGCAGGGCCAGGCGATGCCGCACGCCCGGCAGCGCCAGGTGGGCCGGGTCGGGACGTGCTCGCGGCGTCGACTCACGGCCGGGCCGCCCCCGCCGCCTCCGCGGACCCTGGGCCGCCGGTGCCCGACCCGGACGGATCGGCGACGACCGAGACCGGGTAATTCGGTGAGGGCGCGGGTCGCGTCGTCGATCCGGCCGGCCCGGGGCCGGCGGGGATCAGCATGACCCGGTCGACGCGGACGAAGGCGAAGCGCGCGCGGGCGCGGAGGGTGCCGTCCGGGGTGAGCTCGTGGCCGCGTACCTCGGCCCACACCCGTCCCTCGAACGGGCCGATGCTCAGCACCTCGGTGATCCGCAGGGTCAGCGGTCCCTCGCCGAAGCGGTACGCGTCGTCCGGCACGCGGATCGTCGCGCCGACGATCAGGGGCATCCGTGGCTCCCGGCGAGGCGCGTTCTCCTGGCGGGGCGCGGGCTCCCGGCGATGCACGGGCTCCCGGCGAGGCGCGGACTCCCGGCGAGGCGCGGGCGGGGTCGGCTGGCATCGACCGGCGACGGCGTCGGGCCGGACGGGCAACTGTGCCGGGCCGGGCGGCTGGCGGGTGGGCACGGGCGGGGCCTCCTCCGGGAGTGCGACGAGGAACGCGACGAGCGGGCTGGAGGGGGCCGCCCCGCCCTCCCCGCCGGGGCGGCCCCGCGACTGGCGCGACCGCCGGGCTCCCTCGCCTCCACCGGCCGCGCCGCCTTCGTCACCCCAACTTGCCGTTAGTGAGCAGACAGATACACCGCGTAAATGTATGGTCGCCAGATATTTGGGACATCCGATGGGAGGAGCCCGTGAACGACGCGCTGCGGGTCGCGCTCAGCGACACCGGGCACACGACCGAATCCCTCGCCGAAAAGGTCGGGGTCGACCCGAAGACGGTCGGCCGCTGGCTGACCGAGGACCGCATCCCGCATCCCCGACATCGGTTGGCGGCGGCGGAGGCCCTCCACCGGGACGTGTCGGACATCTGGCCGGACACTTCGAGACGTCGTGACCCGATCTGGTTCCGTCCGTGGCAGGAGATCGAGCGCGAGGCGGTGTCGCTGCGGTCGTACGAGTCGGTGGTGCTGCCCGGGCTGCTCCAGACCGAGGCGTACGCCCGTGCCGTGCTGACCGGCGGCGGCCTGTTCCCCGGGGCGACGTCGAGCGGCACCTGGCCGCCCGGCTCGCCCGGCAGGGCATCCTCCGGCAGGACGAGCCGCCGCTGTTCACGGCCGTCGTCGACGAGGCGGTGCTGCGCCGGCCGGTCGGCGGCCGGGCCACCATGCGCGAGCAGCTCCGGGCCCTGGTGACCGCCTGCGCCGAGCCGCACGTCCGGGTGCACGTCGTGCCGTCGTCAGTCGGCGCCTACGCGGGGCTGAACGGGCCGTTCGTCATCGCCAACAGCCACGACCACCGGATCGCCGGCTATCTCGACAACCAACTCCAGGGCCAAGTGGTTAGCGACCCCGCGGACATCGCCGCCATGATGGCTGCATGGGAGAACGTGCGCGGCGAGGCGCTGACCCACTGGCAGTCTGTCGATCTCATCTCGGAAGTGGCGGAGACATGGAGCTGAATGGCGCGCGGTGGCGCAAGAGCAGCCGCAGCAGCGGCAACGGCGGCAACTGCGTCGAGGTCGCCGACAACCTGCCCGGCGTCGTCGCCGTGCGCGACTCGAAGGACCCGGCCGGCCCGGCGCTCGCCTTCCCGCCGGCGGCGTGGCGCGCGTTCGTCAGCCGGATCGCCGAGCGCCCCTGACCGAGCGGCGGTGACCCGGGTCGGCGTCCGGGGCAGCGGGAAACTCCGCCGCCCCGGACGACCTGGGGTCACTCCGCCGCCCCGGACGTGGCGTCACTCCGCCGGCACCGTGGCGGCCTCCAGGGTCGCCAGCGCCCGCCGCAGCGCGCCGGCCCGCCCGGCCGGCGTGCGCGCCTTGAGCAGCGGCAGGAAGATCCCGTACCGGTCGCTGCGGCTCAGGGCCTCGAACGCCGCGCGGGCACGGTCGCTGCCCGCGAGCGCCGCGACGAGATCCTCGGGTACGGCGGCGCTGCGCTGCGGGGCGTCGGCGTCCGCGCACCGGATGATCTCGACCTCGTCCACCGTTGTCAGCCCTGCCCGGCGAGGATCTCGACGTAATGCGGGTTGTACATGACGCCCAGCAGGTTGCCGAACGGGTCGACCACCGTGGCGGTCACGAAGCCGCTGCCGCGGTCCTGCGGCGGCTCGTGCGCGGTGGCGCCCAGGGCGAGCAGCCGCGCGAACATGCCGTGCACGTCGTCGACGTGCCAGTACAGGACGACGCCGCCCGGCCCGGACGCCGCGCCTGGCGGGCGGTAGCGGCTGTCGATGAGGCCCAACTCGTCCTGGTGGTCGCCGAGGCGCCATTCCGCGTAGCCGTCGCGCAGGAAGTACGGCTCGAAGCCGATCAGTTCCGTGTACCAGCCCTTGGCCGCCTGCCAGCCGGCCGCCCAGTAGCTGACGTTGGCCATGCCGCGCAGTCTCGGTGTCTCCGTCATGACCTAACGCTAGGACCGGTTGAGGAACACCAGGTTCCTCAATCTCGGGCAGAATCGGGAAATGCTGGAAACCTCGGTACGGCTCCTGCGGCTCCTCTCGCTCCTCCAGCAACGGCGCGACTGGTCCGGCGCCGACCTGGCGGCCCGGCTGGCGGTCACCACCCGGACCGTCCGCAACGACGTCGACCGGCTCCGGCAGCTCGGCTACCAGGTGGACTCGACCACCGGGCCGGCCGGCGGCTACCGCCTCGGCGCCGGCACCGCGCTGCCGCCGCTGCTGCTCGACGACGACGAGGCGGTGGCGGTCGCGGTCGGCCTGCGGGCGGCTGCGGCGGGCTCGGTCACCGGCATCGAGGACGTGTCACTGCGGGCGCTGACCAAGCTCGAACGGACCCTGCCGGCGCGGCTGCGCCCGCGCGTCGACGCCCTGCGCACCACCACGGTCTCGGCGGCCGGCGGCGGGCCGACCGTCGACGCCGGCACGCTGACCACCGTCGCGGCAGCGGCACACCGGCACGAACGGCTGCGGTTCGAATACGCCGGCCACGACGGGAGCGCCAGCGTGCGCGACGTCGAGCCGCACACCCTCGTCTACACGGGCCGCCGCTGGTACCTGCTGGCCTGGGACACGGAGCGGCGGGACTGGCGCACGTTCCGGGCCGACCGGATGCGTCCGCTGCCGCCGGCCGGGCCACGGTTCGTGCCGCGCGAGCCGCCGGGCGGCGACGCGGCGGCGCACGTGCTGCGCGGGGTCCGCTCGCTGGTCTGGGCGTACCAGGCGCGCATCCGGTTCCACGCGCCCGCCTCGGTGGTGGCCGAGCGGAGCACCCCCACCTCCGGCGAGATCATCCCGATCGACGACGCGACGTGCGAGCTGGTCACCGGCACCGACTCGCTGCACGACCTGGCCACCTACCTGAGCAAGTTCGACGTCCCGTTCACGGTCCTGGCTCCCCCCGAACTCCACGACCTCCTCCACACCCTCGCCACCCGCTACCTCGCCGCCCTCCCCCACACGCCCCAGTGATCTTGCATTTCGCGCCCAGGCGAAGACCCGCATTCCGCCTGAAACGGGGCCGAAATCGCAAGATCGCGGGGGTCGTCGCGTCCCCACGGCGGCGGGGGTGGGCGGTAGCGTGCGGGTGGTTGGTGACGGAGGCGGATCCGTCGTACACATGTTCCATCCACAGGCTGTGGACGGCGGAGGGCTCCGATGGGTTACCAGCTCAGTGCGGTCGTCGCGGACGCCGAGCTGCTCCGCGAGCAGACCGCCGACCTCGACCACGCGGTCCTCGGCGAGCTGCGCCAGGACTTCGCGCTGCTGCCGGCCACCTCACAACTGGTCGAGGAGCTGACCGGGGCGCTGCCCGACTTCTCCGTGGCGGAACGGTCGCCCGCGGAGCCGTTCCACCTGGTGCTCTCGGCCGCCCTCGCCGGGGTCCTCGCGGGCTGGTCGCGGTCGGGCCCGGTGGCGTACCTGGAAGCGGAGTTCGCCGGCGGCGCGGGCTACCAGTCGGCGGTGGTGTGGCTCGGCGGCGGGGTGAGCTGGGGGCCGCACGTCGACCACCTCTTCGACGGACCCCGGTCGGAGTGGCCGCTCAACGCCGCGCTCACCCGGCTCGGCGCGGAGCCCGGCGCGTGGATCGACCCGTTCGCCGAGCTGGGCCTGCACGTCGAGCGGAGCACCGCCGGGTGGCTCACGCACGGCCGCCGGCGGTTGAGCGCCGACTACTGGGACGAGCTGGCCGACGAGTGGGAAAGCCGGCAATCTGGGGACGAACAGCAACCTGAGCGCCCCGGCCCCGTTGGGGACTGGGGGATTCTATGAAATTGCGACAATTCGCGTTCATCGCGACGCTGCTGACGGCTGCCTCGATCGCGGGCAGTGGCGTGCGCCCGCAACTGCCCGAAGTGGACGGTCGGCCCGCCGGAGCCGTCGACGTGGTCGGTCTGAACGGGCTCCACGACATCGAGTTCGGCGACACCGAGGACGAGCTGACCCGGCGGGGCATCCTGCGTACCGACGTCGACGCCTGCGGCCCGTCACTCGCCGGGCACGACACGACCAGCCCGATCTTCGTCGACGACCGGCTCGTGCTGCTCTGGCTCGGCGACGCGACGCGCACCCCGGAGGGCGTCACCGCCGGCAGCCCCGTCGACGAGGTCTGGGGCCGCTACCCGTCGGCGCGCGAGCTGGAGGCTCCACAGGGGACGCACCGGTTCGACGGGCTGCTCGCCCGGCGGGGCGACCGCGCGTACCTGTTCCTGCACGACGGGCGCACGGTCCGCAAGATCATCGTCGGGTACGCCGAGTGGGCCGAGCGCCTCTTCGAGGAGGGCCACAGCCCCTGCTGAACTCCGCCTGTCGGTCTTCGACGCCAGCGGCGTGCGGCACTGCGGCCCCGACCGGCTACGCCTTGCGGATGGATCGGACGTCGACGGGTCGGGGGCGCGGCAGGCATGCGCGGCGGAGTGCCGGGTATCCGCCCGACATGGCGCGGTACACGAAGCCCGAGCTGAGAGAACAGCTCAAGGAAGAAATCATGGCTTCCGACAAGGGCGGCAGGCAGGGGCAGTGGTCGGCGCGCAAGTCGCAACGGCTCACCAAGGAGTACCAGAAGCGCGGCGGAGGCTACGAGGGCCCGAAGGACGAGCGGCAGAAGTCCCTGCAGCGTTGGGGCGGCGAGCACTGGCAGACCAGGGAAGGCGACACCCGGGCGCGGCACGGCGACGAGACGAGTCGATACCTGCCCAAACAGGCCTGGGAGCAGCTCTCCGACGAGGAGCAGCGCAAGACCGACACCAAGAAGCGGAAGGAGTCGAGGTCCGGCAAGCAGTACGTCGCCAACACCGAGCGGGCCAGCCGCGCACGCCGGAACGCCACGTCGGTCGGGCGGCTGTCGGAGCTGCCGGTTGCCGAGGCCGCCAAGCTCGTCCGGGGCCTCGACACGGGCCAACTCAAGGCGGCACTGCGGAACGAACGCGACAACAAGGGTCGCAAGACGCTCATCCAGCGGCTGGAGTCGGAACTCGACCGGCGCTGACGGGCGTCCGGGTTACCGCGCCCGCTCGCGTACCGCCGAAACCGGGACCAGAAACGAGAACGCCCGGCCGATCCTCGCGGATCGACCGGGCGTCCTCGCTTGTCACGAGCGGTGGCGGAGGGATTTGAACCCTCGGAGGGCGTAAACCCTCACACGCTTTCGAGGCGTGCTCCTTAGGCCGCTCGGACACGCCACCGCCGACGAGGGTACAGGACCGCGGGTCTGGATGCCGAACCGGTATCCCCGCCTCCGGCCTGGCAGGATCTTTGCCATGAGTACGCACATCGGCGCGAAGCCGGGAGAGATCGCCGAGCGGGTCCTGATGCCGGGCGACCCGCTGCGGGCCAAGTGGATCGCGGAGACCTACCTCGAGGGCGCCAGCTGCTACTCGACGGTCCGGGGCATGCTGGGCTTCACCGGCCGCTGGAACGGCGTCGAGGTCTCCGTCCAGGGCTCCGGCATGGGCATGCCCTCCGCCTCGATCTACGCCCACGAGCTGGTCAACGAGTACGGCGTGAAGAGCCTGATCCGGGTCGGCTCCTGCGGCGCCCTGACCGAGGACCTGCGGCTGCGCGACGTGATCGCGGCGATCGGCTCGTCCACCGACTCGAACATGAACCGGATGCGCTTCGACGGGCTGATCGACTACGCCCCGGTCGCGGACTTCGGGCTGCTGCGCACGTCGGTCGAGGTGGCCGAGCGGCGCGGCATCGCCATGCGGGTGGGCCCGATCCTGGCGGCGGACGCCTTCTACACCGACCGCCCGGACCTCTACGACAACCTCGCCGACTACGGCGTGCTGGCGGTGGAGATGGAGTCGGCGGCGCTCTACACCATCGCCGCCCGGTTCAAGGCCCGCGCGCTGACCCTGCTGACGGTCAGCGACCACATCAAGACGGGCGAGAAGACCACCTCCGAGGAGCGCGAGCAGACCTTCAGCCAGATGGTCGAGATCGCCCTGGACACGATCATCGCCTGATCCCCCTCCCCCCTTCGGCTCCACCGCCCCGTCGTCCGCCGGACGGCGGGGCGGTGTCGTGACGATCGTCACCCGAAAAAACTATACGACCGGTCGTGCTTATTTATTAGCCTCTCCCCATGACACTCGACGGACGCGTCGCGCGGGGCGACCGGACCCGCACGGCCGCGCTGGACGCCGCCGTGGTGCTGGCCACCGAGGTCGGCCTGCACGGGCTCTCCCTCGCCCAGCTCGCCGACACGCTCGGGGTCAGCAAGTCCGGGCTGTTCGCGCACTGGCGCTCCAAGGAGGCGCTCCAGCTCGCCACCATCGACCGGGCCGTGGAGCAGTGGCAGGAGCGGATCGTCGCCCCAGCCCTGCGCGCCCCCGGCGGCGTACGGCGGCTCTGGGCGTTGCACCAGGCCCGGATCGACTTCTACGCCGCCCGGGTGCTCCCCGGCGGCTGCTTCTTCGCCAGCACCGACTTCGAGTACAACGCCCGCCCCGGCCCGGTCCGGGACCGGCTCGCCGAGGTGTTCGGCCGCTGGGCCGCGTTCCTCGAACGGCTCGTCCGGGAGGCCGTCGACGCCGGCGAGCTACCCGCCGACACCGACGTCCCGCAGCTGGCGTACGAGATCGACGCGCTCGGGATCACCGCCGCGCTGCGCTCCCGGCTGCTGGACCCCGACACCGCCTACCGGCACGCCCGCCAGGGCCTGCTGAACCGCCTGCGGGCGCTGTGCCCCGACCCCACCCTGCTACCGGAAGGCCGCTCATGAGCCACGCCATCGCCGACCAGCCCGCCGTCGAGTTCGGTCACGTCGAGCACGTCACGGTGCACTTCGACGACCTCGACGCCCTCGGCCTCCTGCACAACGCCCGGTACGCCGTGCTGCTGGAACGGGCCCTGACGCCGTACTGGGCCGCCCGCGGCGTCTCGTTCCAGGGCGGGCAGCACAGCGCCCCCGACGTGTTCCACGCGGTACGCGAGTTCACCATCACCTACCGCGCCCCGATCACCGGCACCGGGCCCGTGGCGGTGCACTTCTGGCTCGAACACTTCGGCACCAGCAGCGCCGAGTACGCCTACCAGTTCCGCTCCGTCGACGGCCGGGTGGTGCACGCCGAGGGCCGGCGCGCCATCGTCCGGCTCGACCCGGCCACTCTGCGCCCGGCGCCGTGGACCGAGACCGCGCAGGCGGTGGCCGCCACCCTGCTCCGCCCCGCCCCGACCCCAGCCTGACGCGGTTCGGGTGCGTCCGCCGGTCGCGCAGGCGACCACGGACGCACCCGAACCGTCAGGCCAGCGCCTCCGTGGGGGCGAGGCGGGCGGCGCGGACGGCCGGATACAGGCCGGCGCCACCACCGATCGCCAGGGTCGCCCCCACGCCGCCGACCACCGCCCAGGCCGGCACCACGGTCGGCCACCCCTGGGAGAGCGCGTAGCCGGCGGTGACCAGGATGCCGAGCAGCACCCCGCCCGCCCCGCCCAACGCGGAGAGCAGCAGCGACTCGGCCAGGAACTGGGTGCGAACCTGCCCCCGGGTGGCACCCAGCGAGCGCCGCAGCCCGATCTCGGCGCGCCGCTCCAGCACCGAGATGACCATGATGTTCGCCACCCCGACACCGCCGACCAGCAACGCCACCGCGCCGAGGCCCAGCAGCAGGCCGGTGAACGCCTCGTCGGTGGCCTCCGCGGCCGCCAGCGCGTCCGACGGCCGGGACACCGCCACCTCGTTCGGCGCCTCCGGGTTCGCGGTCGCGCCGAGCACCGACCGGACCGCCTCCACCGACGCCTCCCGCGACCGGGTGTAGACGGTCGTCGGGTGCCCGTCGAAGCCCAGGTACGTCTCCGCGGCCGGCCAGCCGACCAGCGCCGAGCCGTCCAACTCCGGGGCGAGCGGGGCCGGCGCCAGGATGCCGACCACGGTGAACCAGCGCCCGCCGAGGTGCACCTGCACGTCCGGGCCGGCCGCGCCGAGCCCGAGCCGCCGGGCGGCGGCGTCGCCGAGCACCACGGCCGGGTACCGCTCGGTGGCCGCGTTCAGCCAGGTGCCGCTGCGTACCGTCGCGCCGACGGTGTCGACCAGCCCGAGCTGGGCGGCCCGGGTGGCGATGCCGCCCGTCTGGCCCGGCGGGATGCGGTCGGAGCGGTAGACCGGGCTCTCCGGCACCTGCCCGGTGGCGGCCACCGCGGTCACCGGCCCGATCCGGCCGATCATGGCGACCGACTCCACCGGGAGCCGCGCCTGCTCGCCGAAGAGCGTGCTGCCCGGGGCCACGGTGAGCAGGTTGGTGCCGAGCCGGTCCAGGGTGCGGTCCAGGTCGGCGCGGGACGACGACGAGATGCCGACCACCGCCACCATCGCCGCGATGCCGATCGCTATGCCCAGGGCGGAGAGAAACGCGCGCAGCGGCCGGGTACGCAGCCCCACCCCGCCGACCCGGAGCACGTCGGCCGGCACCAGCCGGGCCGGCACCAGCCGCGGCCGGTTCTCCACCACCGTCAGCCCACGCCGGTCGCGCCGGGTGTCCACCGCCATCAGCGCACCCCCTCGGAGACCAGCGCCGCCGAGTCGGCCACCACCCGGCCGTCCCGCATCCGCACCTGCCGCGGCAGCCCGTCGGCGATCTCCCGGTCGTGCGTGATCACCACGACCGTGGTGCCCGCCACGTGCAACTCGCGCAGCAGCGTCAGCACCCCGGCACCGGCCACCGAGTCGAGGTTGCCGGTCGGCTCGTCGGCGAGCAGCACCGCCGGCTCCCCGACCACCGCCCGGGCCACCGCGACCCGCTGCCGCTCGCCGCCGGAGAGCTCGTGCGGCCGGTGCGTCAGCCGGTGCCCGAGCCCCACCCGGTCGAGCGCGGCCTCCGCGCGCCGCCGCCGCTCCCGCCGGGGTACGCCGGCATAGAGCAGCCCGTCCGCGACGTTGTCCAGCACAGGCGTGCCGGCGGCGAGGTGGAACTGCTGGAAGACGAAGCCGATCCGGCGGGCCCGCAGCGCGGCCAGCTGGCGGTCCGGCAGGATCGCCACGTCGTACCCGTCGATCCGGACCCGGCCGGCGGACGGGCGGTCCAACGTGCCGATCAGGTGCAGCATGGTGGACTTGCCCGACCCGGACGGGCCGACGATCGCCAGGAGCTCGCCGTATCGGATCCGCAGCGACACCTCACGCAGCGCCACGACCCCGCCCGGGTACGTCCGGCTCACCCCGTCCAGCACGACGGCGTCAGCGGTCATGCCGGCATCCCCACGGTCATGCCCTCGGCCACGTCCGGGCCGCTGATCTCGACCCGGCCGGCGGCGAAGAGCCCGGTCGTGACCGCGACGATCCGGCTCCGCCCCGCGTCGACCACCTCCACCCCGTAGCCGCCCTCGGCGAGGGCGAGCAGCGCCGCCACCGGCACGGTGAGCACGTCGGGCCGCTCGGCCGCGGTGAAGGTGACCTCCACGGACGCCTGGTCGTAGCCGGCGAGCTTTGCCGGGTCGGCCACCGACACGGTGACCTCGATCTTCGTCTCGGCCTCGCTGTCCTGCCCCGCCGCGCCGCCGGTGCCGGCGTCGATCACCGTCTGCACGGTCTCGACCTTTCCGTTGACCGGCCCACCGTCGGGCAGGCTGACGGAGACCGCGCTGCCCTTCTTCGCCAGCCGTTGGTCGTCGACCTCCAGCTCGACGGTGACCAACCGGCTGGTGCCCGTGTACGTCAACACCGCCTGGCCCGGCTGGGCCGCGTCCCCGGGGGCCGCCTGCTGGCTCTCCACCCGTACCGCGCCGGCCGCGTAGACGATCCGGCCCGGCTCGACCCGGCCGGTCTCGGGCAGCCCCAGCTTCTCCTGCCACTGCCGGACCGCGTCGGCGGTGCTGCCCGTGTACTCGTCGTCGACCGTGAAGCCGTCGTGGCCGAGCGCGCGCAGGTTCCGCTCGAACTGCTCGACGTCCGCCCCCTCCACCCCGGGTTGGAGCACCCGGTACGCGGGCAGCGACCCGTAGAGCAGCACCACCGGGTCGTTGTCCACGGCGTAGAGCCGCCCGCCCCGCTTCACCGTCGCACCGGTGTCCGGCACCGCGGTGATCGTCCCGCTCAGCCGGGCGGAGGCGGTGCGGGTGGTGCCGTACCCCAACTCGCCGTCGACGGTCTGGGCGTCGGTCAGCGTCTGCCGGGTGACCGTGGCGGTGGCCGGCGGGGCGGTGTCGGCGGCGGCGGTGCTGCGGTCGGTCCCGTCGAAGCCCACCGCGGCGGCGACACCGACGGTGGCCGCGACCACGACGGCGGCGGCCAACGCGACCGTCCGGAGCCGGACCCGTCGAGCGCTCACCGCGCGGCTCCGGCGTTCTCCGGTGCGTACTGCCGGCACTTCTCCATCGCGGCCTTCACCTGCTGGTCGTCGACCTTCATCGCGTCGAGCCGCAGTTGGATGCCGCCGTCCGCGGAGGGGTCCGGGAACTCGGGCACGCCGTTCTCGCGCATGCAGGCGGCGAGCTTGCGCAGCCGCTCCACCTGCTCCGGATCGAGCTTCGGCTTCTCCCCGCCGTTCGGCAGGTGCTGCCGGCACTTCTCCATGGCCGCCTGCACCTTCTCCGGGTCGGTCTTCTCGTCGAACCGGAACAGCCGCGCGCCGCCCGGCTCCGGGTCCGGCACCTCCACCCCGTTCTCCCGCATGCACTCGGCGAACTTCAACTGCCGTTCCCCGTCGCCGAGCTGGGCGGCGGAGGAGGCCGACACCGGTTCGGCACCGCCGCCGCCCGCCGTCGCCACATCCGGTCCGTCGCCCGACCCGCCGCAGCCGGCGACGGCCAGGGCGACCAGCAGCGGCACCGCGAGTAGTCCTCGTCGCATGACACGCTTCCTCTCCGGGCCCGGCGGACGTCGCCGGGCACCCCCCGTTCGGCCCGGCACTCCACCGGGCGTCCCGACCAGTCGACGACAGGGGGCGTATCCGGGGCGTAACCGGCGGCGTTAACGGCGGCGTTATCCGGGGCGCGGCACGATTGGCGGGTGAGAGTGCTGGTGGTGGAGGACGAGAGCCTGCTCGCGGAGAGCATCGCCGAGTGGCTGCGCCGGGAGGCGTTCGCGGTCGACGTCGCGTACGACGGCGACGCGGCGCTGGAGCGGCTCGGCGTCAACGACTACGACGTGGTCGTCCTCGACCGGGACCTGCCGCTCGTGCACGGCGACGAGGTGTGCCGGGCGATCGTGGACGGCGGCGGGGAGACGCGGGTGCTGATGCTCACCGCGGCGGCGGCCGTCCGGGAGCGGGTGGCCGGCCTGGCGCTCGGCGCCGACGACTACCTGACCAAGCCGTTCGCCCTGGTCGAACTCTCCGCCCGGGTGCACGCGCTGAGCCGGCGGGCCCGCCCCGCCGCGCCGCCCACGCTGGCCCGGGCCGGCATCGTGGTCGACCCCGGCCGCCGCGAGGTGCACCGGGACGGCCGGTACGTGCCGCTGTCCCGCAAGGAGTTCGCGGTGCTGGTCGAGCTGCTGCGCGCCGACGGCTCGGTGGTCTCCGCCGAGGAGCTGCTGGAGCGGGCCTGGGACGAGCACATCGACCCGTTCACCAACGTCGTCCGGGTCACCGTGATGAAGCTGCGCCGCAAGCTGGGCGACCCGCCGGTGGTCGAAACCGTGCCCGGTGTGGGATACCGGATCTCGTGAAGCGCCTCTCCCTCCGGGCCCGGCTGACCCTGATCTACGGCGGCCTCTTCCTGGTCGCCGGGTTGGTCCTGCTCGCGGTCACCTACGTACTGGTCGAACAGCGCACGACGCAGCCGGTCGGGATGGCGCTACGCGACGCCAAGCCGTTCGTCCAGGGGACGGGGCCGGACATCAACGGCGTCCCGGCCGAACAGCTGCGGGTGCTGGTCAACAGGGCCCAGGACGACGCCCGGGACCAGACCCTGTACTCGCTGCTCACCCAGGGCGGTATCGCGCTGCTCCTGGTCTCCGTGGTGGCCATCGCGTTCGGCTGGCTGGTCGCCGGCCGGGCGCTGCAACCGCTGCACCAGATCACCGGGACCGCCCGGCGGATCGCCGGCGCCGACGTGGCCGGACGCGGGCTGCACGAACGCATCTCGCTCTCCGGGCCACGGGACGAGGTCCGGGAGCTGGCGGACACCTTCGACGAGATGGTGGAGCGGCTCGACCGCTCGTTCGACGGGCAGCGCCGGTTCGTCGCGAACGCCTCGCACGAACTGCGCACCCCGCTGGCGCTCAACCGTTCGCTGATCGAGGTGGCCGTCACCCGGCCGGGCGCGTCCGAGGACGTCCGCCGGCTGGGCGAGTTGCTGCTCTCGGTGAACGAGCGGCACGAGCGGCTGATCGACGGTCTGCTCACCCTGGCCGACTCGGAGAACGAACTCAGCGCCCGGTCCCGGGTGGACCTGGCCGAGGTGGCCGCGCACGTCGTCGACCAGGCGGTCCGGCCGGATACCGGGCCGGTGGTGGACCGGGAGCTGGCGGCGGCGCCGGTCAGCGGCGACCCGGTGCTGCTGGAACGGATCACCACGAACCTGGTGGAGAACGCGCTGCGGCACAACCTGCCGACCGGCGGGTGGGTCGGAATCCGCACCGGCGTGGTGGCGGGGCGGTCGACGCTGACGGTGAGCAACACCGGCCCGGTGGTGCCCGGCTACGAGATGGCGGCCATCTTCGAGCCGTTCCGCCGGCTCGCCGGCGAGCGGGTCGGCGGTGGCCGCGGGTTCGGCCTCGGGTTGTCCATCGTCCGGGCGGCGACCCGGGCGCACGGCGGCACGGTGACGGCCCGCCCCCGCGACGGCGGCGGGCTGGACGTCACGGTCGAGCTACCGCCCGCCTGACTCCCACCGGGGAAAGCGGCCCCTGCCTCAGCGGAAGAAGGCGCGCAGCAGCGCGGCGCTCTCCGACTCCAGGACGCCGCCGTAGACCTCCGGCCGGTGGTTGAGCCGGCGGTCGCGCAGCACGTCCCAGAGCGAACCGGCGGCCCCGGTCTTCGGCTCCCAGGCGCCGAACACCACAGTGGACACCCGGGCCAGCACGAGCGCGCCCGCGCACATCGTGCAGGGTTCCAGGGTGACCACCAGCGTGCAGCCGTCGAGCCGCCAGCGGCCCAGCCGCTCCGCCGCCCGGCGCAGCGCCAGCACCTCGGCGTGCGCGGTCGGGTCGCCGGTCAGCTCCCGCTCGTTGCGCCCCGTCGCCAGCTCGGCGCCGTCCGGCCCGTAGAGCACGGCGCCGACGGGGATGTCGTCGGAGCTGTCCTCGCCCGCGCCGCCGGGGGGCTCCGCCGGCCCGGTGACCGCGACCTCCAGCGCCCGGCGCATCCACACCTCGTGCCGCTGCCGCCGGCCGGCGCCGTCCGGGTCGGCCAGCTCCTCGTGCGCGCCGGGCCCGACCCGGCCGACCGAGCCCGGGGTCGGCTGCCCCGGCCGTACGGTCTCCAGCGCCGGATCGGTGGCGTCGGCCGGCTCCCCGCCACCGGCCCCCGACCGGCCCGGCCCGGCGACACCGGACGGGTCAGACCTCACGCAGCTCCTCGACCTCGTCGGCGCAGCCGAGCATCAGGCACACCTCGGCGGTCACGTCGGCGGGCATCATGCCCTCCTGCGCGCACAGGTTTAGCAGCTTCTGCGCGGGGATGCCCAGGTCGGCCAGGAGGTCGGCGTCGCCGACCGGGTCGGCCTCGGGGTCGACGGCGGGCTGCTGGCCCTCCTCGTCGCCGGAAGGGGCCGGGCGCGGCTCGTCGGTGTCGTCCATCCCCGTCACCGAGGTCTTGAGGTCCCCCACCAGCAACGCGCCCAGCCGGGACTCCTCCGCGTACGCCGAGTCGGAGCCGAAGACCCGCAGGTCCTCCCCCTCGTCCAGGCGCAGGATCACCAGGTACGCGTCGTCCGCCTCGACGAAGAGCAGCGACAGGTCGGCGTCCTGGTCGACGTCGCGCAGCCGGTCGGCGACGTCGTCGACGTCGGTGACGCCCCGCAGATTCACCTCGGCCGCGGTCCAGCCGCCGCCGTCACGCACGACCGCCGCAGCGAAGTACGACACGGTCCCCCCAAAAGCCTCGGCACGCCGACCCGTTACGCGTGCACGTTAGCCGGTCGGGTCGGCAGGCGACCGGTCAACGCCCCGAAGGGCCGGTCAATCCTGAGGAAACTCTCGTCAGCCGGCGACGCGACGGCGGGTGGCGATGAGCTCCCGCAGCCGCTCGCTCCGCACCCGCTGCGGCCGCTCGCGCTGGCGGACCGCCCGGGCACCCGCCAACTCGGCGAGGAGCTGCTGGCGACGACGGCTGCGCTCGGGATCGAGCCGCGGAGTGGTCCAGGCCATACCGCCGAGAGTGCCGAGTCCGCGCGGCCACGTCAAGACAGGATTCGCTGCGCAGCCGACCCGCGACGCAGCGCAGCCGCGCCCGCCGCCCGGACCTCCCCTCGACCGGGGGCTACCAGAGCGGCCAGTCCCCGCTCGACGCCCAGCGCACCGCCACGACGGCGGCGGCGATGCTCCACCCGCCGGCGGTGACGATCGCGACGCCGGTGGCCACCCCCCGGTCGCCGGCGCGGACCAGCAGCAGCGCGGCCAGCCAGGCCAGGCCGCCGGCCGCCACCGTCCACCAGGCGTACTCGGACACGCTGCGGCCGAGCAGGCCGAACAGGAGCAGCCAGACGGTCGCCGCGCCGCCGCCCACGGCGACGCCCACGCCGGTGACCGGGTGCGGCTCACGGTAGGTGGGCCGCGACGGCGGCCCGGCGGGGAAGAGCCCCGAGGGGGCACGCGGCGCCGGGCGCAGGTCCGGGTCGGGCGGGAAGGCGTACGGTCCGGTCGTCACCCTGCGCCTCCCCTCTGCCGTGCGGCTCGTCCCACCGTACCGACTCTGTCAGGATGTCCGGATGCCCTCGCCGACGATCCGACGCCGCCGCGCGCGTCCGGCGTACCCGGTCCTGCTGTTGCTCGTGCCGGTGCTGGCCGCCGGCTGCGCGACGAGCCGGCCCGGGACGGCACCCGGCACTCCCCGCCCGAGCCTGCCGGCCACGGCCGCGCAGTCGGCGCCGTCGTCCGCCGTCCCGACCGACGGCGCCGCCCCGACCGGCCCGTCGGCGGCGCCGACCCGCGCCGGGCTGCCGCACGTCTTCCCGGTACGCGCGGCGAACGTCGCCTACCACCCGACCCACTCGGCCTACCCGGGGACGGACATCTTCGCCGACTGCGGCGAGCCCGTGGTGGCCGTGACCGACGGCGTCGTCCTAGAGGTCAGCCGGGTGGACCGGTTCGACAAGCGGGGGCCGCGAGGGCCCTACAACGGCGGGTTGTCGGTCTCGCTGCTCGGCGACGACGGGGTGCGCTACTACGGCTCGCACCTGCGCCGGATCGCCGACGGGATCGACGCCGGCGTGCGGGTGCGGGCGGGGCGGCTGCTCGGCGAGGTCGGCCGGACGGGCAACGCGAACAACGTCTGCCACCTGCACTTCGGCATCTCTCCGCCGTGTACGGGCCGGGACGGCTGGTGGATCCGGCGGGGCGTCGTCTGGCCGGCGCCCTACCTGAACTCGTGGCGGCGCAAGGGCAACCGCGAGCCGGCCGCCGAGGTGGCCGCGTGGCACCGCCGGCACGGCTGCCCGAAGGCCCCGGCGACGACCGGCTGACCGCGCCGCAGGTCGTTCCTGCGACCGGCGGCGCGGAGGCGTATTTTCCTTGGAATGAGCGCCCGGGACCCGATCGCCGATCTCCGCCGGATCGCCTTCCTCCTGGAGCGGGCGAACGAAGCGACCTACCGGGTCCGGGCGTTCCGGTCGGCGGCCACGGCCCTCGCCGCGCTGCCGGCGCGGGAGGTGGCCGAGCGGGTCCGCACCGGCAAGCTCACCGAGCTGTCCGGGGTCGGCGACGTCACCGCCCGCTGCGTCGCCGAGTCGCTCGCCGGCGAGGAGCCGGTCTACCTGCGCCGGCTGGTCGCCACCGAGGGCACCGACCTCGACGCGGCGGCGACCGCGCTGCGCACCGCGCTGCGCGGCGACTGCCACACCCACTCCGACTGGTCCGACGGCGGCTCCCCCATCGAGGAGATGGCGCTCGCCGCGGTCGAGCTGGGTCACGAGTACGTGGTGCTGACCGACCACTCGCCCCGGCTGAAGGTGGCCCGGGGCCTGACCGCGGACCGGCTGCGCCGCCAACTCGACCACGTGGCGAAGGTCAACGAGGCGCTGCCGGAGGGCTTCCGGATCCTGACCGGCATCGAGGTCGACATCCTCGCCGACGGTTCGCTGGACCAGGACGAGAAGCTGCTGGCCCGCCTCGACGTGGTGGTCGGCTCGGTGCACAGCGGCCTGAACGACGACCGGGCGAAGATGACCCGGCGGATGCTGGCCGCGATCGCGAACCCGCACCTGGACATCCTCGGCCACTGCACCGGGCGGATGGTGTCGTCCCGGCCCGCCGGCGTGAAGGGGCCGGGCGACCGGGCGCACCGGCCGCGTACCCGATCGGAGAGCGACTTCGACGCGGACGCCGTCTTCGCCGCGTGCGCCGAACGCGGGGTGGCCGTGGAGATCAACTCTCGGCCGGAGCGGCAGGATCCCCCGAAGCGGTTGATCCGCCGGGCCCTGGAGGCCGGCTGCGACTTCGCCATCAACACCGATGCGCACGCCCCGGGGCAGCTCGACTGGCAGCGGTTCGGCTGCGAGCGCGCCGCCCTCTGCGGGGTGCCCGCCGACCGGGTGGTCAACACGTGGGACGCCGACCGGCTGGTCGACTGGGCGCGCGAGCACGCCGCACGCTGAGCCGTCGCCGCGCCGGCCGCCCCGGGCCCGGGGCGCGCCCCGGGCCGAGACCGCGGCACCGCAGCGGTAGGTGGCCGGCGCGGCGACGTCGGCCGGGGCCGTTCAGCGCGGGGTGGCCGGCACGACGGCCGGCGCGGCGACGTCGGCCGCCGGCCGTCGCCGGCCGATCAGGCCCTGCGAGACGGCGACGCCGAGCAGCACGACCAGCGCGCCGACCGGCTGGTGCCAGGTGAGCCGCTCGTCGAGGGCGAGGGCGCCGATCAGCACCGCGAAGACCGGGATCAGGTAGGTCACGGTGGAGGCGGTGCTCGCCCCGGCGACCCGGATGTTGCGCATGTTGATGACGAAGGCGAGGCCGGTGCCGAGCGCGCCGAGCGCCAGCACGCTGGCGACCACCTCGACCGAGAGGCCGGTCGGCACCGGCGGCGCCCCCGCGACGAACGGCGCGACGACCGCGAGCTGGGCCGCCGCCATCAGCAACTGCGCCGCCGAGAGCGAGAGCCCGGAGTGCGTGCTGCCGGCGACGAACTTCTTCTGGTACGGGATGGCGACCCCGTAGCAGGCGGCCGCACCGAAGCACATCAGCTGCCCGACGAAGTGCGCCCCGCCCACGCCCCGCCAGACGCCGAGCACCACCAGCACGCCCACGAAGCCCAGCGCCAACCCGACCGCGCGGCGGACGGTCAGCCGCTCGGTGCGGAACACCAGCACCGCCAGCGGCAGCACGATCAGCGGGGTGGTCGCGTTCCAGATGCCCGCGAGCATCGACTCGACCCGCTGCTCGCCGTAGCCGAAGAGGGTGAACGGCACGGCGACGCCGAACGCGGCGACCACGGCCAGGTGCGCCCAGACCCGGGGCTCGGTGGGCAGCCGGTCACGGAGCACGGCGAGCACCACCAGCAGCGTCACCGCGCCGGCGCCGACCCGGTAGAGGGTGAGGTGCAGCGGATGCAGCTCCTCGACGCCGACCTTGATGAACAGGAAGCTGGAGCCCCAGATCGCCGCCAGCGCGACGAACCCGGGCAGCCAGCTCCGCAGCGCCGCCCGGTCAGGGGTGATATCCGCTGTCACTCCTGACACTCTGCCGCAGCCCCGCGACAATGTCCCGCGACTTTCGGACGCCGTGTCGACCACCACAGGGACCGTCCCACCGGTCGGGATCGCGCCGTCGCGACGCTGCCACCGGGTGTCTTCGCCGACGACGGACCGGCTCGCCGCCACCGGTCCGGACCGACCGCGCGACCGCTGCCCTGAACACCGCAAACACGCTCGACAACTCGGCGGTCGCGTCGCGTAGGGTCGCAGCGTGGGACGAATCGATGACCTCGCGAACCGGTACGTGGCCGACTGGGCGCCGCTGAGCCCGACCGGTGCCACCTACGTCGGCATTGCCGGCTACGACGGCCAGCTCGACGACCTGTCACCGGACGGGTACGCCGCCCGGGCCGGGCTGATCCGACAGACCCTGGCCGACCTGGACGTGACCGAGCCGGAATCAGAGCCGGAACGGACCGCCAAGGAGGCCATGCAGGAGCGGCTCGGCCTCGACCTCGCCCGCTACGAGGCGGGCGAGACGACCAGCGAGGTGAACGTGATCGCCAGCGGCCTGCACGAGGTCCGCATGGTGTTCGACCTGATGCCCACCGAGGGCGACGACGCCAGGGCCAACATCGCCGCCCGGCTGAACGGCTTCGCGGGCGCGCTGGAGGGCTACAAGGCGACGCTGCGCGAGGCGGCCGCCGCCGGCCACGTCAGCTCCCGGGTGCAGCTGGTCGAGGTCGCCAAGCAGTGCGACATCTGGACCGACCCGGACGGCGACAACTTCTTCCACGGGCTGGTCGAGCGGCTGGGCGCCGACGGCAGCCTCGGCGCCGAGCTGCGCCGGGGCGCGGCGGCGGCGACCGCGGCGACCGCCGAGTTCGGGCAGTTCCTCCGCACCGAGCTGGCCCCGCTCGGCCGGGAGAAGCAGGCCGCCGGCCGCGAGCGCTACGAGCTGGCCTCGCAGTACTTCCTGGGCGCCAAGGTCGACCTCGACGAGACGTACGCCTGGGGGTTCGAGGAGCTGGCCCGGCTGGAGGCCGAGATGCGGGCGGTGGCCGCCCGGATCGTCGGCCCCGGCGCGACCATCGACGAGGCGGTCGCGGCGCTGGACGCCGACCCGGCCCGGACGATCCAGGGCAAGGAGGCGTTCCGGGACTGGATGCAGGCGCTCGCCGACAAGGCGATCAGCGACCTGAACGGCACCCACTTCGACATCCCGGAGCAGGTCCGCCGGATCGAGTGCTGCCTCGCCCCGACCAGCGACGGCGCGATCTACTACACCGGCCCGAGCGAGGACTTCTCCCGCCCCGGTCGCATGTGGTGGGCGGTGCCGCAGGGCGTCACGGACTTCTCCACCTGGCGCGAGGTGACCACCGTCTACCACGAGGGCGTGCCGGGTCACCACCTCCAGGTCGCCCAGACCGCCGTCCGCGCCGAGCTGCTCAACCGCTGGCAGCGGCTGCTCTGCTGGGTCTCCGGGCACGGCGAGGGCTGGGCGCTCTACTCGGAGCGGCTGATGGACGATCTGGGCTACCTGGACGACCCGGGTGACAAGCTCGGCATGCTCGACGGGCAGGCGTTCCGGGCCGCCCGGGTGATCGTCGACATCGGCATGCACCTGGAGCTGGAGATCCCGAAGGACAACCCGTTCGGCTTCCACCCGGGCGAGCGCTGGACGCCGGAGCTGGGCTGGGAGTTCATGCGGGCGCACTGCCGGGTGCCGGACGAGAACCTGCGCTTCGAGCTGAACCGCTACCTCGGCTGGCCGGGGCAGGCCCCCTCGTACAAGGTGGGCGAGCGGATCTGGCTCCAGGCCCGCGACGAGGCGAAGGCCCGCAAGGGCGCCGACTTCGACCTGAAGGAGTTCCACCGCCAGGCGCTCGACCTGGGCTCGCTCGGGCTCGACCCGCTGCGCAGGGCGCTCGCCCGCCTCTGAGGTGGTGTGCGGGGCCGGAGGGACACCGGCCCCGCACCGCGATGTCGGAAAACCGTCGTCCACCTGCCACGGTGGGCGACGCCCGACGACCTGCTACCGGCCCCCGGCCTCGCCGTCGCCGCCCCGCACGGGCGCCCCGGACGTGACCTCCTGCTGCTCTCCCGACGCGGCGGCGTCGCTGTCGTCGGCACGGTGCCGCGCGGCGGCGGTGGCCCGCCGGCCCGAGAGCACCAGCCAGAGGCCGACGAGCAGCGCCAGCGCACCGATGACCGCCAGCCCGAGCGGGATGGTCCGACCGATCAACTGCAGCTTGTCCCGGTTGCTCCCGGCGGACTCCACGCTGTTGGCGATGGTCTGGTCGGTGTAGACGAAGTCGGCGTCCAGCAGCGTGGTGGCCGTGCCCTGGTCCGGCACCAGCGTCTTCTTCTGCTGCTCCCGCACCTTGACGAAGTTGCCGCTGACCGGCTCGACCCAAATGGTGCGGGTGTTGCTGTACATCACCTTGCCGCTGGTCGCGCCCGGCGCGAACGCCCCGAGCAGGCCGCTGACCCGGTCGGCCGGCAGGCCCAGGTCGGTCTCCTCGATGACCTGCTGGAACCGGTACGCCTCGATGCCGTCGACCTTCTCGGTGCCGTCGAACCGGATCGGCAGCGCCTTGCGCACGTCACGGTCGAAGTACTCGTAGTCCTTGCGCTCGGTGTGGAACGGGAACTTGTAGACCTGCCCGCCGAAGGTGACCTCGCTCGGCCCCTCCGGCCCGTCGGCCTGGAGGAACTGCTTGTCCCACTCGACCGCGGCAGCGGTCCGCCGGTCCAGCGCCAGTTCCGCGGAGTACTGGCTGATCACCTCACCGGTCTGGGTCCACTTGACCGTGCCGTACGCGCCCCAGACGACCGCCTCGCCCTCCAGGTCCCCGGTCATCTCCGCCTCGGTGACGCCGGCCTGCGGCGCCACCTCGGTGGTGGCCTCCAGCGTGCCGGTCTGGACCGTCGGCGGGGCGTCCTTCTTCAGCTGCAGGAACTTCGCGTTCTCCGCCACCGCTACGCTCGGCTTCAGGCAGCCCTCGGGCTTGCCCTCCGCGTTGCAGAGCGTGAGGTCGTACGGCAGTTTCGTCACCGTAGGTGCCACGAAGAACGCCGCTCCCGCGGCGAGCACGAGACACAAGACGCCTATCCCGAACAGCACGGCGCCTAGGCGAGCCTTCACTGATCCTCCCAACAAAGACAGTCAGCCGGTGTCCGGCGAGGGGGTCCTGTCCCTAAACTTGGCCGCAGGTTACTCCCGGGTTACATATTCACGCGACCCTCTGGACGGTTGATGTCTGCCCCAACCACCGATCAGGGCCTACACCGGCTGCCCGCGCTCGACGCCGTACGGGTGATCGGCGCGCTGGCCGTCGTCGGGCACCACGTCGGGTTCGCCACGGGCGCGAACACCAACGACTCGGGGCTGGGCAGCTGGCTGTCCCGGCTCGACGTGGGCGTCGCCGTCTTCTTCGTACTCTCCGGGTTCCTGCTCTTCCGCCCGTACGCGCACACGCTGGCGACCCGGCAGCGACCCCCGTCCGCCCGGCGCTACCTGTGGCGACGCGCGACCCGGATCCTGCCCGCGTACTGGGTGACCGTGGTGGTCTGCCTGCTGGTGCTGCCGCAGAACCGGCCGGCGTCCGCCGGCGACTGGTGGCGGCACCTGGCGCTGGTCCAGATCTACGAGCCCCGGCAGTTGCGGCACGGCCTCAGCCAGACGTGGAGCCTCGCCACCGAGGCGGCCTTCTACCTGCTGCTCCCGCTGCTGGCCGCGCTCCTGCTCGGCCGGCGTTGGCGTCCCGGCCGGGCGACCGCCGTCATCGTCGTGGCGGGGCTGGCGGTCACCGCCGGCTGGGTGGCCATGATGGGGCTCGGCCTGCTCGACCTGGGCCTGCACACCATGTGGCTCCCGTCCTACGCCGGCTGGTTCGGTGCCGGCATGGCGCTGGCCACCGTCCACGTGTCGCTGCGCACCGGGACCGGGCACCGGTGGCGGTGGCTGGACGACCTCGGCGCGGCGCCGCTGGCGTGCTGGTCGGTCGCGCTGGCCGCGCTGGCCGTCGCCACCACGCCGATCGTCGGGCCCAGGGACCTGGCCGAACCCACCGCCGCCCAGTTCGGGCTGAAGATGGCGTTGTACGCCGTGGTGGCGGTGATGCTGGTGCTGCCGGTGGCGTTCGGGCCGGACACCCGGACCAAGGCCGTCCTCGGCGGCGTCGTCGGCCGGTGGCTCGGTCGGGTCTCCTACGGGCTGTTCCTCTGGCACCCCTTCGTGCTGGAGGGGGTCTACGTCCTCACCGACCGGCCGAACTTCACCGGCGACACGGGCCAGATCTTCCTGCTCACCGTCGCCGGCGGGCTGGTCCTCGCCGCGCTCAGCTACTACGTCGTCGAGCGCCCCTTCCAACGCTGGAACGGGCCGTGGCCGCGCCGCGGCGGGAGCACGACCGAGAACCAGAGCACCGTCACGGCCGCGACCGCCGCCAGCTGAGGCACCGCGGCGGTGTGCCCGCCGCGGGTCACCGCGTACCAGCCGGCCAGCGCGAAGCAGCCCACCGGCAGCCAGCGTCCGGCCACCCGGTACAACCGGTGCAGCCGGCGCCGGTCCGGCGGGTGCAGCTGCGGCTCCAGCACGTGACCGGCCAGCACACCGGCCGCCGCCAGCATCGCGACCGCGACCGCCGCCAGGCCACCGAACAGCAGCAGCGCCGCCCCACCGAAGACCAGGGCGAGCAGTCGGTGCCGGCGGCGGCGCACCGGAGCCGCCAGCGGTGGCGGGACACGCCGGCTCGGCAACGCGGCGGCCACCCCGACCCCGCCCAGCAGGATCGCGCCGACGCCCAGCGCCGCGACGTAGCCGTCGTCCGGTGCGAACCGGAGCAGCACCTCGCCGGAGAAGCCGGCCGGCACCAGCCAGCCCTGCTGCCAGCCGTCCACCACGAACGGGGTGAGCCGCCTGCCGCCCGCGGTGGCCTCCCACCCCGCGTTGGCGTTCTCCCGCAGGGCCAGCACCCGCTGGCCCGGATACGCATCCAGGTGCAGCGACCGCCGGGTGGCCGCCCAGCCGTCCACCCGGACCGGGGTCTGGGTGGCCTCCGGAGCGCCCGCCGTGCCGGCCGCTCCGCCGTCGGTGGGCCCCGGGACGACGGCGTCGGGGGTGAGGACGAGCCGGGTCGGCGTTGCCAGGCGGCTCGCCGCCGCCACCACCCGCACCTCCCCGCCGGCCAGCGGCAGCGGGTCCTCCGCACGGGCCCCGCAGAGCACCGCGTCCACCTCGCGCAGTTCCACCAACTCCCGCCGGCTGGCCACCAGCGCCGTCCGGCGCCGGTGGGTCCCGACCTCGACGGTGGGCCCGGTGCCGCAGGGAAGCGTGACCTGCTCCTCCGGGTCGTTGCGCAGCACCGGGCCCTCGGGCAGCACGATCAGCTCGCCCACGCCGACGGGCAGGCTCCGCGACAACCGCCGGTACGGATCGAAGGTGTTGGCCGGCACGACGTCGGAGATCAGCACGGTGATCTGGTCGGTCTTCAGTGGCCGGTCGAAGACCAGGCTGCCGCCCTCGTCGAAGACGCCGCCGCGCATGCCGCCGTCCCCGATCACGGTCGCCTGCCACGGGCGGGCGGCCGCTGCCGTGGGTGGCAGGGTCACCTTCAGCCCGGCGATCTGGCGTGCCTTGGGCCAGGTCAGGCGCAGCCACGGTTGCCGGTCCGACGCGGCGGCGTACCACGTCGTCGCCGGGTCGCCGTCGACGACCGCGCCCGGCCGGGCCGCGGGGTGGGGAACGCCGATGCTGGAGGCGGCGACCGACGGGCTGATGCCGCGCGCGGCGGCCGCCTCGCCACCGCCGTCGAGCAACGCGTTCAGGTCGCTCCCCGCCCGGGGACGTACCCGCAGCGCCACGTCGTAGTCGGCGGCGATCGGCAGGCTCAGCGTCCGGTCGATCCGGTCGCCGTCCTCGGACTCCCGGGCGAGCCCGCCGTCGCAGATCGGCCGGCCCTCGTCGAAGACGCAGGGCGAGGCGCCGGCGGCGGCCGTGAGCACCACGGCGGCCGGGGCGGCGCTGGCCGGCGGCGCGGGCACGGCCAGGGTCCGCTCGACCCGCAGGCCGGGGATGGACAGCTCGGCGATGCCGACGCCGCCGAAGCCGGCCCGGATGTCGAAGACCTGGTCGACGGAGACCCGGACCCGGCGGGTCGGGTGGCCGGCGGGCACCGTGACCTGCACGCTCTGGCCCGGGTTCTCCACCACCGCCTGCTGGTTGCCCGCGGCGACGGTGATCCGGGTGGGCAGGGAGTCGGCGCCGGTGTCGAAGGTGATCCGCACGTCGCGGACCACCTGCGGCTCGGTCAACTCCACCTCCAGCCACTGCTCGGTGGCCAGGGTGCCCGGCGCCGAGCGCCAGGAGGTGGCGAGGCTGCCGTCGAGCGCCGCGTACGGCTGGTGCGCCGGCCGGCCGCCGACCAACGGCTGGGCGTCCGACCAGGAGCTCGACGCGGTCACCGACTCGATGCCGAGGTAGCGCACGGTGGTCGCCTGGTCCTCGCCCCAAGGCGGCAGGTAGTCCCGGGCGGGCGCGCCGAGCCGCGACTCGTCGGCGGGCGTCATGGTCGCCGAGGCGTTGTCGTGGGGTTGGCCGAACGCGACCTCACGCCGACGCAACCCGTCGGTGAGCAACACCCGGCTGCCGACCAGCCCCGCCGGCCGGTCCCCCGCCAGCACCGTCGGGGCGTCCGAGAGCCGGCCGGCCGCCGCGATCTGGAGCAGCGACTCCGGCCCGCCCACCACCGTGGTGAGCCCCTCCGTGTCGTACGCGACGACCGGGCTGACCGGCTTCTCGACCTTGTACACCTCCAGGGCCCGGACCCTCACGTCCAGCCCGTGGTCGACGAAGTTGCCGGGCAACTGGCCGCCGCCGACCTCCGGCCCGAAGGCGCGCACCGCACGGATGCCGGGCGAGCGTTGCAGCGCCTGCCGGACCACCACCGGCTGGGTGGCCCCGGAGCGCCCGTAGTCGAGATCGGAGCGGAGCAGCAGGTACCGCACGCCCGAGCGGGCGAGCAGGTCGGCCAGCCCGGCGGAGCCCTCGCCGTTGGCCAGCGCGGCCTCGACGGTGTCGAGCAGGCGGATCGTGCCCGGCGGGGTGAGCGGCACGGAGCTGCGCACCGCCCAACTGCTCTCCAGCAGGGGCTGGGTGACCTCGTCGCTCGGGCTGCCCCAGAGGTAGCGGGGGAAACGGGCGGCGGGCACCACCAGCACCCGGTCCGTGCCGAGGTTGCGGTCCAACCAGGATGTCGCCTGGTGCCAGTAGCCGGGCACCTCGCGGAAGCTGCCCTGGGCGGGCAGCCCGGCGGCCAGCGCCGGCGCGGCCACCCCGGCTACCGCGACGAGGGCGGTGCCGGTGACCAGGTTGGCGCGCAGCCGCACCGGCTGGAGCAGGCGGGGCAGGCCCGGGTTCAGGTCGGGCCGGTCGGCCGCCCGGGCCGCCCGCGCCACCAGCCCGAGCAGGTGGGCCAGGCCGAGAATGAGCGGCAGCCGGAGCACCACGTCGAACTTGTGCACGTTGCGCAGCGGTGCGCCGGCCGCGTCGAGGAAGTCCCGCTGCGTCTGCGCGCCCAGCCCGTCGACCGCGCCGACGTGACCGAGCCCGACCAGGGCCAGCCCGACCAGCAGGCCGGTGACCAGGAGAGGCCGGTGCGGCATGCCCCGCCGGGCCAGGCCGACCAGTCCGAGTCCGGCGACCACCAGGGTCGCGACGACCAGCGGTTGCTCGGTGGCCAGCCGCCAGCCGGCAGACCAGGGCGGCCCGTACGCGCCGTTGAGGTACGCGTGCCAGTGCGAGGCGCCGCGCAGCACGGTGGTCGTGTCGGTGGGTGCGGTGGTGACCGGCGCCGTCTCGATGTAGTCGAGGAACGGCGGGCTGTACCGGCCCAGCAGGAGAAGGGGCACCAGCCACCAGGCGGTCGCCGCGCCCACCGCCAGGCCCCAGGCGACCAACGCCCTGATCCGCAGCCGAAACGGGTGCAGGCCGACCAGCAGGAGGCCGGCCAGCGGCACGACGGCAAGTACCGCCGTCGCGTTGACGCCCCCGGCACACGCCACCACCAGCGCGGACCGGGTGACCGCGCGGCGCACCGACCCGCCCCGGGCCAGCCCCACCAGGGGCACCAGCACCCAGGGGGCGAGGGCGCTCGGCCACGCCTCCACCGATATCGGGCCAAGCTCGGTGACCAACCGGGGTGAGAGCGCGAAGGCCACCCCGGCGACCAGCCGGGCCCCCGGCGTGCCGATGTGCAGCCGCTCGGCCAGCCGGACCACGCCGGTGCAGGCCACCGTCATGAGCAGCGCCCACCAGAGCCGCTGCACCACCCAGGCCGGGATGGCGAGCAGCTTGCCGAGGAGGAAGAACGGGCCCATCGGCCAGAGGTAGCCGTACGCCTGATTCTGGAGCTGGCCGAAGGTCCCGTCCGGGTCCCAGACGTGCAGGGCGCGACTCAACCATCCGGCCGGATCGACCGCCAGGTCCACCTTGGTGTCGATGACGATCATGCCCGGATCCTGGAGGAACGCCAGGGCCGACAAACCGAGACAGACCGCGACCAAGCGAAGACGCCACACCCTCCTCGATGTGTCGTCCGGCCGATCGGTCAGCTCCGGACGGGCCGGCGCCTGCTGCATGTCGCCTCCGGTGGGGCATTGCGGGGGGCGTGACGAAGCCCATAGTGTGACGCGACGCGAAGACTACTCGGCAGTAGGAGTAAGTGTGGAAGCACCGCCTGCCGCCAACCGGCACGTACTTTTCCTCAACTGGCGTGACACCCGGAACCCGGAGGGCGGCGGCTCGGAGGTGTACGTCGAGCGGATCGCCGGGGAACTCGTACGCCGGGGCCACCGCGCCACGCTGCTCTGCGCCACACACTCCGCCGGTCCCCCCGAGGAGGTCACCGCCGACGGGGTGCGGGTGCTGCGTCGCGGCGGCCGGCACACCGTCTATCTGCGTGCCGCGTTGGTCTACCTGGCCGGAGCGCTGGGCCTCGGCCCGCTGGCCCGGCGCCGGGGTGGCCGACCGGACGTGATCGTGGACGTGGGCAACGGCCTGCCCTTCCTCTCCGCCCTGTACGCCCTCTGCCCGGTGATCGCGCTGGTGCACCACGTGCACCGGGAGCAGTGGCCCGTGGTGCTGGGCCGCTGGCTGGCCCGCTTCGGCTGGTGGGTGGAGTCCTGGCTGGCCCCGCGCGTCTACCGCCGGTGCCGGTACGTGACGGTCTCCGAGGCCACCCGCCGGGAGCTGGCCACCCTCGGCATCGACCTCGCCCGCATCGCCGTCGTGCACAACGGCACGCCGGACATGCCCGTCGGGCCGGTGCCGCGCACCCCGCACCCGTCCCTGGTGGTGCTCGGCCGGCTGGTGCCGCACAAGCAGGTCGAACTGGCCCTGCACGCGGTCGCCGGGCTCGCCGACGAGCTGCCCGGCCTCACCCTCGTGGTCGCCGGCCAGGGCTGGTGGGAGCCGCACCTGCGCCGGCTCGCCGGCGAGCTGGGCATCACCGACCGAGTCCGGTTCACCGGCTTCGTCAGCGACGCGGAGAAGGGGGAACTGCTGGCCAGCGCGTGGGTCGCGCTCACTCCCTCGCTGAAGGAGGGCTGGGGGCTGACCATCGTGGAGGCCGGGGCGGTGGGCACGCCGACGATCGCGTTCCGCGGCGCCGGCGGGGTCGAGGAAGCACTCGTCGACGGCGAGACCGGCCTGCTCGCGGCGGACGTCGACGACTTCGTCGCCAAGGTGCGGGTGCTGCTCACCGACGACGCCCTGCGTACCGCGATGGGCGCGGCGGCGCGGGCGCACGCGGCCCGCTTCACCTGGCCGGTCTCGGGCGAAAAATTCGCGGCCCTCGTGGCGAGGGCCGCGAACGTTCGGGCGGTGGTGCCGGCGGAGCAGATGGAGCCGGTGGAGCCGTCCTACCTCGCGCCGTAGACCAGCGGCTTGTTGGCGCCGCCGCTGCCGCCGTCCGAGCTGGTCCGCGCGGACTGCTCGGCCTTGGCGGCCTCGGACGACGAGGTGCCGGTGAGGGTGGTGGCCAGCGCCACCGACCCGAAGACGCCGAGAGCGACCGCGATCACTCCGGCGAGAACCAACGAGAGAGCACTGCGCATGGTGCTGACTTCCTCCTCGTGAGCTGCGTGCGCGGGACGTTACCACCAAGTAGCGACGGTGGGGAGGGCCGCGAGGACGATCGATACGGGCCGGTGGGCGCGCTCGCGGCCGGTCAGCCGCCCGCCATCGGGTTCTCGTACAGGGTCAGGTCCGTGCCGGCGTACACCTCGCGGAGCCCGACCAGCGTCGCCGGGTCCACCCGGTGGCCGCCGACCACCCGTTGCACCACCACCCAGCGCACCCCGGTGGCCGTCACCGGAGCACCGGTGGCGAGCACCCGCCGCACCTGCGCCGCCCGCGGATTCTCCCCGCTCACCTCGCTCGGGCCGACCCAGAGCGTGTCGTCGACGAGGACGTCGGCGTCGACGTAGCGGGGCAGCGGGTCGAGCGCCGTCCGACCACCGTTCCACGGGTACGCCCGGTAGGCCCCGAACGGCAGCGAGAGCACCTCGCCCGGCCGGCCGTCGAGGCGGGCGGCGACGGCGTTCCAGTCCGCCGGATAGGCCACCGGTCGCAGTCGGCCGGCCACACCGAACGCCAGGTCCGGCAGCACCACCACGGGCAGGACCAGCGCCCCGGCGAGCAACGCGCCCGCGCCCACCCGACCGGCCCGGCCCGCCACCCCGGCCAGCCGCTCCACGCCGAGCGCGAACCCGACGGCGACCAGCAGGGCGTACGGGACGAGGAACTTCTGCCCGTCGCGCAGCACCCCGGCCCCGGGCACGGTGGCCACCGACCACTCCAGCAGCCCGCTCAAGCCGGGCAGCACACCCAGCGCGGCGAGCAGGAAACCGCCGGCCGCCAGCCCGGCGAGCCGGTGCGCGAGCCCGCCCGACCACCGGCGGCTCAACGCCCGGTAGCCGAGTACCGCCACAGCCAGCACGACGGCGGTGGCCACCGGCGCCAGCGGGGACGAGCGACTCACCGGCGTCGTCTGCGCGTTCCAGATCCCGCCGGTGCCGGCCAGCGCGCCGAACGCGCCGCTCCAGTTCTCCGCCCGCGCCGCGAACGCCGCCACCCCGTCGGGGTCGGTCCGGGCATCCGCCCGGGTCAGGGCAGCCGCCACCAACCAGGGCGCGTTCAGCAGCAGCACGAGTCCCACCGCGGCCGCCCCGACCCGACCCCCGGCCCGCCTCGGCACCAGCACGACGGTGCTGGCCAGGGCGATGAGGCCGCCGGTCGGGGTCACCGCCGCAGACACGGCGGCCAGCACCAGCAGCGGCAGCGCCCGCCGCCCACCGGCCCGCAACCGGATCACCGCCGACACCAGCCAGGGCAGCGACGCGTACGCCAGCAGCAGACCCCAGTGCCCGATCAGCAGCCGTTCCGCCAGGTATGGCGTCCACGCGTACCCCACGGCGGCCACCAGCCGGGTGACCGGGTGCCGCGCCGGCACCAGCAGCCCGGCGCCGACGGTGGCGAGCAGCAGCACCGCGACCAGCACCAGCCGCTGCACCAGCCAACCGGGCACCACCTGACTGGCCAGCGACACCAGGGCGTCCAACGGCACCGCCCGGGGCAGCGAGTCGGACGGGACGACGAGTTCCGCGCGCCACGGCTGGTGCGGCACGAAGACCATGTCGTAACTGAGCACGTAACCGGGCGCCGCCAGCGGAGCCAGCACCAGCAGGGTGACGGCCAACCCGAGCCCGGCGAGCATCGACCTCTCCCGCAGGGTTGACCTCCTCACTACGCTGACCGGGCGTGGCACCGGCGTGGCGCCACTGTACGCGCGCCCGCCGCACAGCCGGGGGTGCCGGCGACCCGGGGCGGTGATGGGAACGGATTCGGACAGGCGCGGCCGGGCGACGGGTCTCGGCGCCGCAGGGGTGGCGGTGACGCTGGCCGGCGTCTTCGTCAACGGGCTGGCCTACGTGGTGCCCGTCCTCGGCGCCCGACACCTCGACCCGGCGGAGCTGAGCGCGCTGGCCACCCTCCTCGCGCTGGGCGCGATAGGCGGTGTGGCCAGCACCGGGCTGCAGATCGCGGTCGCCGTGCACCGGGCCCGCCACGGCCACGCCGCCACCACCCGACCGACCGTGCTCACGCTCGTCGTCACCGCCACGCTCCTCGCCGTGACACTGCCGGTGGCCGCCGTGCAGCTCCGGCTGGCCGCCCCGGCGGTGCTGCTGCTCGGCGTGCTCACCGTGGCGGTCGTCGCGGCCGGCCGCTGGCTCGGCGAGTTGCAGGGCGACCAGCGCTTCCTGCGGCTCGCCGGCGGCATGGCGCTGCTCGGCGCCGGCCGCTACGGGGGCATGGTGGCGGGGCTCTCGCTCGGCGGCGGGCTCACCGGGTCGCTGCTGGCCGGGGCGGTCACCGCGGTCCTGGTACTCGCCCTGCTGGTACGCCTCAACCGGGGCTCCGGCATCGACCCGACGGCACCCTCGCTCGCCACCCGGACCGTGCTCACCGCCAGCGGCGCCACGCTGGCGATGCTGGTCGTCTCGTACGTGGACCTGCTGCTCGCCCGCCGCTTCCTGCCGCCGGACGTCTCCGGCACCTACGCCGTCGGCACCGTGCTGACCAAGGGCGCCCTCTGGGCACCGCAGGTGGTGACCGTGATCGCGCTGCCCCGCCTGGCGAAGGGTGACCGCCGTGCCCTGGTCACCGCGCTGGCCCTGGTCGCCGGCGCCGGGGCGGTGCTGGTGCTGGGCTCGGCGCTGGCCGGCGGGCTCGCCTTCCGCCTGGCCGGTGGCCCGGCGTACGCCGGGTCCGGGCGCTACGCCCCGCTCTTCGCCGCCACCGGCGCCCTGTACGCGGTGGTCTTCATCCTGGTGAACGCCCGGGTCGCGGCATCGGCCCGGTGGCCCGCCGCTCCACTGTGGCTGTCGACGGTGGCGTACGTGGCGGCGGTCGCGACCGTCGTGCCACGGACCATCGCCGGGATCGCCGGGGCGGCCCTGGTGACGGCGGCGGTCACCGCCGTGGCGACCGGGCTGCTGACGATGACTCACGAACGCGGCGACAGGTCGAAACCCACCCGGACGGCTACTACCCACCCACCGGGAGCACGTGTCACAGTGCGGGACGGATGACCAGTAGACGGGGGTTTCTGGTGAGCGTCCGCACGACCACGACCGGATCCCGCCGACGCGAAGACCGGCCGCACACCCGCTGGCTGCTCGTGCTGTACGCCGCCGCGCTGGTGGTCACCCTGACCGCCGGCGTTCCGGGCCCTGCACGGGCCGAGGGCGGCATGTCGGCCGAGCGGCTCACCGCCCTCTTCGACCGCTACGGCGACACCTCGGGCAGGTGGAACGGCGCCGACCGGACAGCCTCCGTCCGACTCCCCGACGGCCGGCTGCTCTGGCTCTTCTCCGACACCTTCCTCGGCCCGGTCGATCCGGACGGCTCCCGGCCCGACACCGCGTCGTTCATCAACAACTCGGTGGTCGTGCAGCAGGGCGACGAGCTGCGCGAGACCGTGCACGGCGGCACCGCCGAGGAGCCCGCCTCGCTGGTGCCACCACCGGCTGCCGACCAGTTCTACTGGGTCGGCGACGCCCAGGTCGTCGGCCAGAGCCTTCAGATGCTGGTCAACCGCTACCGCCGGACCGGCGCCGGCCCGCTGGACCACGTCCTGCTGGGCACGTCGCTGGCCACCTTCGCGTTACCCGGCCTGGCTCCCACCACCGTCCGGCCGCTGCCGCTGGGGCAGCGGATCTCCTGGGGCTCCGCGCTGCTCCGCGACGGCGGGCACACGTGGATCTACGGGACCGAGGCGAGCGGCGAGACCAAGTTCGCGCACGTGGCCCGGGTCGCCGGGGACGACCTCACGGGCCCGTGGGAGTTCTGGACGGGCAGCGGCTGGGCGCCCGAGGTGGACCGGTCCGTCCGCGTCCTCAGCGGCGTCGGCACGTCGTACGGCGTGCAGCGGGTCGGGGACCGGTACCTGCTCGTGACCCACGAGAACAACCTCGTCTTCAGCGGCGACCTGGTGGCCTACTCCGCCGCCGGGCCGACGGGGCCGTTCGACGGGCCGGACTACCTGCACAGCGCCGCGGAGACCGACGCCGGGCACCTCATCTACGACGCCGACCTGCACCCCGACCTGGCCCGTCCGGGAAAGCTGCTGATCTCGTACAACGTCAACAACGTCGACGACGCGGTGACGTACGCCGACGCCGGCGTCTACCGGCCGCGTTTCGTCGAGGTCGACTGGCCCCGCCCCCGGCCGGACCGGGCCGACGTGCCGCCAGCCCCGGCCGCGCTCACCGCCGACGCCCGGGGTGCGGGCAACGCCGAGCTGCGCTGGCACCCCGTCAGGGCCGACGACGAGCCGCGTTACCTGGTCCACCGCCGAGACGTGACCGCCGGCCAGACCCATTTCGTCCGCATCGGCGAGCCGACCGCCGAGGCCCGCTTCTCCGCCGACTTCCTCGTCAACGGGCACGAGTACGAGTTCCGGGTGACCACGCTCGGGCGCCGGGGCGAAGGCCCGCCGTCGCCGGTGGCGCGGATGACCGCCACCGTGCCGCCACCTGCGCCGCCCGGCGGGCTGCGGGCGACGGCTGGGCGGACCGGGGACGTCGCGGTGCGCTGGGACCCGCTGCCGTTCGTCCAACTGTTCCGGCTGTACCAGCGCGACGTCACATCGGGTCAGCGGGCACCGGCCCTGGTCGGCACGTTCACCGGCACCAGCGCGACCGTCGACTCGCTGTGGCACGCGCGGACGTACGAATTCACCGTCGTCGCGGTCGGCGGCGGCGGGGACAGCCAACCCTCCGCGCCGGTCCGGGCCACCGCGTTCGTCACCCCGCCGGCCGCGCCGGCCCGGCCGACCGCCAGCCCCCAGCCGGACGGCGACATCCGGCTCAACTGGGCCGGCCTCGGACCGGGCGTCTCCTACCGCGTCTACCGACGGGACGTGACGGCGGGCGAGACCCGCCTCGGCTCGCCGTCGCTGGACACCAGGGCGAACCACCTCGCCCGGCATCTCCGACACGACCACGAGTACGAGTTCGCCGTCAGCGCCGTGAACAGCGGCGGCGAGGGGCCCCTCTCCCCGCCGGTCCGGGCCCGGGCGCGGTTCACCGCGCCGGAGGTGGTGCCGGCCGGCCTGCGGGTGACGAAGATCGGGCCGGGTCAGGTGGAGCTGGCCTGGCGCTCGACCAACCCCGGCGGATGGCACCGCGTCTACCGGCGGGACCTCACCGCCGGGGAGCGGGACTTCACCGAGGAGAAGGTGGCCGTGCAGGGCACCGAGGCCACGATCCACCAGCTGCGCAACGGCCACGAGTACGAGTTCGCGGTCGCCGCCGCCAACCAGGCCGGTCCGGGTCGGCTGAGCAGGCCGGTCCGGGCCACGCCACGGCTGCCCACGCCGGGCGGTCTGGCGGTGACGGCGAGCGGCAACGGTGAGGCGCGGCTGAGCTGGCGTCAGGCCGGCCCTGGCCTCGCCTACCGCGTCCAGCTCCGGGATGTCACGTCCGGCACGAGCTGGCGGACGGATCCGTACCCCGTGGCCGGAACCGACTTCACCGCCGTACTGCTGACCCGGGGCCACCGCTACGAGTTCCGGGTCGCTGCCACCGACGGCGTCGACACGGGCCCGCCGTCCGCGCCCGTCGCCGTGCTCGTGGAGTGAGTCAGGCTCCGGCGGCGAGCCAGGACTGGAGCAGGTGGTGGTCGATCGAGTCGACCCGACCGAGCGGCCGCCCGGCGGCCACCCGCTCGCGCAGCTCGTCCCGGGTGAACCAGCGCGCCTCCAGCAGCTCCTCGCCGTCCACCCGCACCTCCTCGGACGCGGCGGTGGCCCGGAAGCCCACCATCAGTCCCGCCGGGAACGGCCACGCCTGCGACCCCACGTACGTCAGGTCGGTCACCGTCACCCCGGCCTCCTCGGCCATCTCCCGCCGGACCGCGTCCTCCAGGCTCTCGCCCACCTCCACGAAACCGGCGAGCGTCGAGTACGCCCCCTCCCGCGCGCCCGCGTGCCGGGCCAGCAGGCAGCGGTCCGGGGCGCCGGGCACCTCGACCAGCACGATGACCGCCGGTTCGATCCGGGGAAAGAGGAGCCGGCCGCAGTCCGCTCCGGTGCAGGACCGGACGTGTCCCCCGCCCCGGGCCACGGTCGACGCCCCGCAGGCGCCGCAGAAGCGCTGCTGCCGGTGCCAGTGCAGCAGCCCCCGCGCGTACGCCTGGACGGCCGCCTCGGCCGGACCGAGCCGGCCGACCAACGCCCGGACGTCCACGGCGGCGCCCGCCCCGGCCGCCTCGACGGCGGCGGCCTCGGACAGGCCGGAAAGGTCCACCGCGAAGACGGCCGACCTGTCGTCGCCCATGCCCAGGAAGGCGGTCTCGTCGGCGACGGCGAGCACCCCGGCCGCCAGGTCCCCGGTCAACCGCACCGGCACGTCATCCGCGACCAGGCAGCGGTCCCGCCAGAACGGCAGAACGACGCTGCCCGGGTCGGCCAGCAGCGCCGCGATCCGCTCCGGGTCGGCGCGCAACTCCCCCGCCCGGTCCAGCCAACCGCCGCCGTACGCCAGGACCGCCTCGTCCGCTCGCATGCCCCTACCGTGCCATGGCCGCCGCCGCGCCCCGCGCCCGGGCTGACCCCGCCGACCCGCCGCGCGACACGCGTTGCCGCAACGGGAGGGGCGCAGACTGCCGCCGCGCCGGGCCGCCGGTTACCGTAGGTGTCTTCCGGGCGGGGCGAGCGCTCCCCCCTTTGTGGTATGCCCCGATCGAGGTGACCGTGACGCTGTACGGCGAGAAGAGCCCACCCGCCGACGACCGGCCCACCGTGCAGGTCACCGCGGTGACCTGGCCGGGTGACGAGCCGGCACCCGTCGTGCCCGCCGGCCGGCCGGGCGGGGCGTCCCGGTCCCGCCGGGTCCGCCTGCTGCTCGCCGCCGGTGTCGCCACGGCGGTGCTGGCCTCCGTGGCGGGAGTGGGCGCCTACGCGTACGCCGGTGACGTGCCCCGCGGGACGACGGTGCTCGGGGCGGAGCTCGGCGGCCGGAGCCGCGCGGACGCCGCCCGGGAACTGCGGGCGGCGCTGGACCGCCGCGCCGCCGAACTCGCGGCCCCCCTGTCGGTACGCGTCGGCGAGCGGACCGCCGAGATCGTCCCGGCCGAGGTCGGCCTGGCGGTCGACGTCGACGCCACCGTGGCGGCGGCGGCCGAGGCGGACGCGCACGCGGTCGACCGGCTCGTCGGGTCCCGCGCGGTGCAGCCGGTGGTGACCGTGGACGTCGCCCGGCTCGACACCGCCCTGAAGAAGGTGGTCGGCGACCAGGGCCGGAAGATGACGATGCCGGCGATCACCTGGAAGGGCACCACGCCGAAGGCGGTGCACCCGAAGCCGAGCCTCGCGCTGGATCCGGAGCGCTCCGCGCAGGTGGTGCGGGAGGGCTGGCTGAGCCGCCAGCCGGTGACCGTGCCGCTGGTCGAGACGCACCCGGTGACCACCGCCGAGGAGGTGGACCGGCTGGTCACCGAGCTGGCGGAGCCGGCCGTCGCCGCGCCCGTCACGCTCACCACCGACAAGGGCTCCGTGCAGATCCCGCCGAAGGCGATCGCAAGGAGCCTCCGGTTCACCGCCGACAAGGCCGGCAAACTGACCCCGCAGGTCGACGTGAAGCGGCTGCGCGCCGCGCTCGGCGACGACCTGGCGACGATCGAGATTCCGCCGAAGGACGCCCGGATGACCATCTCCGGGGGCAAGCCGAAGGTCGTCGACGGCAAGCCGGGGAAGCAGCTCGACAGCGGCGCCCTCGGCCGCGACCTGCTGGCCGTCCTGCCGAAGGCGGAGGACCGGAAGGTCACCGGCGAGCTGAAGCCGGCCGAGCCGGAGCTGACCGCGGAGAAGCTGGCCGGGCTCGGCATCAAGGAGCGGGTGTCCACGTTCACCACCCGGTTCACCGGTGGGCTCTCCTCGCCGCGCAGCCAGAACATCATCACGATCGCCAAGGACGTGGACGGCACGGTCGTCCTGCCCGGCGAGACGTTCTCGCTCAACGGGCACACCGGCGAGCGCGGCTACGCCCAGGGCTACCGGGACGCCCCGGTCATCCTGAACGGCAAGCTGGTGCCGGGCGTGGGCGGCGGCACCTCGCAGTTCACCACCACGCTGTTCAACGCGACCTACTACGCGGGCCTGGAGGACGTCGAGCACAAGCCGCACTCGTACTGGTTCAGCCGGTACCCGGCGGTCATCGAGTCGACCATCTTCTGGCCGGACCTGGACTTCAAGTTCCGCAACAACACCGAGTACGGCGTCCTGATCGACACCTCGTACACGTCCAGTTCCATCACGGTGTCCATCTGGAGCACCAAGATCTGGGACAGCGTGAAGACGGAGTACAGCCCGCGGCGCAACATCACCCAGCCGAAGACCGTCTACCTGGAGCCGGGCCCCACCTGCATCCCCGCCAGCGGCAGCCAGGGCTTCACCCAGGACGCCTTCCGGGTCATCAAGAAGGACGGGAAGGTCGTGAAGCGGGAGAAGTTCACCTGGCGCTACGACGCCGAGCCGCGCTTCATCTGCGCCCCCGAACCGTCCTGACGTCCGTCCCACTCCCGCACGTCGCTGCCCCGCCGGCCCCGCCGGCGGGGCAGCTCCTTTCCGGCGTACGCACACCCGCGCGGGCTCTGTTCTCACCAGGCGGCAGATCTCGGCCGGCTGCGTGACTCCTTCGCCGTGATCGATTGGGCGTGGTGTGGGGCTGCCTCAGTGCTGTTGGTGTGCTGCCCAGGTGGGCTGGGGGGGTGCTGCCTGGGCGTTTGTTGCGGGTGTCGAGTGGGGCCCTCTGCCTGAGTTCGTTCCCGTTGGTGTGGCGCCTCGGTGGTGGGGTGGGTGCTGCCTGAGCGTTTCTTGCGGTGTCGGGTGGGTGGGGTGGGGGGGGGGGGGGGGGGGGGGGGGGGGGGGGGGGGGGGGGGGGGGGGGGGGGGGGGGGGGGGGGGGGGGGGGGGGGGGGGGGGGGGGGG